>NZ_QROM01000001.1:0-75329 GCF_003474365.1 Collinsella sp. AF38-3AC
TATACGCCGCACCATTTGAGATTAAAGCTCCCGGCAACGGGGGCTTTTCTTTTACGTAAACACCGCATGGATTCGAACCTCGGTCGAGGCGCGGGCGTAAAGAAAACGCGGAGCGTTTTTAGCGAGCGGGCGAGTCCGCCGGCAGGCGGGCGAAGCCGGGGCGGATCCGCGCAGCGGATGCGCGGAATCCTATACGCCGCACCATTTGAGATTAAAGCTCCCGGCAACGGGGGCTTTTCTTTTGCGCCAGCTTGAGTGCTTTCGTCCAAAGGGACGATTTCCTGTCGACTCGTGTAAGATTCCGAGTAGATGTCGCGACTTATTCGCGACCACTCCTTCTCAAGCGACCGATCAGGGTGATATTTCGTGGCAGAGCGTCCGACATACAAGCTCAGGTTTCTCGATCCCAAGAAGCGCTTTCCGGCGATGCCCGAGCAGCCTGCGGGACGCTCATATGGCGTGGTCTGGAAACTCTTTGGCGAGGATCAACATGAATCTTGTTATGTCGTCGAATTCGTTGGCAAAAGTCATGTGTCGCTTTTGGGCTACGTAAGCGTTTCGGGTGAGGTGTACAAGGTGGACCGCCCCGTTAGCGAGGCTCCGCTGCCCAACGATCCCGACATGGAACTGGTCCTTGACGAGTCCGATTCCAGTATTGGCGAGATTATGGTGAGGGCTGCCAACGGCGCCATGCGCGCGTGCGCGCGAACTGCCGGATCTCCCGAAGGCCCCATGCGCGAGCAGTCCGACCGCGAGACGTGGAATTCGACCCGCGCTCTTCCTTACGGCGAGTTCATGGCCTCGATGTTCTTGCGCTACGTGATATTTGCCAACTCCGAAAGCGCTATTGCGAACACGGCGGGCGTCGACGGTCTCGATGATGACATGCAAAACGTTGTCGACAAGATCAAGCTCGTAAAGTTACCCGAGCCGGTCGAGGTGTTTTTGGGCTTTAACACGGCACCGCTCCCCGATGCTATCGAGACGCTGCTTTACCGCGTTGACCATGCCGAGAATCCGAGCGGTATCGAGCGTTATGCCGCCGCCCTTATGAGCGAGGTCGACTTGCCCCGTCTACGCACCATTGCCGCCAAGTCCGAAATGAGCCTAGCGCGCATCGACCGGTCAAAGCTGTTCTATCTCAATTTTGATCGCAACTTGCTGGACCAGGACGAGATTGACATGTTGCTTGCCGTCGAGTGCCGTCTCAACCGCCTCTCCGGCATCCTTGAGCGCATCGGGGCCGGATTGGTCCCCGCGGCATCCTCGCCGAGCCTTGAGGGCTGCGCGCTCTTTGATGCGTGGCATATCGCCAAGACGACCAACGATGTTCCCCGACTGCTCGATACGGCCTCAAGCGATAACCCGTGGGGCAAACCGGGTACGGTGGCTTGCCAGCCGGGCGGTGAGTGGGACGTTCGCACCCGCTTTGCACGTATCGTAGAAGCGCTCAACGTGGTCACACGGCTCGACTATACCTATCGGGCAAACGTTGCCGAGGGGATTATGCTCGTTCGGTTTGGGCACTCTGTCGTGGATGCCATGCCGCAACGTGAATACGACGCTCAAGATGACGCCTGGCGCGAGCTGGAAGAGGACACGCGTGCGATCTGGGCTGCGGAGCACGATGCGCGCGTGGCGCTCACGCTTGCGGCGGCGTGTTTTGCCGCGGGCACCTGCATCACGCGCTGCTATGTGCAGATTGCTGCTCCCGACAGTGAGCAGGGCGAGCGCGTTGTCGCAACGTATTTCTTTGGGCGCGCGGCCTATCTGGCCGATTGCGTGCCTGTCGCCAAGGATCTTGAGAGCATGGACATGGACGATATGCCGTGCAAGCGTGTGCTTGAGGCGTATGAGTCAACTGCTCCGGAGACGATTGAACCTGCGGAGGTTCATGCTCGTCCGCGTGATGACCATCGCACGCTGCCGCCGGCGCTGCGCGATCTGCTGCTTGCCGATAAGGCTGACGAGTTGGAGGTCATGGAAGAGGACGATGACCCATACGTGGCCCGTGTTGTTGAATTGCGCGAGCAGGCAAAAGTCGACCGTACAGGTGCTTTTGAAGGTTTTTCCCGTCTTGTCGAGGAGTTGGAGGCTAAGTGCGCCGTCGCCGAGCTTTTGGCGACAGGTCCGGTTCAAACGCAGTTTTGTGATAACCAGCTGGTGCGCATGGTGCTACCGGTGTTGGAAGAAGACCGCTCTGTGCGAATCCTTCGTGCGCCCGATGCGCTGTACTTTGCCCAGCACGAGATCTGCAGCTTTTACGCCGAGCAAGAGGACTTTGAACGAGCACTGCCCGAGGTGCGCCATCTTTACGATCTGGCGCGTTCGTCCATGCAGTCTCACTTCGCGCTCATCAACGTGTTGGCACGTCTGGAGCGCTTTGACGAGATTATCGAGGTAGCGCGCCATGGCCTGCGCATTGCAAGCGACCGTACTTCAATCGGTTACCTGTTTTATCGCCTGGCGTTTGCCTATTGGAACTGCGACCAGCTCGAGCTCGCGTTGGCGTGCTACCGCCTGGTGCCGCGCGGCGAGGAGTCGGGCAGCAGCGCGCTGGAAGAAATGCAGGGCCTTATGAACGAGATGGGCGTCAGCGAGCCTCCGACGTTCGAGGAAGCGGTCGAGACCATCCGCAAGGCTGGACTCGAGCTGCCGCCAGTGTCCGCCGTGACGAATCAGCTTGCAGATGCCGCCGTGCAACTGGTCGACAACGGTTTCTTTTTCCTGGCACGCGGTTGTATCTTCCAAATGTGGCGCACCATGGGCAACGACGAGCTCGGCTCCCTCAACCGCTCGCTGGGGTAGGCGAAGCTTTCAAGGAGGAAAGGCTGCTAGGCAATTAGAAAATTTCCTCTTGCCCAACTTCGGCTGTTTGGTTACTATAGAACGGCTGTTACGGAGAGCTGACCGAGAGGCCGAAGGTGCTCGCCTGCTAAGCGAGTATGCCCCAAAAGGGCATCTGGGGTTCGAATCCCCAGCTCTCCGCCAGTAAGACTTTAAAGAAGGGTTCCGAAAGGGGCCCTTTTTTAGTTGAACCACGTTAGCTGGGGATTCGAACCCGAGAGGGCACGGGCGTTAAGCAAACGCGAAAGCGTTTGTAGCCCGTGGGCGAAAAGCCGCCAGGCTTTGAAGCCGGAGGGCATGCGCAGCATGCCCGGACATCCCCAGCTCTCCGCCAGTATGAATTGAAAGAAGGGTCCCATTTGGGGCCCTTTTTTATTATCAAGAATGGCGGCTGGGGATTCGAACCCTCAAAAAAAGAGGCATCCTTTCGGACGCCTCCTTTTAATGGGCTTATTATTTTTTGCGCCCTACACCTCGGGCGCCTTGGCGACGGTCTCGCTTTCTGCCATGAGTGGGCGGTTGTCGATGCGACGGCCCAGGCGGTCGAGCTTCACGAGTAGCCACTCAATGGGATTCGGCCCCGAGCCTTCCTCGTCGGCAACCAAATCCATGACGGCGATCTTGGTACCGTCCTGCTTGAGCGTAATGCTGCCCACCTTGTCGCCCACATGCACCGTGCCCGAAAGATCGTCGTAGCTAACCTTTTCGGTCACCTCGCCGGCAAGGGAAAACACGGTCGCTTGCGCCGTAGGATCGGCGAGCGTGGCGTCGATCGTCTTGTCCGTCCAATCTGTCTGGCTAATGCGCGCCATGAGCGGGTTGCCGTTGGCGGTCTTCTCCTGCGTGTTGGCGATCGCGACCGTGACCTTGTGGCCGTAGTACCAGTTGGCAAGGGTGGCGGTATCGGTAAAGCGCTGGTCGGTGGTGGTGGAGTTCAAAATAACAGTGTAGATCTCGTCGCCGTCGCGGTTGTAGGCGCTCGTAAAGCAATAGCCCGCGTCGTCGGTGGTGCCGGTCTTGCCACCAATGTTTCCGTCCTGACCGAGCAAAACGTTGTGCGTGTCCATGGAATGCGAATGGTCTGAGCCATCGGCGCCCGTGACCTCAATCCAAGAATCCTCGCTCGCGACGACTTCACGAATCGTATCGTCTTTCATGGCCTCCTGCATCATCAGTGCCACGTCGTGTGCGGTTGAGTGCATGTCGCCGGCCCACTCATCAAAGTCCAGACCATGCGGGTTTTCAAAAAGCGTGCCGGTGCAGCCGAGCTTTTTGGCGCGCTCGTTCATGGCCTTCACAAAGGTTGCCTCGGCGTCTTTGGTCTTGGGGTCGATCTTTTTGCCCACGTACTCGGCAAGCACGATGGCGGCGTCGTTGCCCGAGGGGGTCATCAGGCCGCGTAGTGCCTGCTCCACGGTGAGCTCGTCGCCTTCGAGCAGGCCGGCAGTCGAGTTGCCTACGGTGGCGGCAGCGTTGCTCACCGTGACCTTCTCGTCCATCTTGCAGTTTTCGACGGTCAGGATTGCGGTCATGACCTTGGTGATCGAGGCAATCTTGACCTGCTCATCGGCGCCGCGTCCATAGTAGACGGTGCCGTCCTTGCCCATAACAAGGGCATTGGTTGCCTCGATATCGGGCAGGTTTTCTGTCGTGATGCCGCGGACGTCGGCGGTCTTGCCGCAGACGTCGTCGGTCGTGAGCACTTGGGCGCCGGCAACAGCGGGCGCGCCGGCAACAAGGGCGATGGCGCAGGCAAAGCCGGCGGCAAGCTGGGCGGAGCGTTTTGCAAAAGAGGTGAGGGACTTCACAGATTTCGCTTTCGACGGGATGGTCTCTTCTGGCACTAGAGTATATCGTTTGCCGGCGACGACGATCGTTGCGTGCGCGCATGGCCCGCATTCGTGCTCGAATGGGCGCAAGGGTGCTTAAGGTCGACTTAATCGCCCACGCTTGTTGTGTGTGGCGGGCGCCGCCTCGGGCATAATGGAGCGCGAGAGGAGCACGCATGAACGAGCGCATACTGGTAGTTGATGACGAGAAGGCCATCGCCGACCTGGTTGGTATCTACCTTACAAAAGAGGGCTTTGACGTCCAGATCGCCTACAGCGGGGCCGATGCGGCCAAGGCAATTCTGGAACAAAAGTTTGACCTGGCACTGCTCGATGTCATGCTGCCCGACATCGATGGCTTTGAGCTGCTGCGTACCATCCGTGTCAGCCATACCTATCCCGTAATTATGTTGACGGCACGCGATGCCCAGCAGGATAAGATCGAAGGCCTTTCGCTTGGCGCGGACGATTACGTGGTCAAGCCGTTCCGCCCGCTGGAGCTCATCGCGCGCGTTCATGCTCAGTTGCGTCGCTATACCAGCTACGGCAGCCGCGCGCAGGCGACCGAGTTGCCGACCCTCCAGCTCGACGGCCTCGAGATCAACCGTGACGCTCGCTCCGTGACGGTGGACGGTGCGCCGGTGCGCCTCACGCCCATCGAGTATTCCATCTTGCTGTATCTGGCCGAGCATCGCGGCAGCGTAGTGCCCGTGGAGGACCTGTTCCGCGCGGTGTGGAACGAGGACTTTATGCCCGGCTCCAACAATACGGTGATGGTGCACATTCGTCATCTGCGCGAAAAGATTGGCGACGATGCCCAGAAGCCGCGCTTTATCAAAAACGTCTGGGGCGTCGGCTACATAATCGAATAACGCCTTTGATGGTGGGGGAGTAGATATGACAAAAGACGATAGGCGGGCATTCGAGGTGCCCGATCGACTCTTTGAATACGTAAGGGCGGTCGTTGACAACCGTGCGTTAGCGACGGTGCTGCTCTTTTTGCTGAGTCTGCTGCTCATCGGCATTGACAATATCGTTGGCATCCTGGCAGTTCTACTCATTGGCATTTTGCTGATTGATCGATTCGAAATCGTTCGCCGCTGTGTGGTGATCGGCGGCGCCGCGTGGACAATTACGTTGGCGATCGGGTCCATGGCGCTTGGCGGTATTGGCGAGCCCGTATTCTTTGACGCCGGCTTTGTGTTCAACATGCTTGGATTTGTGCTGGCGCTTGCCGTGTGCGTCCTGTTCTTCTGCGGACGCGCCCTGTACTACCAGGGTTACGAGCAGGGCGAGCTGCACGCAGACCGCGTGATTGCCGCCCGCATTCAGGACCGTCTGATCGATAACCCCGACACATGGGACAACATCGACGGAGACTTCCTGGAGGTCGAGGGTGCGCTCAACCGCGCGCGCGATCGCGAGCGTAAGGTGCAGCAAGCCCTACGCGACGAGTCGCATCGCAAGGACGACTTGGTCACATACTTGGCGCATGACTTGCGCACGCCGCTTGCCAGCGTGGTGGGCTACCTCTCGCTGTTGCAGGAGGCGCCCGACCTGCCGGTTGAGCAGCGCGCGCACTTTACGGGCGTGGCGCTCGACAAGGCGCACCGACTCGACGCGCTTATTGAGGAGTTCTTTGATATCACGCGCTTTAACTTCCACGATATTGTGCTCACGCGCGGCTACGTCGACCTGGGATTGCTGCTGGCACAGGTGGCCGATGAGTTCTATCCCATTCTCAACGAGCAGCACAAAGATGTCCAAGTTGATGTGCGTGAGGACCTGACGGTGCTCGTAGATGGCGACAAGATGGCTCGCGTGTTCAACAACATCATGAAAAACGCCATCGCCTATAGCTACGAAGGATCGACCATTACGATTGAGGCTGGGCACCAAGATGACGGTGGCGTGCGAATTCGCTTTATCAATCAGGGTGATCCGGTTCCGGCGGCTAAGCTCAAGGTGATCTTTGAGAAGTTCTATCGCCTGGATGCGGCGCGCGCGACCAATCGCGGCGGCGCCGGGCTTGGCCTTGCCATCGCCAAGGAGATCGTTGCGGCGCACAGCGGCACCATTGCGTGCGAATCGACACCCGAGCACACTGTGTTTACCATTGCGCTGCCCGCTGCATAACCAGCGTGCCCTTACAAACACTTGACAATGCGATCACGTGCGTATGAGCCGCGATTCCTACTATCGATACTGCTGGATTGATATCGATATGGAGGTATGCGGTATGACGGCTGCTGCGGCTGTGGAGCCCACGGAGCTTGAAGAACTCATGGAAGCGCGAGCCGAGGCTGCGCACGAGCGCGAAGTCGGAGACGCGACGCGCCCCACGGCGCAGGACCTTGCCGCCTCGCCGACGCGCATCGACGTCGAGGGCCTCGATTTGTTCTATGGCGACCACCGCGCACTCAAGGACGTGTCCATCAAGATCCGCGACAAGCAGATCACCTCGTTTATCGGTCCTTCGGGCTGCGGCAAGTCGACGCTGCTACGTTGTTTTAACCGCATGAACGACGGCATCAAGGACTGTCGCATCGAGGGCAAGATCGCGCTCGATGGCCAGGATATCCTGGGCGACTACGACATCTGCCGTCTGCGCCAGCGCGTGGGCATGGTGTTCCAGCGCCCTAACCCGTTTCCCATGAGTATTTACGACAACGTCGCGTACGGCCCCCGTGGCATGGGCGTGCGCGATCGCGCCGTGCTGGATGAGCTGGTCGAGGATTCTCTTCGTCGAGCCGCTCTGTGGGATGAGGTCAAGGACAAGCTCAAGGAGTCGGGGCTGGGCCTTTCGGGCGGACAGCAGCAGCGCCTGTGCATCGCCCGTGCGCTTGCCGTGCAACCCGACATCTTGCTGATGGACGAGCCCACGAGCGCCCTCGATCCCGTGTCGACGCTGGTGGTGGAGCAGCTTGCCTGCGAGCTCAAGGAGACCTGCACGTTGGTGGTCGTTACGCACAATATGCAGCAGGCGGCGCGCATCTCCGACTCGGTCGCGTTTTTCTTGCTGGGCGAGCTGGTGGAGCACGCGCCCACCGCTCAGCTCTTCAAAAATCCGACCGATCCGCGCACAGCGGATTATTTGACGGGACGTTTTGGCTGATACCATCTCGTAAAGGTACCTTTAGGGTTAAGATGCGGTCATGCCGGCCGCAAAGGGGTTCAACATGATCTATTACGTCGAGGACGATGACAACATCAGGGATTTGACGGTCTATGCGCTGCGCAAGCAGGGGATCGAGGCCGAGGGCTTTTCGTGCGATGGCGAGTTTAAGGCTGCTGTGGCGCGACGGGTGCCCGATGCTGTCCTGCTCGACATCATGCTGCCCGATACCGATGGCCTGGCAATTATGCGTCGCCTGCGTGCCGACCGCCTGACGGCGACGGTGCCCATCATGATGCTTACCGCTAAGGACACCGAGCTCGACAAGGTGATGGCGCTCGATGGCGGTGCCGACGATTACCTGACTAAGCCGTTTTCGCTCATGGAGCTTGCGAGCCGTTGCCGCGCACTGCTGCGTCGCGGCGGCATGGTCAAGCAGGCGAGCGATGTGCTCAGTGTGGGCGACATCGTGCTCTCGCCCAGCCATCGCGAGGTGACTGTTGCCGGCGAGCCGCTTAAGCTCACCCTGCGCGAGTTCGACCTGCTTGAGTATCTCATGCGCAAGCCTGGCGTGGTCTTTACCCGCGAGTCGTTGCTGCAGAGCGTGTGGGGCTGGGACTTCGACGGCGGTTCGCGCACCGTTGACGTGCACGTGCAGACGCTTCGCCAAAAACTGGGCGAGCATGCCAGCGCCATCGAGACCGTGCGCGGCGTGGGCTACCGCTTGGCTGAGCCTTCTGCCGGTGATGGTGCCGAAGGTGACGACACCGCGGCCACCGCATCGGAGGAGTAACCCGTGGTCTTCGCCCCCCAGGGAAAACAAACGCTGTCGCACCGCGTTTTTGTGACGATCTTTGTTTGCGCCATGGCGGTTATCGTGGCGTTTACGGTGCTGGGTGCGTTCTTTGTGCAAAACACCTTGGCGGATGCCACGAGTGCCAATCTAGCGCAGGAAACCGAGCTCATTGCTGCCGCCCTCGACGAGCAGCAGGAGCCCATCCCGTTCTTGCGTAGCCTCGATCGCGAGGACTTGCGCATCACGCTGATTAACAAGGATGGATCGGTTGCCTACGACAACGAGGCATCGCCTTCCACACTGCCCAACCATGGCGATCGCCCCGAGGTCATCGAGGCCTTTGAGAGTGGTTTGGGTTCCGCGGAGCGCGCAAGCTCTACGCTCGACGAGATTATGCTGTATCGCGCCGTCGCCCTTGATAACGGCCAGGTTGTCCGCTTGGCGCAGGCCCAGCCTGGCGTTGCGGCGATTTTGCTGTCGATGGTGGCGCCGATGCTGCTTATCGCAGCAGCGGGTGCGGTACTCTCGTTTTTCATGGCGCGCCGCGAGTCCCGTGCCATCATCGCGCCGTTGCAAGAGGTGGATTTGGACCACCCGCGCCGTAGCTATGAGCACGCCTATGCCGAGATGGTCCCCATGCTTGAGCGTATCGAGTCGCAGCGCCAGGAACTCAAGCGCCAAATGGCGGTGCTAGCGGACAACGACCGTATGCGCCGCGAATTCACGGCGAATATCACCCATGAGCTCAAGACGCCGCTTACGGCGATTTCGGGCTATGCCGAGCTCATCGCAAACGGCATGGTTGAGGGCGAGGATGACCTGCGCAACTTTGGCGGTCGCATCTATCGTGAGGCGGGCCGCTTGGCAGCGCTTGTCAACGATATCCTTACGCTGTCTAACTTGGACGAGGCCGAGCGTGCAACTGAGGGCGAGGCGGTGCCCATTGGGTCCACGGAGCCTATTGAGCTCTCGCGTGCCATCTACACGGTTGAGCAGCGTCTTGAACAGGTCGCCCGTCAGGCGAATGTGACGATAAGTCATGAGACCAAGCCTGTGGTCATCGAAGGCGTGTCGCGCTTGATTGACGAGCTCATCTACAATCTGGCAAGCAACGCCATCCGCTACAATCGACCCGGCGGTACGGTTACGCTGCAGTGCGGCACCAACGACGAAGGCCATCCGTTCCTCGCGGTCGCCGACACGGGAATCGGTATCGCGCCTGAAGAACAGGGCAAGGTATTTGAGCGGTTCTATCGCGTGGACAAGAGTAGGTCCAAGGCACGCGGCGGAACCGGTCTGGGGCTTGCCATTGTCAAGCATGCGGCCCTGTATCATCACGCCACGATCGATCTATCGAGCGAGTTGGGCGTGGGAACCACCATTACGGTGACGTTTCCCATACAGCAGGACGAGCCATTCGCATAGCGATACAACATAGATAATGATGTAGACGCCGCATCGGACTTTCGGGTGCGGCGTTGTTGTGCAATTTTACGATTGTTTCCGTCATTTTTACAGGAGAGCCTGTTTCTTATGTATAGAGTTTGGCCTCGGTAAAAAGATGCGATAACATACGGACAGTTTTGTCAATCCGAACTGGGGAAATGAAAGGCAAGCTGCATGACCCTTCTCGAACTGTTCCAGCTGCTGAAGAAGCACCTCAAGCTGGTCATCACCCTTCCGGTGGTCTGCGCGATCGCCATGGGCATCGTGTCCTTCGCTGCGATGGACAACACCTACACCGCGACGACGAGCATGTACATTCTCGCCAAGACCGACGATAGCGGTCAGATGAGCTACAACGATCTCTCGGCGAGCCAGATGCTTTCCAACGATATCGCCACGCTGCTGGATAGCGATAGCGTTAAGAGCGGCGCCGCCAAAGAACTGGGCCTTTCCAGCCTGGCCGACTATAAGGTGAGCGTTACGAGCGAGACCACGACCCGTGTTATCTCGCTGTCTGTGACCGGTGCCAGCCCCGATGGCGCCGCCGCCGTCGCCAACGCCATGGCCAACTCGGTTTCTACCGTCGCCCAGGACGTCGACGCCGCCCAGGCCGTCAACGTCATCGACAAGGCAAAGGTTCCCGCCCAGCCCAGCGGCCCCAACCGCAAGCTCTACATTGCAGTTGCCGCCCTGGCCGGCCTGTTTGTCGCTGTCGCGATTGTTGTGCTGCTCGACATGCTCAACACGCGTGTCCGTTCTGTCGATGACGCCGTCGAGCTGCTCGGCGTGCCCGTCATCGGCCGTTTCCCCGTTGTGAAGGGCGGTAAGTAATCCATGGCCAGTAAAAAGAAAACCGACGACACCCTTGCCTTTGACAATGCAGCCAAGACGCTGCTCGCCAACATTCGCTTTGCGAGTGTCGATACGCCCATCAAGTCCATTACGGTGACCTCCTCCATTCCCAGCGAGGGCAAGTCCACCATCGCGCTCAACCTGGCCCAGGCCATCGCAACCAGCGGCAAGAGCGTTCTGCTCGTTGAATGCGACATGCGCCACCGTACGCTTGCCAACCTGCTGGGCCTCCGTCATGCCGGTGGCCTGTACGCTGTCCTTTCCGATCAGATGTCGATCGATGAGGCCGTCATCGACGCCGGTCAGCCTAACTTCTTCTTCCTCGACGCCGAGCCGCGCATTCCCAATCCGGCAGACATCATTGCCTCGCGCCGCTTTGCCAAGCTTGTCGCCGCGCTTGAGGAAAAGTACCAGTACGTCATCTTTGATACGCCGCCCGTGGGCACGTTTGTCGACGCTGCCGAAGTCGCCGCGATCACCGACGGCACCATCTATGTCGTCCGCCAGGACTATGCCAAGCGCAATGAGATTCTCGCTGCCTTCGATCAGCTCAACAATGCCGAGGTCAACGTGATCGGTACGGTCATGAACTGCTGTGAGACTTCGAGCCACGACTACTATTACTCGTATTATGGCGGGGGCAAGGGACAGGACAACGCTGTGGCGGGGGTCAATCCCGCTGTCGGCGGCGCGGCTGCAACGGGCACCCCTGCGAAGGCGAAACGCTTTAAGAAATAAGAAACGACGCAGATAAGAGGGCGATATGCGAGACATCCATTGCCATATCCTGCCCGGAGTCGATGACGGCGCGGTAAACCTGGAGCAAAGCTTGGCGATGCTCGAGGCGGCCCGCGCCGTCGGCGTAACACACATGGTGTGCACGCCGCACTGCCGGGACCCATACTTTGACTACGCCAACATGTGGGAGGCCTATCGGTTGCTGTGTGCCCATGCGGGCGATATGCAGCTCCAGATGGGCTTTGAGGTCAACCACGCCAAGCTTATGGATTTAGGCATCGAATGGTCCGATCGCCTGCACTTTGATGGGTCGAATGAGTTTTTGCTTGAGCTCTCGACACGTGCCGATTCGTATGACTTTGAGGAATACGAGAACACGATTTACGACCTGCAGTGCCGCGGTTACCAAGTGATTATTGCCCACCCCGAGCGTTATCGCGCTATTCAAAAGGACGTGGGCATTGCCGAGCGCCTAGTCGATATGGGCTGCAAGCTGCAGGCTTCGGCGGACTTTATTGCCGGTGGTCGCTTTGGTCGCGAGAAAAAGCCGGCCCAGCGCCTGTTCGATCAGAACCTGTACAGCTTCATCGCGAGCGATGCCCATAACGTGGGTCATTACGACTGCCTGGCGAAGGCTCGCGCGAAGTTTAGCGTGCGCGGAGCTCATTTTCGCTAAAATCTGTCCCTAACGTTCGTGCTGAATGAAGGGGGCTGTCATGGATATCCAACTTAAGACGGGATGCTTTGAGGACGCGGCGCTGGTGCGCCGCGTCGTTTTTATGGACGAGCAGGGCTACGAGAATGAGTTCGACGCTATCGACGAGGATCCGAACTGCATTCATGTGACGCTCTATGTAGACGGCGAGCTTGCCGGTTGCTCGCGCGTGTTTCCCGAAGAGCTTGAGCGCGCGACTGACGCAGAGGCTCCGGTGTCGCCGACGTGCGACTTGGACGAAGGCGCCGCGGCGGGGGAGACCTACATTATGGGGCGCGTGGCCGTGCTGCCGGCTATGCGTCGTCGTGGACTGGCGAGTGCGATCGTTGAGGCCAGTGGTGCGTGTGCACGCGATGCCGGCGCTAAGCTTATTAAGCTGCATGCGCAGGAATACGTGCTGCCGCTCTATGCCAAGGCGGGCTACACGCAAATTGCCCCGGTAGACTACGAAGACGAGGGCCAGCCCCATGCCTGGATGGCCAAACGGGTTGAGGGCGGCAGATAGGGACGTTCCTTTTCTGTCGGCAGTTGGGGACACTCCTTGGCAATTGGCGCATCGGAGCGTTTGGACATACAGTTTTTCGATACCGTGTGTATATATGCGCGCTAATGGGTTATAAAATCTAAGTCTGAACATAGCAGGTCTGCGATGCGGCTCGGGCAACCGGGCCGTTTTTGCGGACGGGGGTAGCGCGAAAGGACTGCACATGCGTCAATTTAAGACCGAGAGCAAAAAACTGCTCGACCTCATGATCAACTCCATCTACACCAATAAGGAAATCTTCCTGCGCGAGCTTATCTCTAACGCGAGCGACGCCGTTGACAAGCTCAACTTTAAGAGCCTGCAGGATCCGAGCGTCAAGCTCGACCAGGGCGACTTGGCTATTCGCGTCTCCTTTGATAAAGATGCCCGCACCATTACCATCTCGGATAACGGCATTGGCATGACCGCCGAGGAGCTCGAGCGCAATCTGGGCACCATCGCCCATTCCGGCTCCGAGGAGTTTAAGACCGAGAACGCCGAGCAGCAGGGTTCGGATGTCGATATCATCGGCCAGTTTGGCGTGGGCTTCTACTCTGCCTTTATGGTTGCCAGCCATGTGAAGGTGGTCAGCCGCGCCTATGGCGAGGACACCGCTCACGTGTGGGAGTCTGATGGTCTTGAGGGTTACACCATCGAAGACGGCGAGCGCGCCGAGCACGGTACCGATGTCGTCCTGACGCTGCGCGAGAACGAGAAGCTCGACGCCGACGGCGAGGCCGAGACCTACGATCGCTTCCTGACCGAGTGGGGCCTCAAGAGCCTGATTCAGCAGTACAGCAACTATGTGCGTTACCCGATCCAGATGATGGTGTCCAAGAGCCGCCAGAAGCCCAAGCCCGAGGATGCTGGCGACGATTATAAGCCCGAGTACGAGGACTACCAGGAGCTCGAGACCGTCAACTCCATGACGCCGATCTGGAAAAAGCGCAGCTCCGACGTTGAGCAGAAGGATTACAACGAGTTCTACAAGTCCACGTTCCACGACTTTGACGATCCGGCACGCACTATCAGCTTCCATGCCGAGGGTACGCTCGAGTACGACGCCCTGCTGTTTGTGCCGGGCCGCGCCCCGTTCGATCTGTACAGCAAGGACTACGAGAAGGGCCTGGCGCTCTACAGCTCCAACGTGCTGATTATGGAGAAGTGCGACGACCTGCTGCCCGACTACTACAACTTTGTCCGTGGCGTTGTGGATTCTGCCGACGTGTCGCTTAACATCTCGCGTGAGACACTGCAGCAGAACCGTCAACTCAAGGCCATCGCCAAGCGTGTCGAGAAGAAGATCACCGCCGACCTTGAGGATATGCGCGACAACGACCGCGAGGCCTACGAGAAGTTCTTCGAAAACTTTGGCCGCGGTCTTAAGTACGGCATCTACTCGAGCTATGGCATGAAGGCCGATGAGCTCGCCGACCTGTTGCTGTTCTGGTCTGCCAAGGAACAGAAGATGATTACCCTGGCCGAGTATGCCAAGGGCATGCCCGAGGATCAGAAGGCCATCTACTACGCCGCCGGCGACTCGCGTGAGCGCTTGGCCAAGATGCCCGTGGTAAAGGGCGTGCTCGACCGCGGCTATGACGTGCTGCTGCTGACGCAGGATGTGGACGAGTTCACGTTCCAGGCCATGCGTGAGTACGTGGCGCGCGATATGCCCAAGATCTATGAGGACGATGCCGCTCGCGAGGCTGCCGAGAAGGCCGTTGCCGACGGTGCCGAGCCCGAGGTCGAGGATCGTCACCTGGAGCTCAAGAACGTCGCTACCGGCGATCTTGACTTGGCAACCGAGGATGAGAAGAAGGAGGCCGAGGACGCTACCAAGGAGAACGAGGACCTCTTTGGCGCTATGAAGGAGGCACTCGGCGACAAGGTCGAGAAGGTTGCCGTTTCTGCGCGCCTGACCGATGCCCCCGCGTGCATCACCACCGAGGGCCCGCTTTCGCTCGAGATGGAGAAGGTGCTCCAGAAGGGTCCCGAGGGCGCGCCCGACGGCATGCCCAAGAGCCAGCGCGTGCTCGAGCTCAACGCCAAGCACCCGGTCTTTGTCAAGCTCGTTGCTGCTCAGAAGGCAGGCGATGCCGACAAGATCAAGCAGTACTCCGGTCTGCTCTACGATCAGGCCCTGCTGGTCGAGGGCATTCTGCCCGAGGACCCCGTGGCCTTCGCCGCAGCTGTCTGCGACCTGATGTAACTTAGTTACGCCGTTCTACCGAACGGCGTAACGGCTCGACGCTGCGCGGGCCGCATTTGGACAATCTGACGTTCAACTTCAAGGGCGCGACCAGAAGGTCAGCGCCCTTTCGTTTCACGTCACCTTGCCTCAAATGCGGCCCGCTCGCTCTGTCCGTCCTCTACCTGCGGCGCCGTAATGGTCCAAAGTAGTCGTTGGGGACGTTCTTGTTTGACTAGTCGTTTAAGAACGTCCCCAATGACTATTCGGACTGCTAATTTGTGCGGGTTGTGGTTTTGTGACCTGCTGAAATAAAAGATACTGTACAACTGTACGTTAACTCATCTTCGTAGTATATTGCTACCCGCAAAACCCAATACCATTGTGCCTCGAGGTGCTAAAACGCCTACGTACAATGGTTATCGATAGTACGATTCGATTCAACGACAGGATGGATGGTCCAAGCGTGAGTCTCGGCAGCAAACTATCCGACGCAAAGGTCTCCTTTGCGATATTTAAGCGCGACATTAAGCGATTGCTCGTGAACCCCGTCGCCTTGGTGGTTACCCTGGGCGTGTGCGTTATCCCTTCGCTATATGCCTGGTACAACATCGTGGCCAATTGGGATCCGTACGGAAACACCCAGGGCATCAAGATTGCTATCGCCAACAACGATCAGGGTACTCAGAACGATCTGGTGGGCGAGCTCAACGCGGGCGACAAGGTTGTCGATCAGCTCAAGGAGAACAATCGGTTGGGCTGGACCTTCGTTGATTCGGCGGCCGATGCCAAGGAAGGTGTCGAGAGCGGTGAGTATTACGCCGCAATCGTGATTCCCAAGAACTTCTCTAACAATTTGGTTTCGATGCTCGACGGCAACTACCATCAGCCCAAGCTGACGTACTACGTCAATGAGAAGAAGAGCGCCATCGCCCCCAAGGTTACCGATACTGGTGCCAACACCATCGAGGAGCAGATCAACTCCGAATTTGTGTCCACGGTCGGCGAGACCGTTGCCGGCATCGCGAAAGATGCAGGTATCGACTTTAAGGACAAGGCAACCCAGACGCAGGATTCGCTGGCAGCCTCGGTGTCCGAGGCATCCGATACCTTGAGCGAGGTGCGCGATTCGATTGGCGACATGAATGCCGCCATCGATAAGACGAGCGGCGCCATCGCCTCGGCAGACGCGGCACTTGCCGGCTTGCAGGGTCAGACACCGTCGCTGACGCAGGCGATCTCCCAGGGCAATGGCCTGTTGGGCGAAGCGCGCACCACGGCGGGCAAGTCTATTACCTCGCTCTCCAAGGCGCTCTCGGAAGGCAGCCTTGCCCTATCCAAGACGTCGGCATCGGCGAACACCGCAATCGGAAAGATGGCGGGCGCCTTGACGTCAACGACCACTCGCATCGACAACTCGCTCGAATCGCTTCAGATGACGATTGACAATAACAAGGCGCTTATCGATCGTCTGCAGGATCTGGCCGACAGTGTGCCGACGGGCTCGGAGGAAATCAGTGCGCTTATCGCGTCGACAATCGATGCACTTCGTGGACAAAACGAAAGCCTACAGGCCGTCAAAAACAGTCTCTCCGCGCAATCAAACGCTATCGCAAATGATGCATCGACTGTTTCGGGCGCCAGTGATGCTATCAACAATGCAATCCAAATCGGTACGGCCAACATAGGCCAGGCCCAGACGGACCTGGGGCAAAACGCGCTGCCGAAAGCCTCGAGCGCGCTCGATTCCTTTGCTGCTGTTTCGGGTGATCTGACGGGAATCGTATCTGGTCTCACGCCTACCATTGCAAATGCGCGCGGTACGCTGTCGCAGCTTGACGCTACGCTCAAGCAGGCTAAGACTACGCTGTCGCAGACCGATACCTCGCTTGCCAAGGTCCAGGACAAGCTTGCAACCGCCGCTAACGATATTGCGGCGCTGCAGACCTCCGATTCTATGGGCGAGCTGGCCGAGCTGATGAACGTCGATGTCAATGACGTTGCCGACTTTATGGCATCTCCGGTTGAGTTGACGTCCAAGTCGATCTATCCGGTCAAGAGCTTTGGTTCGGGCATCGCCCCCTTCTACACTAATCTGGCGCTTTGGGTGGGCGGCTACGTGCTCATCGCCATCTACAAGCTCGAGGTCGACCGCGAGGGCATCGGCAGCTTTACCGCGCGTCAGGGCTACTTTGGCCGCTGGCTGCTGCTGGTAATCCTGGGCGCGTTCCAAGCCATCATCGTAACCGTGGGTGATCTGGTCATTGGCGTGCAGTGCATCAACCCGCTGCTGTTCGTGCTGGGCGGCATCGCTATCTCGTTCACGTACGTCAATATCATCTACGCGCTGTCCACTACGTTTAAACATATCGGCAAGGCGATTGGCGTCATCCTAGTTATCGTGCAGATTCCCGGTTCGTCGGGCATGTATCCTATCGAGATGATGCCCGGCTTCTTCCAATGGCTGCATCCGCTGCTGCCTTTTACCTACGGCATCAATCTGCTGCGCGAGACCGTCGGCGGCATGTACTCGTTCAGCTACCTGTTCAACCTGTGCATCTTGGGCGTGTTCCTTGCCATCGCACTCTTTATTGGCTTGCAGCTGCGTCCGCTGCTGCTCAACCTCAACCTGCTCTTTGACAAGCAGCTTTCCACGACAGGCCTTATGATCTGCGAGTCCAATGACCTGCCGCGCCAACGCTATTCGCTGCGTACAGCAATGCGCGTCATGCTCGATTCCGATTCATACCGTCGTGAGCTGCTCGAACATGCAGTGGCTTTTGAGCATCGTTACCCGTACTACATCAAGGGCGGATTTGCCGCCGTGGTGGGCGTGCAGGTGCTGCTCTTTGTGCTGTCGACGGTTCTCGACCTGGACAACAACGGCAAGATCATCCTGCTGGTCATCTGGATTGTCTCGGTCA
The DNA here is from genome assembly GCF_003474365.1 of Collinsella sp. AF38-3AC. Lineage (NCBI taxonomy): Bacteria > Bacillati > Actinomycetota > Coriobacteriia > Coriobacteriales > Coriobacteriaceae > Collinsella > Collinsella sp. AF38-3AC. The sequence continues at coordinate 17,974 of NZ_QROM01000001.1, forward strand.
TCGCCATCTGCGGCTGGCTCATCAACATCGAGTACATCCGCTCGAGCCTCAACACCCAAATGCGCATCTCGGCGCTTTCGGACGAGGACCTGCGCCGTGAGATGCGCGAGCACACAGCGGCGATCCCTGCCGCCCGTCGCATGTTTGGCCTGAATGCCAGCGGGCGAGGCTCTAAATCCAAGGATCAGGCTGCCGGCCAGTCCATTCACCACGATATGCACCATGTGCCCGCGAACGGGGACGACACATTTATGATGAATGAGGATAGCGCCCCGCTTGGCAAGCACTCAAAAGGAGGTGAGGCATAAATGAAGAGCATCCTACATCTGTTTAAGCGCGACGTCCAAAACGTGTCTCACTCCGTGATCGGCATGATTGTCGTGATGGGTCTGATCATCGTGCCGTGCCTCTACGCATGGTTTAACATCGCCGGCAGCTGGGATCCGTACGGCAACACCGGAAACCTCAAGATCGCTGTGGTCAACACCGATGAGGGTTACGAGAGTGATCTGATTCCCGTCGAGATCAACGTGGGAGAAAACGTTACCGCCGCTCTGCGTGGTAACGAGAACTTTGACTGGATTGTGCTCAACGATCGCGATAAGGCTATTGACGGTGTTAAGTCGGGCGCTTACTATGCGGCCGTCGTAATCCCCAAGAGCTTCAGCTCCGACATGATGACGCTCTTCTCGACCGACGTGAAACACGCCGATATCGAGTTCTATGAGAACCAGAAGGCCAACGCCATCGCCCAGATCGTGACCGAGAAGGGCTCGAGCGCCGTCCAGAGCCAGGTCAACGAGACCTTTACCAAGACCATCACGACAATCGGCCTTAAGACGGTGTCCAGCCTGCTCGATTACATGAGCACCGACCAAGTGAGCAACTTTATCGCCAACCTGTCCTCGACGCTGGGTGATTCGGTCGAGGACCTGCAAGACATCAAGGCCAGAGCGACTTCGCTTGCGGGCATCTTGAGCTCCACGTCCGATTCGCTGACGTCGGCGGGCGGCCTGCTCAAGCAGACCGGAACTACCGAGCAGTCGGTGAAGCAGCTGATGGAGCATGCCGAGAGCGGTATTGCTGATTCCGAGCAGGCGCTCAAGGCAGCTAGCGATGCCATCGATGCGGCGATTGATGGAAGTGCCGGGTCGTTCGACAACGTGTCCACCGAGCTCGCAAAGGCCTTTGACGCCGCGAACCAGCATGTCGATCTGACGGTGTCACAGCTCAACGATGGTGCCGCGTCACTCAATGCGCGTGCCGACGAGATTGATGCCGCGGCGGATAAGCTCCGTAGTCTTGCTGGCCAGGTGAGTAACGAAAAGCTCAAGGCAGGGCTTGAGGACGCGGCTGCTGAGCTTGGCAAAACCGCGACTGAGTACCGCAACAATGCCAAGGAGCTGACGGGCATCGCAACGTCTCTCTCGGACAGCATGGCAAAGGTTAACGATGTCCGCGCCGAAACCGACCAGGCGATCGCCGACGCCAAGGCGGGTGTCTCGGGTGCCAAGATCGATTACGACTCCACATTCTCGGTCAAGGCAAAGGAGCTCAAGAAGACCATCTCGGGCGTTTTGGATTCGCTGAACGGTATTTCGAGCAATCTGGATAGTGCCGTGAGCGGCCTCACTGATGCATCCGGCTCGTTGGCGAAGGGCCTCTCCAAGGCTGCCAAGCTGGTCAACAAGGCTTCCGATCAGCTAGGTGAAGCGTCCGATAAGATCAGCGCCTTTAAGGACGAGCTCGATGGCGCCCTGATGTCGGACGATCTGGCCACGATCAAGACGATGATTGGCAACGATCCCGAGGGTTTGGCTGTGTCGCTTTCAGGCCCCGTCGCGCTCGACCGCAAGCCGGTCTATCCGATCCGAAATTACGGTTCGGCCATGGCGCCGTTCTATACGATCCTGTCGCTGTGGGTGGGCTCGATCGTGCTGGCAGCCATGATGAAGGTGTCGGTTGACGATGAACTCATCAACGAGCTGATCCCCGTGCGCCTGCACGAGATCTACCTGGGTCGTTACCTGTTCTTTGGCGGTCTGGCCCTGCTGCAGGCAACGCTCGTGTGCTCGGGCGACATTCTGTTCTTTGGCATCCAGTGCGACAACCCACTGCAGTTTGTGCTGGCGGGCTGGGTCGCGAGTCTCGTGTTCTCCAATATCGTCTACACGCTTACGGTTTCGTTTGGCGATATCGGCAAGGCGCTCGCCGTCGTGCTGCTGGTCATGCAGGTCGGCGGTTCGGGCGGCACGTTCCCCATCGAGATGACCGGTCCCGTGTTCCAGGCGATCTATCCGTTCCTGCCGTTTACTCACGGCATCAACGCCATGCATGCCGCCATGGCCGGTGCCTACCATATGGAGTACTGGATTGAGCTAGGCATTCTGGCGAGCTATCTGATTCCGTCGCTGGCACTGGGCGTCGTCTTCCGTCGCCCGGTCATCAAAGCCAACGACTGGATCATCGAAAAGCTGGAATCAACAAAGCTTATCTAGTACAGCAACGTTAACGCCGATGCAGCGCTAATGCCAGCGAGCGAGCCGCATTTGCGCCAAGGTGACGTGAAATGAAAGGGCGCTGACCTTCTGGTCGCGCCCTTGAAATGGAACGTCAGATTGGCGTGAATGCGGCTCGCGCAGCGTCGGCCGGTCCGCCGTTCGGTAGAACGGCGGAACAAAACGCTTTAGTGGGCTGGATTGCGATGCGGCACTGGTTGTTGCTACAGTAGCGGGGCGTACCGGGGGTCCGGTGCGCCCTGTTTTTATTTGACCATGAGGCGGCACGCGGTCACGCGCGTGCGGACACCACGCCCAGACTGAGCGCGAGGATGCCCTATGGCCCAGAATGCCGTTGATGAAATCGAAAACATGCCCGATAGCCCTGTCGCACGGGAGGACCTGGGCGCCGGCGGCACCTCCCGTGGCGCCGGAGCGCGTTCTCCGTTCTTCTGGAAGGCCTTGCTGTTTTCGGTGGCGGTCATCTGGGGCTATTCCTTTACCACCATGAAAGATGCGCTCGATACCGTTCCGGTGTTCGAGCTGGTCTACGTTCGCTTTCTCCCGGCATCACTGGTTATGTTTGCCATTTTCCACAAACGAATCATCGCGCACTTTAATGCTCGCAACCTTATCGTCGGGCTTGGTATGGGCGCACTTATGTGGGGCGCGTACGGTTTGCAGACGATTGGCTTGGCACAGACCACGGCGGGCAAGAGTGCATTTTTGACGGGTACCTATTGCATCCTCGTGCCGTTTGCGAGCTATGTCCTGGGCGGAGAAAAGCTTACCCGTTACAACTTGGGCGCCGCATTGCTGTGCCTGGCGGGCATTGGCCTGGTGGCACTCGATAGCGTCGAGTTCAATGCCGGAGATGTCATCACGTTGGGCGGCGCGGTCTTCTTTGCTATCCAGATGGCGGTGACCGCCAAGTATGGCCGCAAGATGGATATCAACGTCATCACGTTTTGGATGTTTGTGGGCAATGGCGTTTTGAGCTTAATCACGTCGCTACTATTCGAGACTCAGGCGCCTCTGTCCGTGTGGACGCCGAGCTTTATCGGCGTGGTGGCCTTTCTCTCGGTGGGTTGTACGTGCGTGGCCCTGCTCGTCCAAAACGTCGGTCTGGCGCATGTCCCCGCCTCGACGGGCTCGCTGCTTCTTTCGATGGAGTCCCCCTCGGGCGTGCTGTTCTCGGTGCTGCTGATGGGGGAGGCGCTCACCTCGCGCCTGCTTGCCGGCTTTGCGCTCATCTTTTTGTCGATTATCTTGAGCGAGACGCATTTCGATTTCTTGCGCCGAAAATCTCGCCCGCAATTGTAAACAACTTGTTGCGCCGCCCTTCCAGGGCGGCATTTTTTGTGTCATGCCCTTACAGTTGTGCCTTGCACTTTATGCTGTCAAAGTGCGTGCTGCAAAAACGTTACTGGAGGGCATCTATGGCACCAGCTCTGTCCGATCTTCAACCGCAACCAGCGCCTCAGGCTACCACAGCGGCGCAGACCGCTATCGACGATGGCCTGGTCAAAGAAGCCCAGGCATTTGCCGGTGAGCTTGCCGCATGGCGCCACGATCTCCATCAGATGCCCGAGCTCGGTAACAATCTTCCGCAGACGTCTGCCTATATCCAGGCACGTCTGGACGAGATGGACATTCCCTATACCACGCTTGTCGACGGCTCCTGTGTTGTTGGCCTGATCGGTGCCGGTGCGGCCGCGGCTGCTCAGGGCAATGGTGCGTGCGCGGACGGGCAGTCCGGTACGGTTATCATGCTTCGCGGCGACATGGATGCCCTGCCCGTTGCCGAGGAATCGGGCGAGCCTTTCGCTTCCACCAACGGCTGCATGCACGCTTGTGGCCACGATATGCACGCGACGGCGCTGCTTGGTGCGGCGCGCCTGCTCAAGGCCCGCGAGGCAGAGCTTGTTGATGCCAACGCCACGGTTAAGTTGCTGTTCCAGCCGGGCGAGGAGACCTTTGAGGGCGCTCGCGCTGCCATCGCCGATGGCCTGCTGCAGAACCCGCGTCCTCAGGCGGCCTTTGCCATGCACGTTAACAGCCAGTCGCCGCTTGGCCTGGTGCTCTATGGCAGCCCTGCACTTTCGGGTGTATACGGTTTTCGCATCACGCTCCAGGGCAAGGGTGGTCACGGCTCGAGCCCCGAGATTTGCATCGACCCCATCACGGCGGGCGTGCATGTGCACCTGGCGCTCCAGGAGCTTATCTCCCGCGAGGTGCCGGCGGCCAAGGAGGTCGCACTTACCGTGGGTAAGTTCGCCGGCGGTCAGGCTGCCAACGTCATCCCAGATACCTGCGTGCTGGAAGGCACGCTGCGCGGCTTCGACGTTGAGCTCATAGAGCACCTCAAGACCCGCATCGCCGAGGTCGTCAACGGCGTTGCCGCAACATATCGTACGCCGGCGACTATCGAGACACTCTCGGATGTTCCCCCGCTCGTACTCGACAGCGATATGACTCAGGCGTCGCTTGGTTACGTGGGCGCAGTGCTGCCCAAGGCCGCCTTCTTGCCGCTGTTCCATGCCATGGCGAGTGAGGACTTCGCGCTTATCTCGAGCGAGATCCCAAGTGCGTACTTTACGGTGGGCGCGGCCGTAACCGACACGGACGAGCATTTTGCCCAGCATCATCCCAAGGCGCGCTTTAACGATGCCGAGCTTCCCCTCGGCGCCGCGGCTTATGCCGCCGTCGCTCTCGGATACATTGCGGACCACAAGGAGTAATCCATGTCTCAGCAACGTAAATTCTTCCCCGGCTGGCTCGTGGTGGCCTCCGGCTTTGTGATCATGGCCACGTGCTACACAATTTTCGTCAACTGCATGAGCCTGTTCCAGCCGCTCATCGTCAGCGACCTGGGCATTTCCCTTGCGCAGTACACCATCTCCAACGCCCACGATCGCCGCGTCCAAGCAGTTTGGCATGGCCGACCTCGGCAAGGTCACGGGCACCATTACCTCGCTCGAGATGGTCGGCGGCACCGTAGGCGCTATCGTCTCGGGCGTGCTGTTCGATGCCACGGGCTCCTTTGCGAGCGCCTGGATCGTGTGCCTGGTGTGTTCTGTTGTCATGCTCGTATTCCTGCTGGCCTCGGAGCCCATCGCCGCCAAGCTGCGCGCAAGCGTGGCGGGGGAGTAGGCGTCCGTCGCTCTTTTCTGTTCGCCCCGTTCTGTCCGTGGCCGCCTTGGAAGCCGAATGGATGCTCGTGCCATCATTCGGTTTCCAAGGCGGCCACGGGCCTACGAAATGATCCGTTTTCCTCCGTCCCCAACAGATCACGTGATCCGAAGGGGACGGAGGAAAGCGGATCGCAAACAGCGGCGGTGCGTCTGGCCGAACGAGTCCCCATACCCTCGTTCGGCCAGACGCGCCGTCGCTGTTTGCGTTTGTGCCGTATAATGACCGTTACCTATGACGCGATACAAAAGAAAGGTGTTTGCCCATGCAGGCACAGAAGGCGGAGGGAACCCGCGACCTTATCGGCGCCGAGATGCGCGCCTGGCAAAAGATGCAGCAGATTGCTGCCGGCGTGTTCGAGCCGTTTGGCTTTAAGCCCATCGAGACGCCCGCGATCGAGCAGGTTGACGTGTTTGTCCACGGTATCGGCCAGTCGACCGACGTCGTGCGCAAGGAGATGTTCCGCGTGTTTAGCGGCGCCAACCTGGAGCGCGTCTTTACCGAGGGCACCGACACCAAACTCAAGCCCAAGCAGCGCCTGGCACTTCGCCCCGAGGGCACGGCCGGCGTGGTGCGCGCCGTCGTCGAGAACAATCTGGTGCCCCAGGGCTCCACGCCGTTTAAGGCGTACTACGCCGAGGCCATGTTCCGTGGCGAGCGTCCCCAGAAGGGTCGTCTGCGCCAGTTCCACCAGGTGGGCATCGAGTGGCTCGGCGCTCCCGATCCGGCGGCAGACGCCGAGTGCATCATCATGCTCATGGAGTTCTACAAGCGCCTGGGCTTCGATCTTTCCAAGCTTCGTCTGCTCATCAACTCGATGGGTGACGCCCAGTGCCGTCCGGCTTACCGCGAGCAGGTTAAGCAGTTCATCCTCGATCACGCCGACGAGATGTGCGATGAGTGCCGTGAGCGCGCCGAGCTCAACCCGCTGCGTGCCTTCGACTGCAAGAACGACCATTGCCGCGAGATCATGGCCGAGGCCCCGCTGATGGGTGACAACCTGTGCGACGAGTGCCGCGAGCACTACGAGCAGGTCAAGCGCTATCTGGATGCCGCCGGTATCGAGTATGTCGAGGATCCCACCTTGGTGCGCGGCCTGGACTACTACACCCGTACCGTCTTTGAGGTCGAGGCCCCTGGCGCCGGCGTCGGCTCCATCGGCGGCGGCGGCCGCTACGACGGCCTGGTTGAGCTCGAGGGCGGCAAGCCTACGGCCGGCGTCGGCTTCGCCGTCGGTTTTGAGCGCGCCCTGCTGGCCTTGCAGGCCTTTGGCAGCGACCTGGGTGCCGATGAGGCCCCGTGTGTTTATGTCGCCAACGCCGGCAAGGAGCTGCGCCAGAACGTCTTTGCCATTACGCAGGAGCTTCGCGCCGCAGGCATCGTGACCGAGGCCGACTATCAGGGCCGTTCGCTCAAGGCCCAGTTTAAGCAGGCCGATAAGGTGGGCGCCAAGCTCATCCTGGTCCTGGGCGGCGACGAGCTTGCCGCCGGCAAGGTCAAGGTGCGCGACATGGAGAGCCATGACGAGGTACTGGTCGATCTGGCCAACGTCGTCGAGGCGGTTCGTGAGCGCCTGTAGCGCATCTTTTTGAGCTGCGGACCCGCTTGAGTGTCCCGTTCATTGCGAGCGATTGTTACGGGGGTGTTTCGCATTTATGCGGAATGCCCCCGTTTGTGTATGCCGTCCACCGAGAAATACGACCATTTAGGGCAAAAACCCTTGCAATGCAGAAAATACTTTTGTGTGGTAAAGCGCAATCAGTGTCGAAAGTATTTCTCAAGCGCCTATAATGAATACCGCATGTTACGTGCATAGAAGGAGGAATGGGAGGAAACGTGGCTGAGAACCTAAGCAACCAGTCTGTACCCGAAGCCGCGGCGCGCGTCGCTGCCGTGGTCAACCGCCTCGTTAACCGAATCGGCTCGAATGCCGAGTCCAGGGAGCGTCTCGCCGAGATCGAGATCCCCGAGGAGCTGCGCGACAATTTGGCGTTGTTCCTACGCCTGGAGCGTCGTGTGCTTAGCGAGTATGATCCCGAGATCGCGGACCTGTTCGACAAAATCCTGTCGGCCGAGATTGTGGCCAATGCCGGCAACCCCGGTACCCGCGCTGCCGACGAGGCCGTCGACGAGCAGGGCGTGCCCACCGCCGACGAGCCCACCGCCGTGGCGTTTCGCGAGGTCGTCGATCTGATCGACAGTCTGCCGCTCGATAAGCAGCAGGTCATCGTTCGCGCCTTTACGAGCTTCTTCCACTTGGCAAACCTGTCGGAGGAGAACTACCGTGTGGCGCAGCTGCGCGAGCGCGAGGCCGGTGCGTCGACCGATACCGAGGTCGATCCCGCCAACGAGCTCACCGTCGCCTATCACCAGCTGGTGAATGAGCTGGGTGTCGAGGGCGCCAACGGGCTGCTCGGCAAGCTTGAGTTCCATCCCGTCTTTACCGCGCATCCCACCGAGGCCCGTCGCAAGGCCGTCGAGGGCAAGATTCGCCGTATCTCCAACCTGCTGGAGGAGCGTCCGCGCCTGGGCGGCTCCGACCTGGTGGAGAACGAGCGCCATATGCTGCAGGAGATCGACGCCCTGGTGCGTACGAGCCCCATCGCGCTCAAGAAGCCCACGCCGGTCGAGGAAGCCGATACCATCATCGACATCTTCGATAACACGCTGTTCGACGTCATCCCCGTCATCTATCGTCGCTTTGACGACTGGGTGCTGGGCGACAAGGCCGGTACCGTGCCGCCGCTGTGCCCGGCGTTCTTCCATCCCGGCAGCTGGATTGGTTCCGACCGCGACGGTAACCCCAACGTCACCGCCAAGGTGAGCCGTGAGGTCGCCGCCAAGTACTTCACCCACATGGTGCTCAAGCTCGAGGACAAGTGCCGCCGCATCGGCCGCAACCTCACGCTCGAGGCCACCTACAGCAAGCCGTCTGCCGAGCTCATCAACCTGTGGAACCATCAGGTCGAGATGAGCGCCCAGTACACCGCACGTGCTGAACTGATCTCCGAGCACGAGCCGCATCGCGCCGTCATGCTCGTCATGGCCGACCGTCTGAACGCCACCGTGCGTCGCATCACCGACACCATGTACCACAGCGCCGATGAGTTCCTGGAGGACCTGCGTGTCGTCCAGCGCTCGCTGGCCGCCTGCGGTGCCGTCCGTGCTGCCTACGGCCCGGTCCAGACCATCATCTGGCAGGTCGAGTCCTTCGGCTTCCATATGGTCGAGATGGAGTTCCGTCAGCACTCCGTGGTGCACGCCCGCGCCCTCAAGGATATCCACGAGAACGGTATCCATGGCGACCTGCAGCCCATGACGCGCGAGGTCATCGATACCTTCCGCGCTATCGGCTCCATCCAGAAGCGCTACGGCAAGAAGATGGCGCATCGCTACATCATCTCGTTCACCAAGAGCGCCCAGCATGTGGCCGACGTCTTTGAGCTTGCCCACCTGTCCTTTGCACACGAGGAGGATGTCCCCGAGCTCGACGTGATCCCGCTGTTCGAGCAGCTCGAGGACCTCGAGGGCTGTGTCGACGTGCTCGATCAGATGCTCACGCTGCCCGTGGTGCAAAAGCGCCTTGCCCAGACCAACCGCCGCATGGAGGTCATGCTGGGCTATTCCGACTCCTCCAAGGATGCCGGTCCTACCACGGCCATGCTCGCGCTGCACTCCGCGCAGGAGCGCATCGCCAAGTGGGCCGAGAAGAACGATATCGACCTGGTGCTCATGCACGGTCGCGGCGGTGCCGTGGGCCGTGGCGGCGGCCCGGCCAACAAGGCCGTGCTGGCGCAGCCCAAGGGTTCGGTCAACTGCTTCTTTAAGCTCACCGAGCAGGGCGAAGTCATCTTTGCCCGTTACGGCAACCGCACGCTGGCTCAGCGCCATGTTGAGTCCGTTGCTGCCGCAACGCTTTTGCAGTCGGCCCCGAGTGTCGAGAAGACCAACACCGAGACCACGCAGAAGTTCTGGAATATGGCCGAGAAACTCAACGCAGTAAGCCATGAGCGCTATCTGGACCTGCTGAACACCGAGGACTTTACACCGTGGTTCTCGACCGTGACGCCGCTGACCGAGGTCGGTCTGCTGCCGATCGGCTCGCGTCCCGCCAAGCGCGGCTTGGGTGCCAAGTCGCTTGACGACCTGCGTACCATTCCGTGGATCTTTAGCTGGAGCCAGGCGCGCATCAATCTGGCCGCTTGGTACGGCCTGGGCACCGCCTGCGAGCAGCTGGGCGACCTTGACCAGCTTAAGGCTGCCTACCAGGAGTGGCCGTTCTTCCGCACCTTTATCGACAACATCGAGATGTCGATCGCCAAGACCGACCAGCGCATCGCCAAGATGTATCTGCACCTGGGCGATCGCCAGGATCTGTCCGAGAAGGTCTTTACCGAGATGCAGCTCACCCGTAAGTGGGTCCTTGCCATCGTCGGTGACGAGTGGCCGCTGCAGCGTCGTCGCGTGCTCGGCTGCGCCGTTCGCGTGCGCAACCCCTATGTTGATGCCCTGTCCATCGCCCAGGTCCGCGCCCTTCGCGAGGTGCGTATGAACCAGGACGAGATGGCCGAGGAGAAGAAGGCCGAGTACATGAGCCTGATTCTTTCGACTGTGACCGGCGTCTCGGCAGGATTGCAAAACACGGGGTAATCGATAGCCCTGTAGTCGTCCGGGCCCGCCATTAGTTTACTTTTAGGCACGTCCTCGGACATGCAAGAAGCCCTCGCTGCGCACTTCGTGCGGCGAGGGCTTCTCGCGTCCTGCGGAGTGTGCCTAAAAGTAAACTTATGGCGGACCCTTCGATGTCCGGTCTTCGGCGGATTACTGGCTGGGGAAATAATGGCGCACTTCGCGCGTTTGGAAAGGGCTTCGTGCTGCGGAATGCATTCAGCGGGAAACCCATTGGGCCCCTTCGGCCTCGGTCTTCAGGGATTACAGCTGAGGGGAGAATGGCGCGCTTCGCGCGTTTTGGATGGGGTTTGTCCCGGCGGCGCGTTTGGCGCTCCGCGCTTCGCGTCTTATCGATTGGGATTGAGATGCATGTGGCGCTTCTCGCCTTACGACTGTAGCGGCCGCGGTTCCCTTTGGGATCGCGGTCGTTTTGTTGTGGGTCAAATATGAACGTTGTGTTAATGAGTCGGTGGACGGTGGTGTTTTTCGGTGAACGGCGTATCCTTCCGACGGTTTGACTAGTGTGTCAGTTGAAAGGAAGAGGGCGCTCGTCAATGTTTGAATGTGAACTGCCGTTTGACCACAAGACGTTGCATCTGGAGCTCGAGGACAAGAACTTCGCGGGTGTGATGGAAGGTCATCAAAACGAGTTTAAGACTACGAAATCGCAGGAAGAACTGGTAGAGGAGTCGCTTGCCAACCCTTATGGCTCACCTTCGCTCGAGGAGCTTTGTGCTGGTAAAAAGAACATCGTCATCATCAGCTCCGACCATACGCGTCCCGTTCCCTCGCGTGTGACGATGCCTATTCTGCTGCATCACATTCATGCCGCTGCGCCCGAGGCTCGTGTGCGTATTTTGGTTGCTACGGGTATGCACCGTCCGTCGACGCACGAGGAGCTCGTCAACAAGTATGGCGAGGACATCGTTGCCAACGAGGAAATCGTTATGCATGTCGCAACCGACGACAGCATGATGAAGAAGATCGGCACCCTACCTTCTGGTGGCGAGTGCATCATCAACAAGATCGCTGCCGATTGCGACCTGCTTCTTGCCGAGGGCTTCATTGAGCCGCACTTCTTTGCCGGCTTCTCTGGCAGCCGAAAGTCTGTCCTGCCCGGCATCGCCAGCTATAAGACCATCATGTACAACCACAACGGTCAGTTTGTGAACGACTCCCATTCGCGTGCCGGCAACCTGTGCCACAACCACGTGAGCGAGGATATGTTCGCCGCTGCCGAGATGGCTCACCTTGCCTTTGTGCTTAACGTGGTGCTCAACGGCAAGCACGAGGTCATTGGCTCCTTTGCCGGTGACATCCACAAGGCACACGAGGCTGGCTGCGAGTTCGTGAAGAGCCTTGCCGGCGTTGAGCCCGTCGAGTGCGAGATTGCCATCACCACCAACGGTGGTTACCCGCTCGACCAGAACATCTACCAGGCCGTGAAGGGCATGTGCGCTGCCGAGGCCACGCTTCCCGAGGGCGGCGTGATCATCGATGTCGCCGGCTGCGCCGACGGTCACGGCGGCGAGGGCTTCTATCACAACATCGCCGACAACGATCCGGCGGAGTTTGAGCGTGCCTGCATCGATCGCCCCAAGGACGAGACCCTGCCCGATCAGTGGACGAGCCAGATTTTTGCTCGCATCCTGGCACATCACCCTGTGATCATGGTTACCGACCTGTGCGACCACCAGATGCTCAAGGATATGCACATGACGCCGGTTAACACCCTCGAGGAGGCGCTCAAGCTCGCCTTTGAGATGAAGGGTGCCGACGCCAAGGTCGCCGTCATCCCCGATGGCCTGGGTGTTGTCGTCGCCCAGCACTAGTGCGCGGCTTAAACGAATCGTTTGTAACCAATAAGAAAGATAAGGTTTTATGCTTACCAAACTCCTCTGCGAATTCGGCGCGACGGCCCTCATGATCGTCTTTGGCGTGGGCGTGCACTGCGATACCGTGCTCAAAGGCACCAAGTATCAGGGCTCTGGCCATATGTTTGCCATCACCACTTGGTCTTTTGGCATCTCGGTCTGCCTGTTTGTCTTTGGCGGCGCCGTGTGCATGAACCCCGCTATGGTGCTTGCCCAGTGCATCGTCGGTCTGGTGCCGTGGGGCAACTGCATCCCCTTCATGCTTGCCGATATGCTCGGCGGCTTTGTGGGTGCTGTGATCACTTGGTTTATGTATGCCGATGAGTTCAAGGCTTCCGAGGGTGTCGTCGATCCCATTGCCCAGCGCAACATCTTCTCGACCAACCCCACCACCGAGGGTACGAACTATGCCCGCAACTTCTTCTGTGAGGCCATCTGCACCTTTGTGTTCATCAGCGCCATCCTTGCTGCCGCTAGCCGCGCTGGTGAGAACGTTCTGATGCTCGCTATCTGCGTCGGCCTGATCGTTTGGGCCGTTGGCATGGGCATGGGCGGCATCACCGGCTTCGCCATGAACCAGGCACGCGACCTTGGTCCCCGCCTTGCTTATCAGGTGCTGCCGATTAAGAACAAGGCCGACAACAACTGGAAGTATGGCCTGCTTGTTCCTGGCATTGCGCCGTTTTTCGGTGCTGTTGTGGCCGCGCTGTTTGTGCATGGCTTCTTGGGTATGTTCTAGTCGAAGGCAATTGATATAACGTCCGGGTCCGGCATAGGTTAACTTTCCGCCGCGTCCTCGGACATGCAAGAAGCTCCCGCTGCGCACTTCGTGCGGCGGGAGCTTCTTGCGTCCTGCGGAATGCGGCGGAAAGTTAACCTATGCCGGACCCTGCGGGAATCCAGTTGGATTGGAACAAGCAACCCAACATATATATCTGAATTTGGATGTTAGGGGCGCTTTGTTTTTTGGGTGCTCTTACAAGAAAGCGTAACTTGGGGATGGGGTGGGCGCTTTGTTGGGATGGCGCTTTGGGGTGGCGTCTTACTTAGCTGAAGAGGGGCTGTATGGCTGAGAGGTAGTCTTTGGCTACGTCGGCTTTGTTGGATTGGAAGTTGTGCCAGGCCCACCATTGGACCATTCCTACGAAGCTTGAGGCTATGTGATGGAGGAGGAAGCTGCGGTCCATGGTGCCGGCTGGGCCTGTGGGATCGATGGGGACGGTTTCGGCCGCGAGCGACATGATGGTCTTGCGGAGGCTGTCGGCGAAGACGCGTGAGCCGGCGCCGGCTACAAGGGCCCTCACGCCCTGACGGCGTTCCCACAGGTTGCTAAGGATATGCTCGACCTGCACGAATGGGTCGTCGAGCGGTGTGCCATCGTCGTCGAGGGCGTGGGTACAGATGTCGCTCACGAGCTCGGACAGTAGGTCGTCTTTGCTCTTAAAGAGGCCGTAGAATGTCGCGCGGCCTACGTGAGCGCGCGCGATGATGTCGCCGACAGTGATCTTGCCGTAATCTTCCTCGCACAGGAGCTCGGAGAACGCCGCGACGATCGCGGCACGGCTTTTGGCCTTGCGGGCATCCATGGCTATGCGTCTGCGTGAACGAGCAGGCAGCGAAGCGTACCGGAGCAACCCTCGTAGGGGCGCTTACCGGCGCCGTAGCCGACGGCCTCGATGCGGTAGCGGGCCGGCAGGTGCTCGGACGTGCGCAGTGCGGCGACGATGGCGGCGCCCGTGGGCGTCACGAGCTCGCCGGCGACCGGTGCGGGCGTGAGGGCGATATTGCCTGCTTGGCATAGGTTGACGACGGCGGGCACCGGGATGGGCATAAGGCCGTGGGCGCAGTGGATGGTACCGTGACCCTCGGAGAGCGACTCAACCACGATGTCTTCAATGCTCAGGTCGTCGAGGCAGATGGCGACCGAGCAGACATCGACGATGGAGTCGACGGCGCCCACCTCGTGGAACATGACGGTCTCGGGCGTTTTGCCGTGTGCCTTGGCCTCGGCGGCAGCCAGCGCGGTAAAGATGGCGAGAGCGCGGCGCTTGGCACCGCCACTCAGCTGCGAGCCGTCGATGATGGCGGTGACGTCTGTCAAAGAACGGTGGTGATGGTGGTGGGCGTGATGGTGGCCCTCGTGGCCATGACCGTGAGCCTCATGGCCATGCTCGTGGCAGTGTTCGTGCTCGTGCTCGTCATGGTCATGATGGTGGTGCTCATGCATATGCTCGACAGCTGCTTCGTTGCCGTAGAGCCAGGCCATATCGTGATCGTGGTTCTCGAGCTCCTCTGCAAGCTGGACGTCGAAATCGCAGGCGTCGATGCCATGCTTGTTTACGCGCGTCACGGCGATCGTAAAGCCGTCGACCGGCAGCGTGGCGAGCTGTTCGCGCAGGTGCTCCTCGCTGGCGCCCAGGTCGAGCAGAGCCGCGACGGTCATATCGCCGCTGATGCCCGAGGTTCCGTCGATGATAAGCGTGTGCTGGTGGTTGGACATGGAATGCTCCTTAGCGGGCGCAGGGCGTGCCGGCGCTCAGATGATTGATAAGACTTGCCTGATAGGCGGCGCCAAAGCCGTTGTCGATATTGACGACCGAGACGCCGCTGGCGCAGGAGTTGAGCATGGCGAGCAGCGCGGCCACGCCACCAAAGTTCGCGCCGTAGCCCACGCTGGTGGGAACGGCGATGACCGGGCAACTCACCAGGCCGCCGATGACGCTTGCCAGGGCGCCTTCCATGCCGGCGATGGCGATGACCACCTGCGCCTGGGCAAGTTCCTCAGCATGAGCGAGCAGGCGGTGCAAGCCGGCGACACCTACGTCGTAGAGGCGATCGACTTCATTGCCGTAGAACTCGGCCGTCAGTGCCGCCTCTTCGGCGACGGGCAGGTCGCTCGTACCGGCGCAGGCGACGACGATGCGTCCGTTGCCGGTGGGGGAGGGCTTGCCGCCTACGAGGGCGAGCTGTGCGTCCGGGACATATCCCAGGTCGATGCCGTTGCCGAGAAATTCCGAGGTACGGGCGGCCTTTTTGGCGTCCAAGCGCGTGACCAGGATGCGCTCCTGGCCTGCATCGCGCAGCGCTTCGATAATGGCGGCAATCTGCCCGGCGGTTTTACCGGCGCCGTAGATAACCTCGCCGGCTCCCTGGCGTACCCCGCGTGAAAGATCGAGCTGCGCAAAACCCAGATCGGCGGTCGGAGCCGTCTGGATGCGCGTGAGGGCGTCGGCAGGGGTGACTGCCCCGCCGGCAACATCGCTCAGCAATTGCTCAAGATCTCGCTTATCCATATATATGTTCCCTTCGACGGCGCAAAGTCTAGCACTCAAAGGGTATATTTCCGAACACTAAGATAAAATTGTTCGGAAACTATAGGACAGACTGATTCAATTGTTAGACGAATCGGCTAGTCACGCAGGATGATGTCCATGGCGAGCATCAGGTTGCGCTCGTCGATGGCAAACGGGGCGGCCTCGCGCGTCTTGGGCTTGGCGCAAAACGCGATGCCCGTGCCCGCGGCCTGAATCATGGGGATGTCGTTGGCGCCGTCGCCAATAGCGACCGTGTGGGCCATATCGACGCCGCACTCAACTGCCCAATCCAGCATCTGGATAAGCTTGGACTCCTTGGTCACGATGTCTGCCGCCAGTCTTCCGGTGAGCTTGCCGTCTACGACCTCCAGACGGTTGGCCAGGCAAAAGTCGATGCCCGCGGCAGCCACGATCTTATCGGCAACCTCGTGGAAACCGCCGCTTACCACGCCGACCTTCCAGCCCTTGCTGTGCGCCGAGCGCACAAGCTCCAACGCGCCGGGGGTAAACGTCACACGCTCAAAGGTGCGCTCGAACACGCTCTCGTCCAGGCCCGCAAGCAGCCCCACGCGCTCCTCGAGCGCTTGCTTAAAGTCGAGCTCGCCGCGCATGGCGCGCTCGGTAATTTGCGCTACCTGCTCGCCCACGCCTGCCTCCTCACCCAAAAGATCGATGACCTCCTGGTTGATGAGGGTGGAGTCGATATCCATAACGATGAGGCGTGCAGACATGTTGGGCCTTTCCGGGTGCAGTTGTATTGGGGCACATTGTCGCACGCGGCGCGCCTCGGCGACAGTCGCGGTGCGCCAATTGTTTCGTCTCCGTCAAGTCTTTGGGCAGGAGCTACTTTTTCGCGGCACATCGACGCGGGTGCGATAAGATAGAACGCCATGTCCGGCTGCGCGGTTTACGCAGGCCGGGCGAATCTGTACGACGCCGCCCGGAACGACACGGGGCGGCACAGATCCATAAAGGAGGATCACTGGTATGAGCCAGACCCGTCCCATCGACGAGCATTCCATGCACACCCGTACCTGCGGCGAGCTTCGCCGCGAGAACGTGGGCGAAGAGGTCACCCTCACCGGTTGGGTGAGCCGTCGCCGCGACCACGGTGGCCTTATTTTCTGCGACCTTCGCGACCGTGAGGGCATTACGCAACTCACCTTCGACCCTGAGCATTCTGACGGCGATGCCTTTAAGATCGCCGAGACCATGCGTCCCGAGTGGCCCATCAAGATTCACGGCGTCGTGCGCGCCCGTGGCGACGAGACCACCAACACCAAGCTCGCCACCGGCGAGATCGAGGTCCTGACCGACCATGCCGAGGTGCTCAATACGTCCGTCACCCCGCCGTTCCAGATCGAGGATGGCATCGAGACCAGCGAGGACACCCGTCTGCGCTATCGCTATCTGGACCTCCGTCGTCCCGAGATGATGGCCAACCTCAAGCTGCGCTCCGACTTCACCTTTGCCATTCGCGAGGCACTGCACAACCGTGAGTTCATGGAGGTTGAGACGCCCTCCCTGTTTAAGTCCACGCCCGAGGGCGCCCGCGACTTCATCGTTCCCAGCCGCATCCAGCCGGGCAACTTCTACGCTCTGCCGCAGTCCCCGCAGCTTCTGAAGCAGCTGCTCATGGTCGGCGGCGTCGAGCGCTACTACCAGGTTGCCAAGTGCTTCCGCGACGAGGACCTGCGCGCCGACCGTCAGCCCGAGTTCACCCAGGTCGATATCGAGATGTCTTTCGTGGACCAGAACGATGTCATGAGCGCGCTCGAAGAGGTCCTGTCCGATGCCTTCGGCCGCATGGGTGTCGAGATGCCCACGCCGCTGCGCCGCATGGATTACTGGGAGGCCATGGACACCTATGGCTCCGACAAGCCCGATACCCGCTATGGCATGCACCTGGTCGACCTGACCGACATCTTTGCCAACTCCAAGTTCAAGGTCTTTGCGACCGCCGCAAACGAGGAGGGTTTCGTCGTCAAGGCCATCAACGCCAAGGGCGCCGGTGCCTGGGCCCGCGCCAAGATCGATAAACTCGCCGGCGTGGCCTCCACGTTTGGCGCCAAGGGCTTGGCCTGGATCGCCTTCCGCGAGGACGGTTCCATCAACAGCCCCATCGTCAAGTTCTTCTCGGACGAGGAGATGGCGGCTCTGCGCGAGCGCATGGACGTCGAGCCCGGCGACCTCGTGATGTTCGCCGCCGGCCCGCGCCTGCTTTCCGACGAGATCCTGGGCGGCATGCGCTCCCACATGGCCAACGCGCTCGAGATCAAGCGCGAGGGTCACGACTTCCTGTGGATCGTCAACTTCCCGCTGTTCCACTGGGACGAGGACCGCAAGGCCTATGCAGCCGAGCATCAGCCCTTTACCCTGCCGACCGAGACCGACATCGCCAAGATTGAGGCCGATCCGCTGGCAGCCGGCTCCTGCACCTACGACTTTGTCATGGACGGCTTTGAGGCCGGTGGCGGCGGTATGCGTATCCACAACGCCGAGATGCAGATGTCCATGCTCAAGCTCCTGGGCTTTACCGAGGAGCGTGCCGAGTCGCAGTTTGGCTTCCTCATGGAGGCGCTCAAGTTTGGTGCGCCCCCGATGGGCGGCTTCGCCCTGGGCCTGGACCGCGTGTGCATGCTGCTCACCGGCTCCGACTCCATTCGCGACGTCATGGCGTTCCCCAAGACGGCCAGTGGCTCCGATCTCATGTCGGGCGCCCCGAGTGCCGTTTCCGGCGCCCAGCTCAAGGACGTCAGCCTGCGCCTGATGTAGGCGAGCGGCTACATATTGCCCGTAACGAGGGGAGGACGCGTGCCTTTCCTCGCTTTTTATGCGCCGATGCTGCGGTGGCCCGGGATGACCGGGCGCCGCGGAAACTGCGACCCGGAATTTGCGTCCAAGGTGGGATGAGCTTTCCGCTTGAGGCACTCTGCGGAAACTGCGACCCGGAATTTGCGTCCAGAACGGGTTGCAGTTTCCCAAACAGGGCCCCTTGGGAAGCCGCAACCCAGAATCCAGCCAAATAATGGGACGCAGTTTCCGGTCGAGCTTTTGGCGAGTCGCAACAACTATCTAACGCTACAATAACTACCACGTGTCTGGGTTTGCCAGCCGAATGAGCGATACCGCGGGAGGGGACATGGTCGAGTTTACAAAGACGATTAAAGATCCGTTGGGACTGCATGCCCGCCCGGTCGCGCTACTCTACGACATTATCGCCAAGCATCGTAGCGACGTGTCGGTCAGCATCGGCGACCGCCATACCGATGGCCGTGACGTGATGGGCCTCATGGCGCTTTACGGCGAATGTGGCGAGGACATCGTCTTTCGCGTTTCGGGCGTAGACGAGGCCTCGTGCGTCACGTCGATCAGAAACCTCTCGCTCTAAACGCAACAAGGGACTGCGGACAGTCCCTTTGTCACATCTCTAGGAGGCGCTCTTTGCGGTGCCTCTTTTGTTTCGTATAGGAAACTTTTTCGAAAACTGAATAGAGACCCTTTCAAAAAAGTTAACCACATGTTAGTTTACTAAAGCGAACATAGACGTGGTTAACTTTTACCGCGTCGATGTTGAGGACGAACCGACGTTAGGAGCTCACTCATGTCTTGCGGACCGCAGATGCCGGCCATGCCGCTTTCGATGGTAAAGGCGGGCGAAACCGTGCGCGTGTCTCGGGTAAAGGGCAATGAGGACATGAAGCACCACCTCAAGGACCTTGGCTTTGTCGAGGGCAGCGAGATTCACGTGGTGAGCTCGAGTGGTGCCAATATCATCGTCACCGTGCTGGGCGCACGTTTTGGCATCGATTCCAAGGTTGCCATGCACATCATGACCGTCGGTTAGTCCGCAGCATTTCATTAAAACCGAAAGGGGGACAAGAGGATGAAGACGTTGGGTGACGTTAAGGTAGGCGAGAGCTCTACCATCGTCAAGCTTCACGGTGAGGGCGCGCTGCGCCGCCACCTTATGGACCTGGGGCTCATCAAGGGCACTTCGTTCAAGGTCGTAAAGGTTGCGCCGCTCGGTGATCCGGTCGAGATCAACGTGCGCGGCTACGAGCTTTCCATCCGCAAGGAGGAAGCGGCCGTCGTCGAGGTTCAGTAAGGGCTCGCGGCGTGTATTTCTGCATATAAAGTTAGGTTTTTCTAACTTAATGCAGCATCTTTGAAGCACATTATCCAACCTGCGCGGAGATGACAGCGCGGGCACACAAGGAAGAAGGATTGAATGGCGGATTCTCAGATCCATGTCGCGCTTGCGGGTAACCCCAACTGCGGCAAGACCACGCTTTTCAACCTGATCACCGGCGCCAACGGCTACGTTGGCAACTGGCCCGGCGTCACGGTTGAGAAAAAGGAAGCCAAGCTCCTAAGCGACAAGAACGTTACCATCACGGACCTCCCTGGCATCTACTCGCTTTCCCCCTACAGCCCCGAGGAGCAATGCTCGCGCGATTACCTCATGAGCGGCGAGCCCGATGTCGTCGTCCAGGTCGTCGACGCCACCAACCTCGAGCGCAACCTGTATCTGGCACTTCAGGTCATTGAGACCGGTCTGCCCGTGGTCGTCGCCCTCAACATGGCCGACTTGGTCGAGAAGAACGGCGATAAGATCGACACGGACAAGCTCTCCAAGAAGCTCGGTTGCCCGGTCGTGATGATCTCGGCCCTCAAGAACAAGGGCATCAAGGAACTGTTCGAGCAGGTCAAGAAGTCCGCTGCTTCCAAGGGCCAGGTGTCGGAGCACAAGTTCGATTCCTCCATCGAGGACGTTCTGGACCACATCGAGAATAACCTGCCTGCGAGCGTTTCCGCCAGCAAGCGTCGCTACTACGCCGTCAAGCTGTTCGAGCGCGATACGGATGCCTGCAAACTCATCAACCTCACCAAGGAGAAGGCGGCTCGTGTGGAGCAGCTGGTCGCCCAGTGCGAGCAGGATTGCGATGACGATGCCGAGTCCATCATCACCGGTGAGCGCTATGGTGTGATCGCGCACATCGTCGATGAGTGCCTCACCAAGGCTCCGGCCAAGATGAGCACTTCCGAGAAGATCGACCGTGTGGTTACCAACCGCATTCTGGGCCTGCCGATCTTCGTAGTCATTATGTTCTGCGTGTACTACATCGCCGTTTCCACCCTGGGCGGTACGGTGACCGACTTCACCAACGACCAGCTCTTTGGCACCGACGGTTGGTACGTGCTCGGTCAGGGCCGCGACGCCTACGATGCGGCCGTCGAGGCCGTGGGCGAGGACGCTGCCGATTCGATCGACCCGGCACAGTACGGCCCGTATGTTCCGGGTATTACCACCATGGTGCACGATGCCCTCGTGGCGGGCGGCACCGAGGACGGTGGCCTGGTCGATTCGCTGGTCTGCGACGGTATCGTCGGCGGCCTGGGCGCCATCTTCGGCTTCGTGCCGCAGATGTTCCTGCTCTTTGTGATGTTGTCCTTCCTGGAGGATTGCGGCTACATGGCCCGCGTCGCCTTCATCATGGACCGCGTGTTCCGCCGCTTTGGCCTGTCCGGTAAGTCCTTTATCCCCATGCTCGTGTCCTCGGGCTGCGGCGTCCCCGGCGTCATGGCCACCAAGACCATCGAGAACGAGAAGGACCGCCGCATGACGGTCATGACCACCACGTTCATTCCCTGTGGCGCCAAGCTGCCGATCATTGCCCTGCTCATGGGTTCCATCATCGGCGATTCTTCCACCACCGCCGCGTGGATCAGCCCGCTCTTCTACTTCCTGGGCGTCTTTGCCGTCATCGCTTCGGGCCTCATGCTCAAGAAGACCAAGCTCTTCGCCGGCCGCCCGACGCCGTTCGTTATGGAGCTCCCCGCTTACCACTTCCCGGCGATCCGCTCTTGGGCGCTGCACGTGTGGGAGCGCTGCTTCGCCTTTATCAAGAAGGCCGGCACGGTCATCTTTGCGTCCACCGTCGTCGTTTGGTTCCTCTCCAACTTTGGTAGCTACAACGGCGCCTTTGGCTACCTGCCTTCCATGGAGGGCATCCCCGAGGAGTTCATGGATTACTCCGTGCTTGCCATGTTCGGCAACCTGGTCGCTTGGATCTTCGCCCCGCTCGGCTTTAGCACCTGGCAGGCCACCGCACTGACCGTCTCTGGCCTCGTCGCCAAGGAGAACGTTGTCGCCACCGCCGGCTCGCTGCTGTCCGTTGCCGACGCCGGCGAGACCGACCCGAGCCTGTGGACCGCGTTTGCGGCTATGTTCCCGACCATGGGCGCTTGCGTCGCCTTTGGTGCCTTCAACCTGCTGTGCGCTCCGTGCTTTGCCGCTATCGGCACCATCCGTAACCAGATGAACTCCGGTAAGTGGACCGCGATTGCCATCGGCTACGAGTGTGCCTTTGCTTGGGTCATCGGCCTGTTCATCAACCAGTTCTATAACCTGCTTGTTCTTGGGCAGTTTGGTATCTGGACGGTTGTGGCCATCGTGCTGCTGGCTGCGATGCTCTTCCAGATCTTCCGTCCCATGCCCAAGCATGCATGGACCGACGAGGACGAGACCAACACCGCTTCTGCCACGGTTTCCGCCTAAGTCCGAATAAGGATTAGCCCCTTTTCACGAGCCCGGGTGTCCCAGCGACACTCGGGCTTTTTGGTGCAATGGGGGACAGATTGCTTTGCTCCAGAAGTTAAGATGTGACGTTTCCGCAGATAAAACCGACCAAAATAAACCTGTCCCTTTTTGGCAGGTGGAGAATGGGGTAAAGTAAGTGGTGGTTAACTAGAGGAGGCTTTCTATGGCACCTATCGATATTGTTGTGCTGGCCGTTATCGCCATTGCGTTTGTCGCCGTGTGCGTGCGCATTTATCGCAAGGGCACCTGCGCCGACTGCGCTCAAGGTGGCGTTTGCACGGGACATTGCTCCAACAAAAAGACCTGCGCCGCACTTAAGGGCGTAGACAAAATTGCCGAAGACTTGGGCCGCGGGATCAAATAAGGCCCGGACATCCAGGCATCCAGGCGCCTCGCGAGTATCCGTTCGCGGGGCGCTTTGCACATATGGGGGCGAGCGCGGTGAGTTAAAGAGTGATTTTGGGGTATCGCTAACTATGTGGTCAACGGTCCGCTCACCGTGGTCCATGCCGTAGCGGGCGCCAAGCTCGCCGTCGAAGGCATGACCAGCTACCTGGGCCTCTAACTCCATCCCGCCCATCAGTTGCGGTGGAATACGGACTGTTTTTGCTGTCAAAGGCCTTATCTACTCCGTATTCCACCGCAACTTTTTGTGGGGTGGGCTAGAGACGCTGCATGCGGTACCCGACACCCATGTGCGTCTGAATCATCTTGGGGTGAGAGGGGTCTGCCTCGATCTTCTTGCGCAGGGTGCGCATGAACACGCGCAGGCTCGCCAGATCGCTGTCCCAGCTCGTGCCCCATATCTCGCGGGTGATGAAGGTGTGGGTGAGCACCTTGTCGACGTTTTTCGCCAGAAGGACAAGCAATTTGTACTCGGTTGGGGTGAGCGAGAGCTCGCGTCCGTCTTTCGTCGCGTATCCCGCGGCGTAGTCGATATGCAGCGGACCGTTGTCGAACGTGCTCGCTTCTGTCGACTCGCTCGACGCCATCGAGGAGCGCCTCAAATTCGCACGGACGCGCGCGAGCAACTCATCCACAGAAAAGGGCTTGGTGAGGTAGTCGTCTGCCCCTGCGTCAAGTGCTGCAATCTTGTCGGAATCTTCGGTGCGCGCCGAAATGACGATAATGGGGACTGCCGACCAGCTTCGGATCTTCGTGATGACCTCGATACCGTCAATGTCGGGAAGGCCGAGGTCGAGCATGATGAGGCTGGGGCCGTGCGACACCGCATCCATGATGGCGGCCTGGCCGTTGCAAACTTTGCTCACGACGTAGCCGTGGAGGTCAAGTGCGGTCGAAACGAGGTTTTGAACGGTCAGGTCATCTTCGACCAGGAGGATGCGTGGCTTAGCGGCATTATTCATGAATCTCGATCTCCTCGGCGGGCAGGGTAAAACGGAAGACGGCCCCATGGGGGTGGTTGTCGCGAGCTTCGATGACGCCGCCATGCGCCTCCACGATGGAGCGGCAAAGCGACAGCCCAAGGCCGATGCTTCGACGCGAATCCACGGGCTGCGTATTGCTTGAGGTGAAGAAGCGCTCAAAGATATGAGGCTTGTCGCAGTCTGCCACACCCGGCCCATCGTCTGCGACGTCCACCACGACGAACGCGCCCTCGCGACGTGCGCTGATGGTGACAGTCGAGTCCTCGGGCGTGTATTTGAAGGCGTTCATGATGAGATTCGTAAGCACCTGCATGATGAGATGGACGTCGATGCGTACCAGCAGGATGTCGTCAGTGTGCTCGATGGTGACGGTACGTCCATGCGATGCTTGGGCGACATGGCTGAGGGCGGCCTCGATGACCTCGTCGATGAGCTCGGACGTGAAGTTGAGGCGAATGGTGCCGTCCTCGACGCGTGTGATGGCGAGGAGGTTCTCCACGGTATCGATAAGCCAGAGGGAGTCGTCGTAGATGGCATCGGCAAGATCGCAGCGTTGTTCGAGGCTGAGCTTCTCGTCGCTCTTCCGAAGGATTGCCGCAGATCCGGATATAGCCGTGAGGGGTGTCCTCAAATCGTGGCCGATGGAGCGCAAAAGGTTGGCGCGCAGCTGCTCGTTTTTCGCCAAGACCGCAGCTTCTTCGCGCTCTTGCGCTGCTCGGTCGCTTTCGAGCGCCAAGGCGCATTCACCTACGATAGATAGGACGATCGAATGCTCGAAGGCTTCGATCTCGCGCCCCTCCAGGGCGATGCCGATGACACCGAATACCTTGTCGCCGGTGCGAACCGCGAGGTAGAGACAGCGCGCCTCAGGCAGGGTCCGCGTGCTTGCGCCCGCGCGCTTGTTGTTGGTGTAGGTCCAGGTTGCAACGGCGCGCTCGTAGTCGGTGAGCAGCGACGCGGATCGGTTTTCGGTGCCAGCGGACTCATAGAGCGTCTTGCCGAGCGTGCCGTGTTCGGCGGTGTAGAAGACCACGTCGAGTTTTAGCAGTTTGATGAGTTGGTTCATGGCGACGCGGGCGCACTCCTCCGCGCTATGGGCTTGCTGCAAGAGCTGGTTCGTTTCGAGGAGTACGCGCGTTTTGAATGCGTTCTCGGCGGAGGTCCGGGCGTTGTCGGCGATGCGCGCAGTTAACTCGCCGGCGACCATAGCGGTAGCGAACATGATGCCGAACGTGACCAGATAGCTTCGGTCGTAGCTGGCGAGCGAAAACAGAGGCGTGACGAAGCAGAAGTTGTAAAGCACTACAGAGAGCACGCTCGATACGATCGTGCAGATGCGCCCCGTCGTGGTGACGGCGGTCAGCAGGGCCGTGAGGATATAGAGGGATATGATGCTGGAATCGGCAAAACCCAGATGGCGGAAAGCCGTGCCGATCGCCGTGGCGACAAGAGAGAGGGCCAGCGTGCGAAGCACGTCACGGCTGCTGGGCGGCTGCAGGGCGAGCGCACGGCGGCGTTCTTCGGGCCGGGAGGGCGGAG
The DNA here is from genome assembly GCF_003474365.1 of Collinsella sp. AF38-3AC. Taxonomy (NCBI): domain Bacteria; kingdom Bacillati; phylum Actinomycetota; class Coriobacteriia; order Coriobacteriales; family Coriobacteriaceae; genus Collinsella; species Collinsella sp. AF38-3AC. The sequence goes on from NZ_QROM01000001.1 coordinate 43,054, forward strand.
TCGACTGGTCTGGAATGATGTAAATGTCGAGGTTCGGGGCGAATGTTATGAGCTGTTCTACGAGAGATTTGCGGCCGAAGAGGGCCTGACGGACGCTGCTACGCTCGCCCGTGCGCCCCATGACGATCTTCGAAATACCCGACAGGCGCGCGAACTCGGAGATCTGAAACGCGATGTCGTCGCCATAGACGGTTTCCATATGTGCTCCGAGCTGTTCGGCCAGGGCGATATTGGCTGCAAGCTTGGCGCGCTCATTATCGCTCATGGCCTGCGCGCGCGGGCTCTCTACGAACAGGGCGACGAGCTCGCTGCGAAACGCTTTCGCCATGCGTGCGGCGGCACGGACGATGCGGGGATTGGTCGGCGCCGGGGAGACACAGACTAAGATACGCTCCCTGGTGTAGTAGTCACGGTTTCCCAGTACGCGTGCGGCGTCTGTGAGGTAGCCGGTGCGATCGGCGCAGCGGCGCAGCGCGATTTCTCGGAGTGCGGTGAGGTTCTCGACGGTAAAAAAATGCTGTTGCGCTCGGTCGGCTTGTGCGGGACGGTAGACGAGGCCGGCGCGAAGGCGCTCAAGTAGATCTTCGGGCTCTATGTCGACGAGCTCGACCTGGTCGGCATCATCGAAGATACGGTCGGGGATTCGTTCGCTCACGACAACGCCGGTGATGGATGCAACCATGTCGTTTAGGCTCTCGATATGCTGAACGTTCACGGTCGTATAGACGTCGATGCCCGCATGTAGAAGTTCCTCGACGTCTTGATAGCGTTTGTCGTGGCGAGACCCCGGTGCATCCGTATGGGCGAGCTCGTCGACAAGGATGAGCTGAGGGGCGCGTTCGATAGCCGCATCTAGGTCGAACTCGCTGAGCGCAATGCCGTTGTGCTCGATGAGTTTACAGGGCACGTTCTCAAGCCCTTGTGCAAGATGGGCAGTTGCCGGACGTTCGTGCGGCTCGATGTATCCCGCGACGACGTCGACACCTCGCCGCTTGGCGGCGTGGGCGGCTTGAAGCATCGCATAGGTTTTGCCTGCGCCAGCAGCGTAGCCAAAGAAAATCTTGAGGTGTCCCCGGCTGGTTCGAGCGTCATCGGCGACCTCGTCTTTCTCAATTGCCTTTAGGATGAGGTCTGGATTGACGCGAGTGTCCGATGCGTCGCGCTGCATAGCGTAGCCTTTCTGAAGCGTTGTCCATGCGTGCATACGCGGCGAGGGCGCCACTGTATGCTCGCGAGGTCGAGTATAGGCGCACTGCAGCCGCAATAGTGCTTTCTACCTGCATCTTTACGGCATCTTAAGGTCGTGAGCCCCAGCCCTCACGCCTCTTTAATCCCTAGAAGCGTTTACTGTCCCCAGACGCTTGCGAGAGCAGGCGTCCGAGACATCGGACCGCGCGTGAAAGGGGCGGTAATGGACATCCTCATTCCCATTATCGGAGTCGTCTGCATTGGACTCTTTATCTATGACATCTACATTCTGATGAGGAGTGATTCGTAAACTATGGACGCTGCGATTCAGTACATCTTGTACTTTGCCGTGCTCGTCGTCCTGGCCGTTCCGCTCGGTCGGTTCATGGCCCATATCATGGATGGCGAGCATACGTTCCTGTCGCCTGTGATTGCTCCTGTGGAGCGTGGCGTCTATCGTCTGCTTCGCATCGACGCGGCAGAGCAGATGGGGTGTAGGCGCTATCTGGCGAGCGTGCTGGTCTTTTCGGGGATCGGCCTCGTGGCCCTTGTGGCACTCCAGGCGCTTCAGCCCTTCTTGCCAGGCAATCCCCAGCACCTGCCGGGTGTGTCATGGGACCTGTCGTTCAATACGGCCGCTTCCTTCATAACCAACACCAATTGGCAATCCTATTCCGGTGAGACCACCCTGTCCTACCTTGTGCAGTTCATGGGCCTCACCGTGCAGAACTTCTTGTCCGCCGGCACCGGTATTGCGGTCATGTTCGCGCTGATCCGCGGCTTCCGTCAGGTCAAGGAGCAGGGTCTGGGTTCCTTCTGGGTCGACCTCACCCGCACCGTCCTGTATGTGCTCATCCCGCTGAACCTCGTGTTCGGCATCTGCCTGGCTGCCGGTGGCGTCATCTCCAACTTCCAGCCGGCTCAGAAGGCTGAGCTCGTAGAGCCCGTCGCTGTCCAGCCTAATGCAGACGGCGGCTGGAGCGTCATCGACGGCGCCCAGATCGAGGGCGATACGGTCAAGGTCGACGGCAAGGTTGTCGAGGGCGCGCGCGTGGTCACCGAGCAGTTCCTGCCCCAGGGTCCTGCGGCTCCTCAGGTCGCCATCAAGCAGTCCGGTACCAACGGCGGCGGCTTCTTCGGCGTGAACTCCGCCCATCCGTATGAGAACCCCAGTGCCTTCACCAACATCATCGAGATGACCAGCCTGCTGCTGATCCCGGCTGCCTGCTGCTTCACCTTCGGTATCGGCGTCAAGAACACCAAGCAGGGCAAGGCCATCTTTGCCGCCATGTTCATCCTGCTGGTGATCTTCACCGGCATCATCGCCGTCAACGAGCATGCGGGCACCCCGCAGCTGGCCGATGACGGAGCGGTCAATATCGAGATGGCCGACGGCCAGGCCGGCGGCAACATGGAGGGCAAGGAGAGCCGCTTCGGTATCGCCACCTCCTCCACGTGGTCGGCTTACACCACCGCCGCTTCCAACGGCTCGGTTAACTCCATGCACGATTCCTACACCCCGCTGGGCGGTTTTGTCCAGATGCTCCAGATGGCTCTGGGCGAGGTCGTCTTCGGCGGCGTGGGCTGCGGCCTGTACGGCATGATCGGCTTCGCCATCCTCACGGTGTTTATCGCCGGCCTTATGGTCGGCCGCACGCCCGAGTTCCTGGGCAAGAAGATCGAGCCGACCGAGATGCGCTGGGCGGTGGTTCTGTGTCTCGCCACTCCGTTCGCCATTCTGGTGAGCTCCGCTATCGCCTGCATGGTGCCCGGTCTTGTCGACCAACTCAACAACGGCGGGGCGCATGGCTTCTCCGAGGTGCTGTATGCCTTCACCTCATGCGGCGGCAACAACGGCTCGGCGTTTGCAGGCATGAACTGCAACACCCCGTGGATCAATGTGCTGCTGGGTATCGAGATGCTGTTCGCGCGGTTCCTGCCGATTGTGGGCACGCTCGCCATTGCGGGCTCGCTGGCCGGGAAGGGCAAGGTCGCCGAGAGCGCCGGCACGCTTTCCACCACCAATGCCATGTTCGTGTTTCTGCTGGTATTCGTCGTTCTGCTGATTGGCGCCCTGAGCTTCTTCCCGGCGTTGGCGCTTGGTCCCGTTGCCGAATTCTTCCAGATGGTTGCGTAAAGGAGTCGCAGATTTATGGCTATGCAAAAAGACATGATGAGCCGCGCGGTGCGCGATTCATTTGCCAAGCTTGACCCCCGTGTCCAGGTCCAAAACCCGGTTATGTTCCTGGTGTGGCTTTCGGCCGCCATGACCTCCATTCTGGCCATCGCCTCTATTTTTGGGGTACAGGACGCCGGCGTCCCCACGTACTATGTGATCGCCATTGCCGTCATTCTCTGGCTGACCGACCTCTTTTCAAATTTTGCCGAGGCACTTGCCGAGGGCCGCGGTAAGGCGCAGGCAGACTCCCTGCGCGCGGCGAAAAAGGACGTCGAGGCCCATCGCATCGAGTCCGTCGAGGATAAGGACCGCTTCACGGTCGTTCCCGGTACCGAGCTCTCACGCGGGGATCTGGTGGTCGTGCGCGCCGGCGAGCAGATTCCGGGAGACGGCGATGTCATCGAGGGTGCCGCCTCGGTTGATGAGTCGGCCATCACCGGCGAGTCTGCACCCGTGGTTCGCGAGGCTGGCGGCGACCGTTCTGCCGTCACTGGCGGCACTACCGTGCTTTCCGATTGGATTGTGGTGAAAATCACCAGCGAGCCTGGCCAGAGCTTCCTGGATAAGATGATCGCCATGGTCGAGGGCGCCGCCCGCAAGAAGACCCCCAACGAGGTCGCGCTCGAGATCTTTCTGGTTGCTCTGTCCGTCATCTTCATCCTCGTGACGCTCGCACTGTACTGCTACTCGAGTTTCTCTGCAGGGCTCAACGGTATGGCGAACCCCACCGCTGTGACCACGCTCGTTGCCTTGCTCGTCTGTCTGGCGCCCACCACCATTGGTGCGCTGCTGTCCGCCATCGGCATCGCCGGCATGAGCCGTCTGAACGAGGCCAACGTGCTGGCCATGTCCGGCCGCGCCATCGAGGCCGCCGGCGACGTCGACATCCTCATGCTCGACAAGACCGGCACCATCACCCTGGGTAACCGCCAAGCCGCCGAGTTCATCCCGGTCGACGGCGTCGATCCCACGGAGCTGGCCGATGCCGCTCAGCTTTCCTCGCTGGCCGACGAGACCCCCGAGGGTCGTTCCATCGTCGTGCTCGCCAAGGAGCAGTTCGGTCTGCGCGGCCGCACGCTCGAGGATAAGGGTATGGAGTTCATCCCGTTCACCGCGGCAACGCGTATGTCCGGCGTGAACTACGAGGGCAATGAGATCCGCAAGGGCGCTGCCGATTCCGTGCGCACCTATGTGGAGGCAGCCGGCGGCGTGTTCTCCCAGGAGTGCGACGAGGCCGTCGAACGCATCGCCAAGGCCGGCGGCACCCCGCTGGTCGTGACCAAGAACTGCCGCGTGCTGGGCGTTGTGTACCTCAAGGACATCATCAAGTCCGGCGTTAAGGAGAAGTTCGCCGACCTGCGCCGCATGGGCATCAAGACCATCATGGTGACGGGCGACAACCCGCTCACCGCCGCGGCAATCGCCGCCGAGGCCGGCGTTGACGACTTCCTGGCCGAGGCCACCCCCGAGGGCAAGCTCGAGAGGATCCGCGCGTTCCAGCGCGAGGGCCACCTGGTCGCTATGACCGGCGATGGCACCAACGATGCACCGGCGCTCGCCCAGGCGGACGTCGCCGTGGCCATGAACACGGGCACCCAGGCTGCCAAGGAGGCCGGCAACATGGTCGACCTCGACTCCAGCCCCACCAAGCTCATCGATATCGTGCGTATTGGCAAGCAGCTGCTCATGACCCGCGGTTCGCTCACGACCTTCTCGGTCGCCAACGACGTCGCCAAGTATTTCGCTATCATCCCGGCCCTGTTCTCGCCGATCTACCCCGGGTTGGACGCCCTCAACATCCTGGGGCTCACCAGCCCGTTGTCTGCCGTGCTGTCCGCCATTATCTACAACGCGTTGGTCATCGTCGCGCTGATTCCTGCCGCCCTGAAAGGCGTGAAGTACCGCGAGCTTTCGTCCGGCCAGCTGCTGACCCACAACCTGCTGGTGTGGGGTCTGGGCGGTATCGTGGCGCCGTTCGTATTCATCAAAATTATCGACATACTGCTGGCCTTGTTCGGCATTGGCATGATGTAGACGGAGGTTTGTATGTTCAAAGGTATCGCATCGCGCGCACTTGGCGTGTTCGCGCTGTTTACCATCGTCTGCGGCCTGGGATACACGCTCGTGGTGACCGGCGTCGCGCAGCTTGCGTTTCCGTACCAGGCGAACGGATCGCTCATTACGGTCGACGGCAAGGTTGTGGGTTCCGAGCTCATCGGCCAGAACTTCGATGACGAAGCCCACATGTGGGGTCGTATCCAGAACGTATCAATTGTCGAAGGCGAAGACGGCGAGCTCATGGCGTATGGTGCCCCGTCCAACCTGTCCCCGGCGAGTGAGGAGTATCGGCAGCTGATAGATGCGCGCGTGAAGAAGATCCGCGCCGCCAACCCCGATGCCGATATGGACGCTGTGCCCGTCGATCTGGTGACGTGTTCGGGGTCCGGCCTCGACCCGGAGATCTCTCCGGATGCCGCCGAGTACCAGGTTCCGCGCCTTGCCAAGGCCACGGGCAAAAGTGAGGACGAGGTGCGCGACATCATCGCCGCGTGCACCAAGGGCCGTTTCCTCGGCATGTTCGGCGAGCCCACGGTCAACGTGCTCAAGGTGAATCTTATGCTGGACGGCGCGCTGTAGGTGAGGGGGTGGCGGATGAGGGCATGACTGACTATCTGAGCCCTCAATTCCACCCCGCCCATCAGTTGCGGTGGAATACGGACTGTTTTTGCTGCCAAAGGCCTTATCTACTCCGTATTCCACCGCAACTTTTTTGTGAGGGTCGGGATTGAAGGTGAGGAGTGCGAGCGAGTGCAGATACGGCGGTTGCTGATACGATAGGTACATCAGCAACCGCCGCCGAGCGGCTCAAACGAAAGGAACCCTGTATGGAGTCCTCCGCCTACCCGATGCTCTTCAGCCCGATCAAGGTCGGTACGACCGAGGTTAAGAACCGCGTCTTTATGCCGCCGGTGTCCACCAACCTGGCCGACCATGGCTACGTGACCGAAGACCTGGTCGACCACTACCGTGCCCGCGCCAAGGGCGGCGTGGGCCTGATCATCACCGAGGTCGTGACGGTCGAGCCCACCTATACCTATCTGCCGGGTGACATGTGCTGCTACGACGACTCGTTTATCCCCGGTTGGGAAAAGCTCGCCGCGGCCGTCCACGAGTACGGCTGCAAGATCATGCCGCAGCTCTTCCACCCCGCCTACATGGCCTTTAACATTCCGGGCACGCCGCGCCTGATCGCTCCGTCCTTTGTGGGCCCCTCCTATGCCCGCGAGGCGCCGCGCCCCATCACGGTCGATGAGATCCACGAGCTCACGCATCAGTTCGGCGACGCCGCCGTGCGTATGCAGAAGGCCGGCGTCGATGGCGTCGAGGTCCATGCGGCGCACGCCCATGGCATGCTCGGCGGCTTTTTGACCCCGCTCTATAACAAGCGTACCGACGAGTATGGTGGCTCGCTCGACGCCCGCATGCGCTTCTTGCTCGAGGTCATCGCCGAGATTCGCGAGCGTTGCGGCAAGGACTTCATCATCGACGTCCGTATCTCGGGCGACGAGTACACCGATGGCGGCCTGACCCTCAACGACATGATCTACGTCTCGCGTCGCCTGGAGAAGGCCGGCGTCGACATGATTCACGTGTCGGGCGGTACCACCATCAAGCGCGGCTCTGCAATTCCCGCCGCTGGTACACAGCAGGCTTCGCACGCCGCTTGTTCGCGCGAGATCAAAAAGCATGTGAACATTCCCGTTGCCACGGTCGGCCGCATCAACGAGGCATGGATTGCCGAGGAGCTGATCGAGGACGGCGCTGCCGACATCTGCATGATGGGCCGCGCCAATCTGTGCGATGCCGAGTTCTGCAACAAGGCGGCTGCCGGCAACGCCGACGAGATTCGTCCCTGCATCGGCTGCCTGCGCTGCCTGAACGGCATCATGTTCGGCAAGCGCATCTCCTGCACCGTCAACCCGGACGTGGAGCGCGACGAGGCCGGTTACGAGCCTGCCGCCGAGGCCAAGAACGTGCTCGTCGTGGGCGCCGGCCCCGCGGGCATGGAGGCGGCCTACATTGCCGCCAAGCGCGGCCATAACGTGGTGCTCGTGGACAAGCAGGATGAGTCGGGCGGCGAGATGCGCATCGCAGCCGTTCCGCCGGCAAAGCAGGAACTCACCCGCGTGATCAAGTATCAGTACCGTCGCCTGGCCGAGGCCGGCGTCACGTGCGTCTTTGGTACCGAGCTTTCGGCCGAGGACATTCAGCGCGATTACGCGGGCTACGAGGTTGTCTTGGCTTATGGCGCCGAGCCCATCGCTCCGGCCTTTATGCAGGGCTTTAAGCAGGTTATGACGGCTGACGACCTGCTGGGCGGCAAGGCCTTCCCGGGCAAGAAGATCGTCATCGTGGGCGGCGGCACCGTCGGCTGCGAGACGGCCGATTACCTGGCCCCGTTGGTCAACGACCTGTCGCCGGCCAATCGCGATGTCACCGTCATTGAGATGACCAAGACGCTCGCCGCCAACGAGGGCGGTGCCGGTCGCGCGGTGCTCATCACGCGCATGCTCTCCAAGGGCGTTCACGTGCTGACCGAGGCCAAGGTGACCGAGATTACCGAGGACACCATCAGTTACGAAAAGGATGGCCAGATCCACACCATCGCCGATGCCGATACGCTGGTGCTTGCCATGGGCTACCGCCCCAATACCAAGCTTGCCGATGACCTTGCCGCTGCCGGCGTTGTCACCCACGTGCTGGGCGATGCCCAGAAGTGCGGCAACATCCGCGACGCCATCGGCGATGGCTACAAGGTCGCCTGCGAGCTCTAATCAATCCCCTGGCGCATGAGGGGGGCGTCTCTGCGCCATCCGATAGCAAAACAGCGGTGGTGTCCCGGGTTTCGGGATGCCGCCGCTTGCTCTTGTGATCCTAGCGACGTGAGCGCGCCCTATTTCACCGCAACTGAGGGAATGGGGGATGCGATAGTATTACGTGGTGATATTCGGCAAACCGTGGGCTTCATCCGAGGGCTTTATGGAACAGCACCAGCATTATCAGAGCCTGCAAGATCAGGCATACAACGCATTGCGCTCCAAGATCATCTATGCCGAGCTCAAGCCTGGCACGCGCCTTTCGGCGATTGGTCTGGAAAAGGAGACGGGAATCGGGCGCACGCCCATTCGCGAGTCTTTTGTGCGCCTGCGTGAGCAGGAGCTGGTGGAAACGCGTCCCAAAAGCGGCACTTATGTCTCAAAAATCAGCATGGAGCGCGCCGAGAACGCCTGTTTCTTGCGAGAGAAACTCGAGAGAAGCGTGCTCATTAAATGCTGCTCTGCCGCCACGCCCGAGCAAAAGCAGCGGCTCGAGCGGATTCTTGCCGAGTCCGAGTCGCTCGACCATAGCGAAACGCGTCGCTTTTTCGATCTGGACAATCTGTTCCATGAGACGTGTTTTGAGATTGCCGGTCGCCACATGTTGTGGGATTGGATGAAGAGCGTCAACACACATTTTGAGCGCTACAACTGGTTGCGTATGGTGTCGCAGGATCTGGATTGGGAGCCGATTCGTCGGCAGCATCGCCGGATTCTCGAGGCCATTAAGAGGGGCGATACCGACACGGCGAGCTACCTGGCAGAGACACACCTGCATCTGATGCCCGAGGAGCAGGGCCCGGTTATCGCCTTGCATCCCGACTACTTTGAGCTGCCTAAAGACTCGTCTATCTAGCCCATCACCGCATCTGTTCGAGACGCAAAAACGATGCTGCTCACCTACAGCGTTTTGCAAGCGAGTTTTTAAAAAAAATGCCTAAAATGGCTCAGGTTGCCGACAATTGGGAAACGGGGTGCGCTATGGCGCAGATGAGAATCAAAGACATTGCCGCCGAGGCGGGCGTGAGCCCGGCCACGGTTTCGCGCTATCTCAATAACCGCCCCGGGCAGATGACCGAGGAAACCCGCGCTCGCATCGCGGCGGTTATCGAGCGCAACGGCTATCGCCCACGTGCCGCCGCACGCAATCTGCGCAGCTCGCGCACTAACCTCATTGGCGTGATCTTGGCAGACATCGTCAACCCGTTCTCCAGTGCCATGCTCGAAGGGCTTTCCGCCAGCGCCGCCGCGCGCGGCAGCTCGCTCATGACGGCCATCAGCGGCAACGACCCCGCCAAGGAGGCGGAGTCGCTCACCAGACTTATCGATGCCGGCGTGGACGGCCTGATCGTCAACACCTGTGGTGGCAACGACAAGGCGATCGCCGCGGCCGCGGGGCGCCTGCCTGTCGTTCTGCTCGACCGCGATGTTGCCAATGGCGGCATCGATCTGGTGACCTCTAACAACCGCGAGTTGGTCGCCGGCCTGGTAGACGCCTTGGTCGCCGCGGGCAGCGAGCACCTGTGCCTGCTCACCGAGGCAAGCGACGACAGTCCCGTGCGTCGCGAGCGCGCCGAGGCCTTTGCCGACGAGCTCTCGCGTCGCGGCCTGACCGGCGAGGTCGTCACCCTGGCCGACGGTGGCGCCGCGGGTGTCGGCCGCCTGGACGAGGCCATCCGCGACTATGCGGGCAAAAAGCTCGGCCTTATCGCCGTCAACGGCCTGGTCTTTCTGCGTCTGACCGAGGCGCTGGCACAGTTGGGACCCTCGTTGCCGGCGGGTCTCAAGATCGCAACGTTTGACGACTATCCCTGGAACCACGTGCTCTTTGGCGGCGTGACCACGGCCGCGCAGGACACCGTCACCATTGCCAAGCGCGTAGTCGAGCGTCTGTCCGATCGCATCGATGTGGTCACCACCACGGTGGGCGAGGCCGCAAGGCTCGCCCCCAAGCGCATCGAGATCCCCGGTCACATTGAACACCGCGCTTCGACCTCGCGCTAACCATTCGTTCGTGCTTGGCACCCGCCTGCTCGCGCACGTTTTTTGAGCGCTTGATACGCTTTAACCCTGCGGAAACATTTTTCTGCGATAGTATCTGCGGTATAGACCAGTCGAAACCCGCCCGAAAGAAAGGGGAGCGACATGAACCAGCAGAACATCGATTACGTACTCCGCTCCGTAGAGCAGCGTGACATCCGCTTTGTGCGTCTGTGGTTTGTCGACATTCTCGGCCGCCTCAAAAACTTTGCCATTAGCCCCGAGGACCTCGAGGTCGCATTTGAGGAGGGCATTGGCTTTGACGGCTCCGCCATCGAGGGTTTTGCCACGCCCGAGGAAGCCGATATGCTGGCGTTTCCCGATGCTTCGACCTTCCAGATCCTGCCGTGGCGTCCGAGCCATAACGGCGTTGCCCGCGTGTTCTGCGATGTGTGCACCCCCGACCGCAAGCCCTTCGCCGGCGATCCGCGCGATGCGTTGCGTCGCATGTTCCGCAAGGCCGAGAAAGCCGGCTATCTGCTCAACGTGGGCGCCGAGCTGGAGTATTACTACTTCCCCGACGAGCACACGCCCGAGCCTCTCGACAACGTGGGCTACTTCGATCTTTCGGTGAGCGATGCCGCACGCGACCTGCGCCGCAACACGGTCCTTACGCTCGAGAAGATGTCCGTGCCCGTGGAGTACACCTTCCATGCCGCCGGTCGCTCGCAGCACGGCATGAGCCTGCGCCACGCCGAGGCCCTGAGCATGTCCGACGCCATCACCACGGCCAAGCTCATCATTAAGCAGCAGGCCTACGAGAGCGGCTGCCACGCCTCCTTTATGCCCAAGCCGTTGGCGGGCGAGGACGGCAGCGCCATGTTTTTGCATCAGTCGCTGTTCGACCACGACGGCAACAACGTCTTTTGGGGCGAGGCCGACGAGAAGTACCATCTCTCCGACGTCGCCAAGCATTACATGGCCGGCATCCTGGCGCACGCGCGCGAGATCAGCGCCATCACCAACCCCACCGTCAACTCGTACAAGCGCATCACCACGGGCGGCGACTCCGTGCCGCAGTACGCCACGTGGGGCCTGCGCAACCGCGCAAGCATGGTTCGCATCCCGGTCTACAAGCCCGGCAAGCAGCTGTCCACGCGCATCGAGCTTCGTAGCCCCGATCCCATGGCCAACCCGTACCTGGTCAACGCCGTCACACTGGCGGCCGGGCTTGACGGCATCGAGCGCAAGCTGGAGCTCCCGCCCGAGGCCACGGCCGAGACGCTCAAGCTCAACGACCGCCAGATGCTCGAGGCCGGTTATACGCCGCTGCCGCGCTCGCTTAAAGAGGCGCTCGACGTCTTTGAGGACTCGCAGTTTATGAAGGATGCCCTCGGCGAGCACATCCATAGCTTCTTCCTCAAAAAGAAGCGCGACGAGTGGCATAAGTTCGAATCCACGATCACCGAATGGGAGATCAAGCACTACCTGGCGAACTCCTAATCGCGCTGGCTTGTCCCAGTACGATTGAGCTCATTTTTATGGAGGCCGATATGTCCGAAAAGAGTGCCCTGTTCATGGCGCGCACGACGCGCTTCCACGAGTTTGCCCGCAGCTTGACGACCACCCTGGGTGTCGAGGTGAGCCTGGCCACCCCCGATTCGCCGACTGCGGCGCACGACTTTGACCTGCTGATCCTCGATTCTGATGGCATCCGCAGCGACCGCATCGATCAGATTGCCAAGTGGCTTGACGACCGCGGTGGCGTTCCCATGTTGGTGATCGTCGACGACGAGGCGCTCGGCACCCTGCGCCTGCCCAATCACGCGCATGCCGACTTTGTATGCCCCACGGCGACGCCCAACGAGCTCAAGGCTCGTGCGCAGCGCCTGATGGGCGAGGAGGAGACCGTCACCGCCGACGATGTACTCAACATCGACAACCTCGAGATCAACCTGGCTACCTACCAGGTGACGCTCGATAACGAGCCCATCGACCTGACGCTGATGGAGTACTCGCTGCTGAGCTTTTTGGCCACGCACCCCAACCGCGCCTACAGCCGCGAGGTGCTGCTGCACCGCGTGTGGGGCTTTGAGTACTGCGGCGGTACGCGTACCGTCGACGTGCATATCCGACGCATCCGCTCCAAGGTGGGCCCGCAGATCGCGGCACACATCACCACCGTCCGCGGCGTGGGCTATCTGTTTAAGGACTAGATTTCCACCACAAAGGGGACAGGCACCTTTGTGGTGGCTTTGCCACAGGTGAGGGTCCCTTTCGGGTCTGCAACAGAACTTAAACCTTCCTAAAAGATTTCGTTCTCATACACTTGCGCACGCATATTGGGGTACAACTCAACGTGAACAATGATGGCCCGCCACATGTTTGGCGGGCCTTTGGTTATTTGACGAAAGGATCGCAGCTATGAGCGAGAACGATTCCCAGCGTCCTCAGGATGCGGGCAACGCCGGCGAGACTCAGCAGCAGCCGCGCGTACAGGTGGAGTCGACGCCTGCCGACGGCAACATTCCCTACGTGCAGGCCTACGACACGCAGACCGGCAAGCCGCTGGGCGGTGCGCAGGTCGTGAACAAGCATACGGTGGTCAAGACCAAGACCAAAAAGCTGCCGATCTTTATTACGGCACTCGCCGGCTGTGCCTGCGGAGCCTTGCTGGTCATTGCGCTCATTATGAGTGGCACGCTCGATATCGGCGGCGGTAAGAATGCCGTGACGGCGGGCGCTTCGGGTTCGTCGACGCAAAAGATCACCATCGACTCCGAGGACACCACGCTGGCCGAGGCCGTCTCTGCCAAGGCGCTGCCCTCCGTCGTTTCCATCACCGCAACTTCGAGCGGCAGCCAGAATGGCTCGCTTTCGCAGTCTGCCGACGAGTCGGATAGCTCGGGCAGCGTCGGTTCGGGCGTGGTGCTCGATACCGAGGGCCACATCCTCACCAACAACCACGTGGTCGATGGTTACGACCAGTACGTGGTGACCATGGACGACGGCACCACCTATGAGGCCGAGTTCGTGGGCAACGATGCCTCGAGCGACCTCGCCGTCATCAAGCTCAAGGATGCCGATGCCTCCAAGCTCACCCCGATCGAGATCGGTGACTCTTCCAAGCTCAACGTGGGCGAGTGGGTCATGGCGATCGGTTCGCCGTTTGGCAACGAGCAGTCTGTCTCCACGGGTATCGTGTCGGCGCTGTATCGCTCCACGGCCATGAGCTCTACCAGCGGCAATACCATCTATGCCAACATGATTCAGACCGACGCCGCTATCAACCCGGGCAACTCCGGCGGCGCGCTCGTCAACGACAATGGTGAGCTTGTGGGTATCAACTCGCTCATCGAGAGCTATTCGGGCTCCAGCTCGGGCGTGGGCTTTGCCATTCCGGTCAACTATGCCAAGAACATTGCCGACCAGATCATCGACGGCAAGACGCCGGTGCATCCGTACATGGGCGCTACGCTTTCGAGCGTCAACGCGCTCAACGCCCGCACCAACAAGCTGAGCACCGATAGCGGCGCGTATGTGGCGAGCGTCGTTGAGGATGGTCCTGCTGCCAAGGCCGGCATTCAGGAGGGCGATGTCATCACCAAGCTGGGCGACGACGAGATCACGAGCGCCGATGGCCTGATCATCGCACTGCGCAGCCACGAGGTGGGCGAGAAGGTCGAGATCACGCTCATGCGCGGCAAGGAAGAGAAGAAGGTCACGGTTGAACTGGGCTCCGACGAGGAGCTGCAGAACCAGCAGCAGGACGACAACGCGACCGACACCGGCAACGGCGGTATTACCGACGAACAGCTGCGCCAGTACCTGGAGGAGCTGCTAGGCCAGCAGGGCCAGGGCCAGGGCTACGGTCAGGGTTACTAACGAGCCACTCCACACATATCGAAGCCAGAGGGGGCTGTCCCGCCAACGCGGGGCAGCCCCCTCTTTTCGCGATGATCCCTTGGGGACGGAGGAAAACGGAGCACTTGTGGCTGGCAAGAGGCTTGGTTCGGAATGGCCTGGACAGTTAGTTCAGAAACGTATAAATCTGGGGCAGCTTGGGATGCGTTTTGAGCAATTTTTGATTGGGATGGGGCTTGAATGGGTGTTTGGGAGGGAGAGCGGGACGTTTACATGGTCTCAGGGAGCCCAAATTTGTTGAAACAGGGGTGTTCGTGCCTGATCCAGCTCTAGGATTTATACGTTTCTGAACTAACTGTCCACCCCAGTCTGGCGGCTGCCGATTCGGTGCGGTTCGAGACCGCTATTCGGCCTCATTGCGACCGGTGGTACTCTAGTATCCGTTTGAAATCGAGCGAAGGAGTGCCGCTATGGAGCAATCGAGCCTGTTTGGTGACGGCGTGGACATCGATACCGAAACGCCCGCGATCGCGGAAGCCACCGCACCGACCGATGTCCGTGCCCAGGCGGCAACGCGCGCGGCCGAGCTGCGCCACGAGCTCGACTACCATGCCTATCGCTACTACATGCTCGATGCGCCCGAGATCACGGACGCCGCCTTTGACAAAATGCTCGTTGAGCTGCAGGAGATCGAGGCGGCCTATCCTGACCTGGTGACGCCCGACAGCTATACCCAGCGCGTGGGCGGCTACGTGAGCGAGCAGTTTACGCCGGTAACGCACATGGCGCGCATGTATTCCATGGACGATGCCATGGATCTGGACGAGCTCGACGCATGGCTCCAACGCACCGAGGATGCGCTCGGTGCCGGCAGCGTCACCTATACCTGCGAGCTTAAGATCGACGGTCTGGGCGTGGCGCTTACCTATCAAAACGGCACCTTTGTGCGCGCGGCCACACGTGGCGATGGCACCACGGGCGAGGACGTATCGCTCAACGTCCGTACCATCAAGGATGTGCCCATGCACCTGTCCGAGCCGGCGCTCGCCCACATGGGCGCCGACCGCGAGCGTAGCATCGAGGTGCGTGGTGAGGTCTACATGCCTAAGGGCAGCTTTGTGCGCCTCAACGACGAGGCTGACGCCGAGGGCCGCGATCCCTTCGCCAACCCGCGCAACGCCGCCGCCGGATCGTTGCGTCAGAAGGATCCCAAGGTCACGGCTCGCCGCGACCTGGCCACCTTTATTTACGCCATCGCCGATACCGACCCGTTGCACGTCCACAGCCAGCGCGAATTTCTCGACTGGCTGCGCAACGCCGGCTTTAGCGTCAACCCCAACGTGGCTCGTTGCGCCGCGCCGGCCGAGGTCCACGAGTTCTGTGCCCAGGCGCTCGAGCACCGCGGCGACCTGGACTACGACATCGACGGCGTGGTCGTAAAGGTTGACAGCTTCCAGCAGCAGCTCGACCTAGGTTTTACCGCCCGCGCACCGCGCTGGGCCATTGCCTTTAAGTTCCCGCCCGAGGAAAAGCAGACCATCCTGCGCGAGATTCGCATCCAGGTTGGTCGCACCGGCGTACTCACGCCGGTCGCCGAGTTCGACCCGGTGACAGTCGCCGGTTCCACCATCGCGCGCGCTACGCTGCACAACATCGACGAGATTCGCCGCAAAAATGTGCGCGAGGGCGATACCATCATCGTGCACAAGGCGGGCGACGTGATCCCCGAGGTCGTGGGCCCGGTGCTCGACAAGCGCCCGGTCGACAGTGTCGACTGGCACATGCCAGAGGTCTGTCCCGTGTGCGGCAGCCCCGTGGTCCACGAGGATGGCGAGGTGGCATATCGCTGCGTGTCCATCGACTGCCCGGCGCAGCTCAAGGAGCGCCTGCTCCACTGGGTGAGCCGCGGCTGCATGGACGTGGACGGCCTAGGCGACGAGATCGTCGACAAGATGATCGCTGCTGGCCTGATCCACGATGTCGCCGACTTCTACCAGCTCACGGTCGACGACATTGCCGGCCTAGACACGGGTCGCGTGTATGCCAGCTCCAACAGCAAAAAGGGCGTCAAGAAGGGCGACCCCATCCCGGTGGGCCTCAAGACGGCCGAGAAAATCATCGCCGAGCTCAACAAGTCCAAGAGCCAGCCGCTCGGTCGCGTACTGTTTGCCCTGGGTATCCGCCACGTGGGCAAGAGTGTGGGCGAGGTCATCGCCGAACGATTCCTGTCGATTGACAAGCTCATCTTGGCAAGCGAAGAGGACATCGCCGAGTGCGAGGGCATCGGTCCCAAGATTGCGGCGAGCATCAAACAGTTCCTGGCCGTGCCCGAGAACCTTGCCGTGTTGGAGCGTCTGCGCCAGGCGGGCCTGTCGCTCGAGGTCGACTTGGGCGCCGCGCATGCGCAGGCCGCAGCCGACGCTGGCGTGGCAGGCGAGCTCGCCGATGCACAGCCGCTCGCGGGTCTGACCTTCGTGCTGACGGGCACGCTCGTCAACCGCACGCGCGATGAGGCGGGCGCGGCACTTAAGGTGCTCGGCGCCAAGGTTTCGGGCAGCGTGTCAAAGAAGACGAGCTATCTGGTTGCCGGCCCCAAAGCGGGCTCCAAGCTCACCAAAGCCGAGCAGCTGGGCGTGCCTGTATTGGATGAGGACGCACTCGAGCAGATTCTTGCGACTGGTGAGGTGCCCCAGGCTTAGTGCAACGATAATCAAATTGAAGAGCCGCCCGGAAAACATGATGCCTCCCGGGCGGCTCTTATTTGGATGGGGCAACCGGCGCCGTGATTTGCGTCACGTAGGTTGCGGGGTCGTCGCTGATGATGTCATCGATCAGGGCAATTTCGCGCGACGGACCGGCGGGTGTCAGGTTATGTTCGCGCATATAGCCGAGCAGCTGCTTATAGCGCGGGCCCGCTTGCCCGTGCGTGCCGCGGAAGCTGATGGTCAGGCAACGCGCGGCAGGTCGCGTCTCGACGTTGCCCAAGTAATCATCGGTGTCATCGAGCAGCAGAAAGACCTCGTCGTAGCCATCAAAATCACCGGCGGCGAGGCGCTCGGCGCCAATCCCGACGCCCAAGTTGCCCAGAAAAACAAACGTCTCGTGCTGGCCTTTCTGCAGCTGACGAATCTGCCACTCCAGCGCATAGGCGTTGGTAGGGTTGACGCGTTCGCGCAGCACGGCGCAGCGAAGCTCGGGCGCATCGATTGTGCAAATGGTGTCGAGCTTGGTGTTCAAGGCATCGTGCAGCAGGGCAAGCCGGTTATCGATCTTGCGCGATACGCGCTCCAATTCACGGCGCTTGCGCTCGATGAGCTCCTGCTGCTGAGCCAGCTGCCGCTGCATAAGGTCCACATCGCGCGTAGTCACAAACTCGCGGATTTGTGCGAGCGGCAAGTCAAGAACGCGCAGGTGGCTGATGGTGTTGAGGGTGGAGAGCTGCCGCGATCCGTAGTAGCGGTACCCACTCGCCGGATCGATGTGCGCCGGATCCAGCAAGCCCATCTGCTCGTAATGGCGCAGCGTGCCCACACTCAGGTTAAACAGGCGCGCCACCTCGCCAATGCGGAGCAAGCCCTCGGTATGTTCAGTTGGCGAGTCGGTCATGGGACCGCTCCTTTCGATGTGCGGGGGAACGCC
Source organism: Collinsella sp. AF38-3AC (assembly GCF_003474365.1). NCBI lineage: Bacteria > Bacillati > Actinomycetota > Coriobacteriia > Coriobacteriales > Coriobacteriaceae > Collinsella > Collinsella sp. AF38-3AC. The sequence goes on from NZ_QROM01000001.1 coordinate 60,781, forward strand.
GGGGCCATGCAGCGCAGCCGTCGTATGACACGAACGAGCTGCTACGCCATCAGCTTGTCAAAAGCCCCGCGACGGTTGAGCGCGGTAAACGCCACCACGCAAATAATTACCGATAGAATCGACCCGCACGGCGAGGCGATGCCCATGGGGAACAGCGTGTCGGAGTAGGCGTTCGACAGCAGCCACGCGCCGGGCACGCGAATGAGCACCACTGCCAGCACGTTGTGCGCAAAGCCGATGTAGCTCTTGCCATACGCAGCGAAAAAACCGCTAAAGCAAATGTGGATGCCGGCAAAGATCGCGTCAAAAATATAACTGCGCATATAGCCGGTGCCGGCCGCAACGACCGCGGCGTCCTTGGCAAAAAAGCCGAGAAACGCCGGTGCCACCAGCCACATCAGCACCGTGATCAGGCAGCCATATATCACCGAGATGGTCATGGCATCTTTGAGCACCTGACGCGCGCGGTCGCCCTTGCCCGCGCCGGCGTTTTGCGCCGTGAGCGCGCTGACGGTGGCGCCCATGGAACTCGGCACGATAAACAAAAAACTGATCATCTTTTCGACCAAGCCCACGGCAGCGGCGTCGACGAGCCCTCGGTGGTTGGCGATGACGGTGATGAACATAAACGCCACCTGGATGCAGCCGTCCTGCACGGCAACGGGCACGCCGATCTTAAGGATGCTGCTGAGCACCTCGGGCTGGGGGCGCAGGTCGCTGCGCTTGAGGTGAATGTGCGTGCGGCGGCTCTTGAGCCACACGAGCGCGAGGGCAACGCTTGCCGTCTGGGCGGTTACCGTGCCGAGTGCCGCGCCCACGGGACCGAGTCCCATGTGGCCGATAAACAAAAAGTCGAGCGCGATGTTGATGATGCACGCCACGCCGATCACGTACATGGGCGAGCGCGAATCGCCCAGGCCGCGAAAGATGGCCGAGAGGATGTTGTACGCGGCGATAAAGGGAATGCCGACAAAGCAGATGCGCAGGTAGGCAGCGGTGCCTTCGACCGCCTCGGCCGGCGTGCCAATGAGCGCCACGATCTGCGGGCACAACGCAAATAAGACGGCGGCCAGTACCACCGAGACGCCCATAAAGAGCGTGATGGTGTTGCCGATGGCGGCCTCGGCGCGGTCAAAGCGGCGCGAACCCACGGCGTGGCCGACGATGACCGTCGTTCCCATGGCCAGGCCCACGAGCGTCACGGTAATGATATAGAGCGTCTGCGCGCCGTTGCCCACGGCGGTGATGCCGGCCGCGCCGCTAAACTGTCCCATCATGTACAGGTCGGCCATGCCGTAGAGCATCTGCAAAAAGTACGAGAGCATATAGGGCAGGGCAAAGACCGCGATGGTCTTGAGGACGTTGCCGCGTGTGAGGTCGTGTTCCATGGGCGGGGCACTTTCTGGCTTGGGTCGTTTAGCTACCAGTGTAGTGAAAACCCTATAACGATTGTAGAGTCAAGGTTTGTGTTGAGGACCGGGCGAAAAAGTTGCGTGCGTAGGCATTTCCAATTGAATGTAGGTGCGTTGAACCATGTCGAGTTCGCGCTAGAAAACGCCATTCGCCCTGCGTCGTGTCGTACGCATGTCGACCTATTCTTCCCGTGCGGTACTATATTCCCTAAAGAATAAAGACCAGCGTGAGGGGAGGGCTGCGTGGACGGGCGCGTGCATCATGACGGTTTTGGCCGCAATATCAACTACCTGCGTATTGCCGTTACCGACAAGGGCAATTTCCGCTGCATTTACTGCATGCCGGCCGAAGACGTGGCGCCCCGCGTGCACGACGAGCTGCTCAGCGCCGAGGAAATCGCCCGCTTTGTGCGCCTGGTTGCGGGGGAGGGCATTCGCCGCGTGCGCCTGACGGGTGGCGAGCCGCTGGTCAGCCGCCGTATCATCCCGCTCATTCGCGACATCCGCGCGATTTCGCAGATCGAGGACATCTCGCTTACCACCAATGGCGCCCTGCTGCCCAAGCTGGCGTCGCAGCTCAAAGACGCCGGGCTTAACCGCGTCAACATTTCACTCGATACGCTCGACCCCGTGCTGTTTGAAGAGATCACCCGCCTGGGCCGGCTCGAGCAGACCATGGCCGGCATCGACGCGGCGCTGGCCTGGGGCTTTGAGCCCGTCAAGGTCAACTGCGTTGTTGTGCGCAGGCTCAACCAAGATGTGGCGGCCCTCGCGCGCCTGACCGTCGACCGTCCCATTCACCTGCGCTTCATCGAATACATGCCCATCGGCGACGAGCGTACGAGCTCGCATTGCGCCGTGGACCCTCATGCGCCCACGCTCAATCCGGCGCTGTGGGATGCGAGCGACACCGTGCCGAGCGACGAGCCACGGGCGCGCGTCAATGCCGGGGCCGCCACGGTGGGCCTGGGCGAGCTCGAACCGCTCGACATCACCGACGCTCCTGCCGGCACGGGTCCCGCGCGCTATTGGCGCTTTCCGGGTGCGGAGGGAACGGTCGGCTTTATCAGCGCCATGTCCAACCATTTTGCGCGAGCTGCAACCGCCTGCGCCTGACGGCCGACGGCAACGTGCGTCCGTGCCTGTTCGCCGATGCCGAGTATTCGGTGCGTGAGGCGCTGCGCCGTGGTGATGATATGCAGGTGCTTTCGATTTGGCGCGATGCCGTGGCCCACAAACCGCAGGAACACGCGATAATTGAGGGCACGCAACGATTTATGTCCCAAATCGGAGGAGGATCATATGGCCAAGAGCAGGTACGCCGATGCCACCAAGGCCGCTCGCAGGGCCGCGATGTCTGCCCACAAAGTCACGGCTGCGGCGAATGCTGGCAACGCCGACGCGACCGCACAGCCGTCTGCCGGCGCTGCTGCCGAGCCGACTCGCGACGCCCGCCGCGACGAGCTAACGCATGTGGATGCCAAGGGCGAGGTTCGTATGGTCGACGTGTCCGACAAGGCCGAGACCCATCGCATCGCCATCGCCGAGGGCACCATCCTCATGCATCCCGAGACGCAGGCCATGGTGCTGCAGGATCGCGCCAAAAAGGGCGATGTGCTTGCCTGCGCGCGCGTAGCGGGCATCATGGCCATCAAGCGCACGAGTGACATCATCCCCATGTGCCATCCGCTGCTCGTTACCAAGAGTAAGTGCGATATCGAGCCTATCGCGCCGGCGGGGACGCCCGTCGAGGACGTGCCCGAGGGCTGGGCGCCGGCGCGCGCGGACGGGCAGGTTGGTTTTCACGTACTGGTTACGGCGGGCGTGACGGGCAAGACGGGTATTGAGATGGAGGCGCTGACCGGCGCGAGTGCCGCGTGTCTGACCATCTACGACATGTGCAAGGCGGTCGATCGCGGCATGGAGATCGTTGACGTTCGCCTGCTGCACAAGGAGGGCGGCCGCTCGGGCGTGTGGGACCGCGCAGAGCGTCAGGCCGCTGCCGTTGAGTCCGTGGCCGCTGACGGTGCCGCACCCGCGAGCGCGCCCGTCGCCGTCGCGCCCGCAGCTCCGGCCCCGGCCGTCCCCGCGATCGCGTTTATCGGCTACCAAAACTCGGGCAAGACCACGCTCGTCGAGAAGGTTATCGCCGAGCTCACCCGCCGCGGCCTGCGCGTGGGTTCGCTCAAGCATCATGGGCATCACGGCTTTGATATCGACGTGCCCGCTAAGGACACCTGGCGCCATCACCAAGCCGGATCAAAGCACGTGGGCCTCATCTGCGCCACGCGCTGGGCGGAGTACGCCGACACGCGCGAGGAGGACGAGATGCCCGCGCGCGAGCTGCTGTCGCGTTACAACGATGTCGACGTGGTGATCATCGAGGGCTACAAGACCGAGGGCTTCGACAACATCGTCGTCGCGCGCTCCGGTGTCGACCGTCTACGCGGCAAGAGCTCGCTCGACCTGGTCGACGGTCACACGCTGGCCCTTGCCTGCAACGAGGCCCTGGCACGCCAGGCATTCGACGCCGGCTTAGCGACCCGAGCCATCAACATCAACGACGCCCGAGCCATCTGCGACCTGATTCAAGACCATCTGGCCTAAAACCTGCCAAAAAGAGACAGGTTTATTTTGGCAGGTTTTATCTGGGCAAACGTCATTTCCACCACAAAGGGGCCAGGCACCTTTGTGGCGGTTTTTGCTTTAGTAGATGTTTGGGACATGCCTTACAATCTACCAAGTAGTTCATGACGGGCGAAAAACGGAGAGAAGGGGCTTGATGCGTCCTTAATGTTTCATGCGGATAGATTGATTTGACAGACGGTGGCGAATGCCCACCGTCCGCATTCGTATGAAACAAGGAGTCTCCATGCTCGCCTCTCTTTTCTCAAAGCCTCAATCATCGCTGTCCGTGCAGGCCAAGCGCCTGGTGGCGATGCGCTTTCTCATCTACACCGGTTTTCAGACCAGCTACTTTATCGGCGTCATCGGAACGCTCACCTATGCAGACGATGCCTCGGTCGTGGCGACATCGCTGGCCGTTCTGTTTATGAACGTTTTCGTGATCCTGGGGTCCTTTGCGGGTGGAGCGGCGCTCGACGCTTTGGGCCCGCGCCGCCATTTTTTGCTGAGCATCGTCGGCGCGCTGACAACCGGCGCGGCGATTATCGCCTTTGGCAGCGCGACCGGCATCGTCCTGCTCGGCGCGGTGCTCCTGGGCTTTGTGATGGGGTTCGCCCAGCCCATCGCCACATCCTATCCGGCCTACCTCACCGATGATCCCGTCGAGCTCAAAGACATCAACTCCGCCATCGCCATGTTTTCAAACGTGAGTATCATCGTCGGACCCACGCTGGGCGGCTTTGTCGCGGCGGCTGCGTCGTCGCGCGCGGTGTTTGTGCTCATGATGATCTTTACCGTACTGGCGCTCGCCGCCGGTTGGGGCTTTAGGCAAAGTGCAGGTCAGGCCGCCACACACGAAGGCAAACCCGCAATCGGCGACATCACGTCGGATAAGGCCAGCCAAAGTCCCGACCCCAACACATCTTCTCGCGCCACCTTCGCAGCCAGCATCAAGACAGTCTTCACCAACAGCGTCCTCGCCCTGCTGTTCTTCATTATCTTTCTTTCGAACTTTGGCTATGGCGCCTTCGATCCACTGGAGTCGTTCTTCTACCGCGATGTCCTGCACGTCGGTGTCGAGTGGATGGGCTGGCTCTCGTCGGCCAGCGGTGTGGGCGCGGTGCTAGGCGCCGTGGTCGCGCTCCGCTTGCCGCCGCGCCTGGTCAACCTTAAAACGCTGCTCGGGGCGCTTATGTCCGTGGGCGTGGGAAGTCTGATTTACGTGGGGACACCGTACGTGGGCGTAGCCCTTGTCGGCCAGATTGCCCTGGGCGTGGCCTGGGGCATCGTCAACCCGCTCCACAACACGATCGTGCAAACGACGGCCCCGCTCGAGCAGCTCGGTCGCGTGAACTCGGTCATGGGCTTTGGCAACATGTTCGCCGGCGTGGCGCCACTGGCGATTGCCCCGTGGCTGGCGGCGACATTTGGCGTGCAGCAGACGCTCGTTGGTGCGGGCATGGTCGTGACGGCAGTTCCCGCGGCGCTGCTGCTGTTTGGACGCCGGCATTTGGATCGTGCCGCAAAGCAGTAAAAACCATCACAACATTCGTTGAAAATCGCGATTTTGCCGAAAAACGTCAAATGTTGTGATGGTTTGCGCCCCGGGCCAGGCCACCCCGCGGGTTTGGCCACCACAAAGGGGTCAGGCGCCTTTGTGGTGGTTTTGCGCCCAAGCACCCCGTGCGCGCCTTGGTATACCATGTACGCCGTTCACGAATACACCCCACACCGCCGCACAACCCAGAAAGGCCCCCATGGACACCACCTTCAGCCACATCAAAGCCGTGTTCTGCGATATCGACGGCACGCTGCTCACGAGCCAGCACACGGTGTCCCCGCGCACCGTGGCGGCGATCCGCGCCCTGCGCGAGCGCGGCGTGCTCTTTGGCCTGTGCACCGGGCGCGACGCCCACGCGACCGAGGTCATGTACGAGCTCTGGGGCATCGAAGGCCTGGTGGACGTGCTGGTGGGCTGCGGTGGCGCCGAGGTCATCGACCGCGCACACGACATCAACGAGCTGAGCTATCCGCTGCCGGGCGAGACCATCGCGCGCATCTGCAAGCACATGGCGGACCTTCCGGCAACGCCCGTCTGCCCCCGAGACGGCGTGTTCTACGTGCCCGAGAGCAACGCGTGCGTCGAACACCTGTCGCGTGTCGACGGCGTGCCCTACAAGGTGGTCGATTTTGCCGAGTTCTTGCGCGAGCCGCAGCCCAAGGTGATGTTTACCATGGCACCCGAGGTAATGCCGCGGGTGATTGAGCGGGCGTCGACGTTTGCCGATAGCACCGTCAAGGCGGCGGCTCTGCAAACCACGCAGCGGCTCTACGAGTTCATGGACCCGCGCGTGTCCAAGACGCGCGGCCTTGTGCGCGTGGCGGAGCTCAACGACATGGAGCTCCAGAACATCTGCGTGTTTGGCGATGCCGATAACGACACCTGCATGGTGGCTGACGCCGGCGTGGGCGTGGCCATGGCAAATGGCAGCGACGCCACCCGTGCCGCCGCCGATTTTGTAACCGCCAGCAACGACAAAGACGGCATCGCGATCTTTATCGAGGAACATCTGCTGTAGCGCCGGGGGAGAGCCGCCACAAAGGGGACAGGCGCCTTCGTGGCGGCCTCAGGCGATTTGGGCGAATTGATACCTAAAATCTGCGCGCAAATTCAGATATGGTTGTCTGAACATTACGCTTCTAACCACCGATGAGTTAAAGATATTCCCATCAATTTGGTAGTCTATTCCTCCCGGTTAATGACCTACCGTTCACGGTCGATTTTCGACCGTTCACAGGATGCTTGCTCTTGAGCAAAATGTTGTGCAAATAAATAAAATGCTATTAAAAAACTGATAACTGGCTTAATTACCTGTAGAAATAGATATTTCATAGCGAATAAACGAAGGTTAATCCGAGCAAATGTCAAGAGAATTGAGAACTGACTACAAAAATGTCGGTTTTGTTGCTCGGTTGTTTAAACAATAGTTACAATAGTATTACTACGCGAGCGCAATTACAGATTGCGCAGATACGTTTGATAGTGAAAGAGTAAGATCGCGGTCTCGTGGGGAGGAGACATCGATGACAGCAAATTCAGATAAATCTAAGCAGAACAATAACGCGGCACACCGTGTGCTGGCAGGTGTTTTGTGCGGAGCTTCCGTTTTGAGCCTGGTACTGTCGCTCGTTATGCCCCCGATCTCGCAGGCCATCGCCAGCGACACCCAGACAGTTTCTACCGAGGAAACTGTAATGGGGTGCTCAAAGTGAAGAAGTTCGCCGCATGTAGCTTTATGGCAACTGTTCTCGTTGCAAGCACGCTGCTGTCCCCGTTCAGCGCGGCCACCTCTGCGAGCGCGGCTACCACTGTGAACAAGGGCATCTACAAGCCCACGCCTATCGGCATCGGTACGAATATCGATGTCTCTACCCCCGATCCCGGCGTGGCCACCTACGTCGGCCGCGACATGTACATCGGTGGAAAACCGAGCAACACTAATACTCTTGATGCGAGCAACGCCCCCGCCGGCTCATATGCCGCTGAGGCGGAGGGCCTTACCGTGGTCCGTGGCAAGCTTGCCATGAATCCACTCAAAGAGAGCTGGCCCTATGAAGGTATTGGCGCTGGTTTCCGCTTTGGCACCGTTGGTTTTGGTTCCCAGTTCCGTCCTGTCGACGGCAGCACCGTGCTTGCGGTGGCTGGAATCGACAGTGCGATCACCAACATGAGCGTTGGTTACAGCGGCGACTTGCCGGGGAAGACTACCGTTGGCGCTTGGAACAAAGGCGCTTGGGTCGGACAGCAGAGACCTTTTGAGGACGCGACTCCTTCCGGCTTTGCCTACACCGCGCAAATCGCAGGCCCCATCACATACTGGCGCGATAGCGACTATGAACGCCAATCCGTGGTGACAACGCAGGGTAATTGGTTCGAGGGCAAGAACCCTCAGGAAAGCAACCTGTTCATTCCAACTGTTGATTTGACTAATGTCAACAATAACGATTATTCGAGCTACAACGGTGAAGATGGGTACCTCTCGAAGCTATCGAAACAGCTCAACTCGTTTGAAGTAACCGGCAAGGTGGATGTCAACGGCTTTGCAGAGCCTAATAGCAACTATGTCATCAACAAGTACAATAACGACGGAACAAGCTATGCACTCAAATTCGATGGTAGCGACAAGCTTGTTTCCGATGCGCTCGATACCGGAATCCCGAGCAATACGATTCGCAACACCGAGCGACTCATCACCTTTACCGGCGATGGAACTTCTATGCAACAGGTCTTCACCATCGATGCTTCTCAGCTGAGCAATACATACAACAACGAGTATTATCGTGGCGTTGATTTCGCATTCGAGGGCATTCCCAAGGGCGCCTCGGTTGTTGTGAACGTTACCGGATCTTCGAATATTGAGTTTCACAATGGCTGGCGCTTTTGGTGGAAGGGTACCGAGATTTCGCGTGGTTACGAAACTCAATATTCCGGCACACCGCTGGGCGAGGCATACGCGACGGCTTCTCAATCCGTCATGTGGAACTTTGTCGATACGCAAAGCCTTACCATTCGGGGCGGCATCGCGGGAGAGGACCGCGCGGACTGGGAATACGGTGGCGCAACCATTGGTGCCAAGTGGACTGACGACGATCCTGCGGCGGCTATGATCGGATCGATTCTCGTTCCCAACGGAAGTTTCGACGACCATGTGACTACCAACGGTCGCGTTTATGTGGGCGTCGATTTCTCAATGAACAGCCCGAAGGTTGCCGCAGCATTTGATGAGGGTAACTCGGCTTCCGTCATCGATATGGATCAGGAGCGTCACAACTTTCCGTGGTCTGGGTCGTATACGCCCGACGGCTCCGCCGTTGCGTGGAGCAAGGTCGATGCGGCGAACGGCAACACGTCGCTTCCTGGTTCCTCGTGGGCTATCTATGGTTCTGTCGAGAATGCTGTCGCGGGCAAGGACGCTATCGTGACGGTGACTGACGGTGGCGCAAATGATTACGCTTCGGGTGATGGCAAGCTTCAGTTCAACTATCTGAACCAGAAGGCAAACATCGGCAATTCCAACGATACCAACTACTTCACGTATTACATCAAAGAGGAGACGGCGCCGGCTGGCTACCAGAAGTCAGACACCATCTACTATGCCACTATGAACAATACTGGCGAGAAGCCGAACTACGTTCAGGGTTACGTGGATGAGAACGGCAAAAATGTTCCGTTCGAGAATAACCCCACAGGTGCCATTCCCAACACCAAGATCACCGGTACGGTGTCTTGGACCAAGGTGGGGGAGGGCGACACAAAACACACTCCTTTGGCTGGTTCTGAGTGGAAACTCACCAAGACTAATGACGCCGATGGTGCGGCCGTTAACCAGTCCTGGACCGTGAGAGATCAGGTGAGCGACCAGTCGACTTCGAGCGATACCACGTGGGTAGACACCGACACCGCGCCTGGCAAGTTCAAGCTCGAGGGCCTGCTGCCGGGCACGTACACGCTCACGGAGACCCAGGCTCCGTTTGGCTACGAACTGAACAAGAACAACAAGTTCACGGTGGACAGCAAAAGCGGCTCCATTACGTGGATCGAGAACGAGCAGTCGAACATCGTTGATGGCATTACGTACATCTCCGACTCGTGCTCCGTTACGTCCGTGAAAATCCCGGTGATTAAATCCGTCCGTAATACGGACTGGCCGAAGGATTCCAGCGGTAACTACGTTGCGTTCGATTTCAGCATTGAAGCTACGGGGGCAAATAAGGATAGCGCGCCTATGCCTGACTCGAGGATTATTTCCGTCGCTCCCGCAGACTCCACCAAGGTCAACGACATCGAGGCATCTTTTGGCGAAATCTCGTTCTCCAAAGAGTACCTCGCCACGAACGACGCTTCGAACCCGAAGGGCGCCAAGACTTACACCTACACGGTGAAGGAGGTCGCGCCCGACGCCGATGCCATCGACAAGCTCCGCTACTCCAAGGCCGAGTACCAAGTGGCCGTCACCGTGATAGCCGATTTGGACGAGAAGACCGACAAGTACTCCGGCCTCACCACCTCCACCACGGTCACGCAGGTGAAGGACGACATGGGCAATACTGTGAGTAACACCATCGGCAAGGACGCCGAGCCCAACGCCATCCCCGCCTCCACCTTCACCAACACCTACTCCACCTCTTTGCCCCTTTCTGGTATGTCGGGCGTCACTCTGACGTACCTTGCCGGCGCGGCGGTGCTTTGCGCTGCTGCGGCTTGGATGCACATTCGTCGCAAGGCGAATGCGAAGGGAGGTGAGCGTCGTGAATAAGAAAGTTTGCTCCTTCCCGATCTTGTTTGCGCTGCTTACCCTCCTGATCGGCACCTGCGCGGTTGTATTCCCCGCATCCGCGCAGGCTGCGCCGACCTCGACCGGTTCTATCACGGTGAGCGGCACCGTGGCGAGCAGCTACGACGCCTACCAGATCTTTAGCGCCAACGTCGTCGACGGCGACAGCGACGCCAAGATTGCCACCGACCTCGCCTGGGCAAGCGACGCCGTGCGCGACGCCGCGCTGCCTGTGCTGCACAGCGCCGGCATGCCCAATTCCCAGACCACCGCGCGGGAAGCTGCCGAGTGGCTCAACGCCGATTCCCACCTTACGAGCGCGCTGAGCGCACAGCTCGCTCGTTCCCTCCAGAGCTCTGGCGCCGTGTCTGTGGCCCTTAACGCGGGCACGGCGGCCGAGCTGCCCTGTGGCTACTGGCTCATCGTCGCCGACGACGACGCCATCGCCCAGGGCGAGGTCGGCACCGCGCCGATCATGGCCCTGGTCGGCGGCAGCGCTGTCACTGTCAAGCCCAAGGCCGCGACCCCCAAGGTCGCCAAGCATGTGCTGGAGGACAGCACCGCCGCCTGGCAGAAGGCCGCCGACGCCACGGTCGCCGACGACCTGTACTGGCGCCTCTCTGCCACGGTCCCGGCCGGGCTCACCGCCTACGACACCTACACGGTGCGGTTCGTCGACACCATGAGCGCGGGACTCGACCCCTCCAAGGTCGCCGCGAGCATGCGCGTGTACGTGGCGGCGGGCGCGGACGGCGGCTTCGACGCCGTCTCGGCCGGCAAGGACGGCCGCGCCGGCACCGAGCCCGCGCAGGGCTGGACCGACATCACGGCCCAGTGCGCCACCAAGGTAGCGGCGGACGGCAAGACCTTCACCGTGCGCACCGGCGACCTGATCGCCGCGCTTGGCGGGGCCGACGCCTTTACCGCGGGCGCCCGCGTGGTCGCCGTGTACAACGCGCCGCTCAACAGCGCGTGCAACCGCGGCATCGCGAAGGGCAACCCCAACGAGGTCTACCTGCGCTACCCGCGCTCTCCCTTTGCCGACCAGTCCGGCGACGCCGGCTTCACCCGCACGCCGAGCGACGATGCGTGCGCCTACACCTGGGATCTCGCGCTCACCAAGCGCGGCAGCGACGGCGACAAGCCGCTTGCCGGGGCGGTCCTGAGCATCGCCGACGACCGCGGTCGCACACTGGCTGCCGAAGGCACGTGGGATGCGGAGGGCAAGGCCACCGTCACCACGGGCGAGGACGGCCGCGTGACCGTCTCGGGCGTGGACTCGGGCAAGCTGGAGGTCCGCGAGCTCAAGGCGCCCAAGGGCTACACCGCCTTCGAGGGCGCGCGTTCTGTGACGGTCAAGGCCGAGGGCCTGGACGTCGACCAGGTGGCCGCCGCCAAGCCCAAACTCACCATCACGGCCGAGTCGCCCCTGCGCGCCGACAGCGCGGACGGGTCGACGGGCAGCCTGGAGGCGTCGCTCATCAACACGCCCACCGGCACACCCCCTAGCATTACCACCGGAGGCTTTATGCCCTCGACTGGCGATATGGCAATGTACGCCGCGGCCGCCGCAGCGGTCGCCGGAGCCGCACTCATCGTGGTCGCGCTCCTGGTCAAGCGGGGAGGTGGCAGCCATAAAGAGTAGCTGGCAGCCCCACAGAGAGCGGGGCGAGACGTAGCGAAGTAGATGCTAAGACACAGACAGATGATGACCGATCGAATGAGAACCAACCGGAAAATGGAGGAAAAGAAGATGAGCGTGAACAAGAACATCGCACGCCTGGCAGTAACCGCCGGCCTCACAGCAGCCCTGAGCTTCGGCGGAGTTATGGCCCCGGTCACGATGGCGTTTGCTGAGGGCGGGTCGACTGTCACATTCGTGGACAGCGATTACGCGAAGTCCACGACCTATAAGGGCATCAAGATCTTCAAGGCGACGGTCGTGACGACCGGAGGGGCCGCGACGTTGAGCAACATCGAGTGGGCCAGCGACGATGCCAAGGCAGCCGTGCTGGACGCCATCAAGGCGAAGGACACGTCCTTTGCCAGCGACCACGCGCAGGATGCCGCCGATTGGCTGAACGCCAACACCGGGGTTACCGGGACCGACTCGAAGGTCGCGAGCGACAACGTCCTGAGCTTGATCGCTGCCAGCCTGGAGGGTAAGTCCGGCTGGGAGACGACGTCCGCGGGCAGCCCGTCCCTTTCCGGCCTCGACGCCGGCTACTGGCTGTTCCTCACCGCTGTCGCCGGCACTCCTGACGGCAGCTCGACCGACGCGTTCACCTCTCCTGTCTACGCCGTGATCGATGGCAAAAGCACGACGACCGTCACGCCAAAGAAGGGTGTTCCCACGGTCGAGAAGAAGGTCCTCGACGACGCGGATGCCGTCGGCGTTGCCGACATCAAGGTCTCCAACGAGTGGAAGGACGTGGCCGATTCCCAGATCGGCCAGGAGGTCAACTACCGGCTCACCGGCACCATCGCCAGCAACTACGCCACCTTCAGCGCCTATGCCTACAAGTTCACCGACGTGCTTTCCAGCGGTCTTGACTTCGTCGGCGGCTCGGTCGAGGTGTACGCGGTGAACGGCGGCACTTATTCTCCGATTGATGCGAGCAAGTACGACGTGGCCTGGGACGCCAACAAGCTGACGGTCGAGTTCAAGGTCGGCGATGGCAAGAAGGGCCTCAAGGACGTTGACGGTGTGACCGCAGATACCAAGATCGTCGTCTTCTACAAGGCCAAGCTCAACGGCAGCGCCGTGATCGGCAACGCAACTGACGGCAACAAGGGCGGCAACCCCAACACCGTTACGCTCACGTACTCAAACAACCCGTATGCCGAGGGTACGGGCACGACGATCGAGGACACCGTCGCCGACTTCGCGTTCAAGCTCAACCTCAACAAGGTCGACCAGGGCACCGAGAAGGGCCTCGCGGGCGCTGTCTTCGCCATCCAGTCCGATGACGCGAACACCCAGGGGCAGTATGTCGCCTCGAAGGCTGACGCCGCCGCAGGAGTCGTCGCGGGCCAGCTCGTGACCGTTGCCGACGCTAGCAAACTCCCCGAGTACGTGAAGTTCACGTCCGGCGACGACGGCAAGATCGCCGTCTCCGGCCTTGACGCCGGCTCCTACAAAGTGACCGAGGTCCAGGCCCCCGGCGATGCCTACACCAAGGCCGACCCCTTCACCTTCACCATCACCCCGAAGTACGACGATGCGACCATGAAAGTGACGGGCCTCTCGGCTGATGTCTCCGAGTCCGACAAGGGCCGTTCCGACATCGCCTTCGGCACGCTCGACGGCACTGCCGGCGACAACAAGCTGACCGGCACGGATGGCACCGGCACCAACGCCGCCGCCGGTGAGGTCACCATCAACGTCGGCAACACCAAGTCCGTGGGCCTTCCGCTGACCGGTCTTAACGGCGTGACCTTCACCTGGATTGCTGGTGGTGCGGTGCTGTGCATCGGCGTGGCTCACCTCATCCGCAGCCGTAAGCAGGCTGAGGAGTCCGAGCAGGAGTAACGCTCGCTCACCCATCCCTTTGGCAGGTGGGATGTGATGGCCATGAGACTTGCGGACACTTTTCTCGTCCATCGACGTTCTTGCTTTGCCATTCTCTTTTCGGGGCAGACTCCGCACTGGAGTCTGCCCCGTTCTTTTTTAAAGGCTTTAGCCTGTGCGGGGCGCGCAGCGCGCCGCATCAGAAACCACCCGCTATGCGGGTGGGGACAACCGGCTTTACAAAGCCGCCCCCTCGCCGGACACTTGCGATTGTTCAGGCCGCAAGGAATCCGAGTCGAGAGGGCGGTGGTGGCGTATGGCCCAGAAGGCCTACAGCCTGTCGCACACGAAGTGGATGTGCAAGTACCACGTCGTGTTCACGCCGAAGTATAGGCGCAAAGTCATCTACAACCAAATAAGGTCCGACCTTGGGGAGATCTTCAGGAAGCTCTGCCAGTACAAGGGGATAGAGATCATCGAGGGGCACCTGATGCCCGACCACGTCCACATGCTGCTGGCGATACCGCCGAAGTACAGCGTGTCGAGCGTGATGGGTTATCTGAAGGGGAAGAGCTCGCTGATGGTATTCGACAGGCACGCGAACATGAAGTACAAGTTCGGCAACAGGAAGTTCTGGGCGGAGGGCTACTACGTGTCCACCGTCGG
>NZ_QROM01000001.1:75339-340613 GCF_003474365.1 Collinsella sp. AF38-3AC
GTTCGGCAACAGGAAGTTCTGGGCGGAGGGCTACTACGTGTCCACCGTCGGCCTGAACGAGGCCACGATCGCGAAGTACATCCGGGAGCAGGAGAAGGCCGACATCGCGCTCGACCGGCTGAGCGTCAAGGAGTACGAGGACCCCTTCGATAGGGGGCCGGGGCGCAAATAGCGCCGGTTTGACCGGCCCGTCACGGGTCAACCTGCAGTGCGGCCCGAACCCCGTGAGGGCCGGCGCCTTTAGACGCGTGCCGGAAATCCAAGGGTTATACCCTAAGAGCAAACCACCCCTTTTAGGGGTGGTTTTGATTAAACTGCTCAATTTTTCGTGCTCACGGTGCTTATTTCCCAGTGATCACTCGGGCCACTTCTTAGTGAACATCAACAACCAGGGTCCAAAGGTGCACCTTCCATGCCTTCTCGCAGGCCAAGCGCTACACGACGACGCGGCCAAAGCTCCAAGCGGGGCGCGAGCTCTACGCCATCGCGCGCGACCTCATGGGCATCGAGACGCTGCGCCAGGCCGAGCTCTGGGTCGAGCGACAGGGCGGTGTGGGAGGACCTTCACCATAGGGATCCGTACCCGTTCTGGCTGGATTAATGGATGGGAACTGGCGTTCTGTCGGGACACACTATTTGTCCTATAAGCCAGAAAAAGCAAACTGCATTCTATATTGCTCCTTGTGTTCAGTGTCTTGTTCTTCGTCTCCGCATATATGGTCTATGGGATCATATCGCTGGCTCATCGAGAGCAGGATACCTTTGAACGGCTAGAAGAAACGATGTGTGATCCTGATATTTTTTATAGAATATATGGAGCAGGCGCACGTGGTCGAATTTGCCATTTTGGGCGGAGTGATAGCCCTCAACGTGCTCGCCTGGATGTCTGGATGGGCGCACCGTCGCAGCCGTCGAGGCCACATTCATATATGGAGAACGTGGCTCATGTACGTCCTGACTATCCTGGCCTGCGCGGCGGCGTCGTTTGCCGACCAGTATCACAAGCTGTATGTGCCTGGTCGTCACTTCGACAAGCTCGATTTGTTTCTGGATGCCTCAGGCTACATCACGGCTGTTACCTGCGTCTTTATAGCTTGGAGTATTGGCTCATTCGTGTACCGCCTCATTTTTCAAAACAAATTTGTAAAAAAGTTGTTGACGCGCCACCGACCTCTGGGCTATATTAATCCCCGCGATGGACCTGTAGCTCAGTTGGTTAGAGCGTCCGGCTGATAACCGGGAGGTCACAAGTTCGAATCTTGTCAGGTCCACCACTTTCTTTCGCAATAAACACCCCAGCGAGAGCCGAGTCGCCGCTGGGGTGTTTATTACTGTCTCCGTGGGGGTTTAGCTCAGCTGGGAGAGCGCGGGCTTTGCAAGCCTGAGGTCAGGGGTTCGATCCCCCTAACCTCCACCATGATGGACCTGTAGCTCAGTTGGTTAGAGCGTCCGGCTGATAACCGGGAGGTCACAAGTTCGAATCTTGTCAGGTCCACCATCAAAACCGTGAAGAGCCCTGGGGCATTGCCTCGGGGCTTTTTTCTTACTTACTGAAAGTAGTCAAAAAGGCCCCGTCCCAAATTAACTACTTTGATTTTGTGTGCCGTGCGAAAGTTTGGGTAGTATAGCTATTCAATGCGGCGGGCTGCCGCGTGTTAACCACTACGTACCGGAGGTGTTCCATGGTTCGTGTCGACATAGAGACCATCGTCATGGCCGCCGGTCCCGTGCCATCGCTTATCGTGCTTCGCGAGCGCTGCAGCAAATCGGACTCGCCCGCGCCGCTGCGTTCCCTTTCCATTCAGACTGGTTCGTTTGAAGCTGCTGCCATCAGCCGCGGCATCGATAGCGGCCGCGCCGAGCGCCCGATTACCCATGACCTGCTGCTCGATACTGTTGGCGCCCTGGGCGCCAAACTCGAGCGCATCGAGATCGTCCGCGCCGAGCCGCCGGTGTTTTACGCGACGATTGTCGTACTGGCCGATGGCGAGGAGCGTAAGATCGATGCCCGCCCCAGCGATGCCATCGCCCTTGCCGTGCGCAGCAATGCTCCCATGTTTGTAGAGGACGACATCATGAATCGCCTGGGCACTGTTTCTACCCACGCCGAGGAAGTTGACGACGAGCAGGAGTTCGAGAAGTTCGACGAGTTCGTCCATACGCTCTCCCCCGATGACTTCTAAATGCGGGGCGTCCAGGTTGCGGAGCGTTCGTTGATGGCCGGCGGCATGTCGGCCGAGGCGTCCGCCATCGCGCGTGAAGCCCAGATGCGCTCGGAAGCATCTGAGGCGGCTCGCATTGCCTATGTGACGCAGGCCCGCACGCTTCGCGAGCGCCGCGGCTCGTTTATCAAGATGGTCGTCATCTCCGCCCTTGTCGCGGCAATCTGCTCGCGCCTTCGTGGTACAGTTGGTGCGCTTGGGTTTTCGATCTCTACGGGCCTGGTGATCTGGGGCGTGGTCGACGCGGTAATGCTGACCAGTCAGATCAAGGTGCTCGACAAGCGCGCGATGGATATGATGCGCGCCCGCGACGCTGCCGCCAAGATCGCCGCCGAGGCACAGGAACTGTAACGACTCCGGACTCGATGGGAAGGTCTAAAGATGGCACAGGATATGCAGGACGCCGGTAACGTCTCCGCCGAGCTCGACGCCATGGTGTGCGATCTGATTGGCGCCTTCTTGGACGACCTGGCCGCAGGCGAAAACCCTGGCGTGGTTGTGGCAATTGAGGACGCCACTTCCAACCGTTATCTTGCCGCGCTCGACGAGGATGGCGAGGAGGCATGCCTGGAGGCTGCCACCAACTTTATCTCCGAGCACAAGATGGGCCTTAAGGACGAGGGCCTGGGCCGTATCTCTCGCTATGCCATCGGCTATACCGGTTGTGTTGAGATTGACGGCGGCTATCACGACGCTCTGCTCGTGAGCTTCTTTGAGACCACGCTCGAGAGCGGCTTTTCGGCATATGTGCTGTATGAGGGCATGGGCGCCGGCGATGGTTTTATGTGGAGCGACCCTGAACCTGCAGGCGAGGAAACCCCTCTCATCTAAAATCGCTAAAATAAACGAGTTTTCGGTAAAAGGCTCAATATTCCCGCTGAGCGTTGTATTGCTGGGCGGGTCGCATACGCGTGCCGTTTGTATATGGATAGAAGATAGGGGAACTACATGCGCGTAGACAATCTGAGGAACATCGCCATCATCGCCCACGTCGACCACGGCAAGACGACGATGGTCGATAAGCTCCTGCGTGCCACGGACGCCTTCCGTGCCAACCAGCAGGTCGAGGACCGCGTCCTGGATTCCAACGACCAGGAGCGCGAGCGCGGCATTACGATTCTCGCCAAGAACATCTCTATCGAGTACAAGGACGTCAAGATCAACGTCATCGACACCCCGGGCCACGCCGACTTTGGCGGCGAGGTCGAGCGCGTGCTGCGTATGGCTGACGGCGCCCTGCTGCTGGTCGACGCCTTTGAGGGCCCCATGCCCCAGACCCGCTTCGTGCTGCGTCACGCTATCGACACCGGCCTTAAGATCATGATCGTCATCAACAAGATCGATCGTCCGGGCGCCAACCCCGAGAAGGCCTACAACGACTGCCTGGACCTCATGGCCGACCTGGGCGCCACCGACGACCAGCTTGAGTTCGCCATGGAGCACGTGGTCTACGCCAGTGCCATGAATGGCTTTGCCCGCCTTGACCCCAACGACGGCAACATGGACATGTATCCGCTGCTCGATATGATCATCGACGACATGCCCGCGCCCGAGGTTGACGAGAACGCCCCGCTGGCCATGCAGTGCGTGACCATCGACCACTCCAACTTCGTTGGCCGCATCGGTATCGGTCGCGTGTACTCCGGTACCATTCACCAGGGCGATCAGATTCTGGTCGTCAAGAACGACGGCTCCAGCGCCACCGCTACCGTCAAGCAGCTCTTTACCTTCGACTACCTGGGCCGCACCGAGTGCCAGGAAGTTGGCGCCGGCGATATCGCCGCCGTCGTGGGTATTGAGCGCACCGATATCGGCGATGTTTACACCGATCCCGAGAACCCCGTCGAGCTCGAGCCCATCGAGATCGACCCGCCGACCCTGTCCATCGTCTTTGAGGCTTCGACCTCCCTGCTCGTCGGCCGTGACGGTGACATCGTGGGTGCCCGTCAGCTCAAGGAGCGCCTGTTCAACGAGGCCGAGAACAACGTGACCATGAAGATCGAGGAGCTCGAGGACAAGAGCGGCGTCGAGGTCTCGGGCCGCGGCATCCTGCATCTGTCCGTTCTGATGGAGTCCATGCGCCGCGAGGGCTTTGAGTTCCAGGTCGGCCGTCCCCGCGTTCTGTTTAAGAAGGACGAGAACGGCAACAAGTTGGAGCCTGTCGAGCAGGCCGTCGTCGAGTGCCCGGACGAGTACTCGGGCAAGGTCGTTGAGGTCTTCGGCACCTCCGGTGGCATCATGACGAGCATGGATACCTCGGGCATCGTGACGCATCTCGAGTTCAAGATCCCGACGCGTGGCATCATGGGCCTTAAGAACCGCATCATGAACGTCACCCACGGCGAGGGCGTGTTCTACCACACCTTCCTGGAGTACGGTCCCTACGCCGGCGAGATCGGCAACCGTCAGAACGGTGCCATGATCTCCATGACCACTGAGAAGGCCGTTGCCTATGCTCTGGGTACGCTGCAGGAGCGCGGCCAGCTCTTCGTTGAGCCGGGCACCGAGTGCTACGAGGGCATGATCGTGGGCGAGCGCAGCAAGGCTGGCGACATGGTCGTCAACATCGCCCGTACCAAGAACCTGGGCAACCAGCGTTCCTCGACCTCCGACATCTCCGTTCAGCTGGTGCCGCCTCGTGTCTTCTCGCTGGAGGAGGCGCTGGAGTACATCGCCGACGACGAGCTGGTCGAGATCACTCCCAAGAACATTCGCCTGCGCAAGCGTCTGCTCAACGCAACCGACCGCAAGAAGGCTGCTGTCCGCGCCGGCCAGGTCAACAAATAAGCGCCGGGCTTCATAGCTTTAAATGAAAGGGCGTCGACCGCAATGGTCGGCGCCCTTTTTGGTGCACGTGGATTGAGACGGCCTGCACCACCACAAAGGTGCCTGTCCCCTTTGTGGTGGTTGGTGGTTAGGCGGTGGGGAGTCCCGGCGTGTTAGCCGGCTGTCGCGGCTTGAGGTGGACGTTGCGCCAGATGATCTGGATGACGTAGCCGAGCATAAAGACAAAGGCTACACCGCTGACAAAGTTGCCCATAAGAGGAAGTGCCGTGAGTGCGCCCGCGACGATACCGCCCACGGCGGCCATGGCGTAGCGGTTCTGGTTGTGTCCGACCATGCGTGCGATCGCGGTGCCCGTAAATGCCGCCGAGACCAGAGCGATGCCGATGATACCGCACATGAGGGCGCCGGCGAGCGACAGGCCTGCAATCGAGATGATGAGCAACAGGACGGCGGGAACGACGGCGACCGTGCCCAGAAGACCGCTTACCCACAGCGGCGTGGGACGCTGATGCAGCATGCCGGCGGCGCTGGCGGTTGCGCGCGGAAAGACAAGCTCAAGCAGGATGGCGACAAAGCAGGTAGAAAGCGCCGCGGCAACGATGCCGCCGATAATGTCGTTGGCCGTAGAGGTGCCCTCGTTTTCGGTTCGGTCGATCTTGAGAGCCCCGACCTGAGCGCCCTCTGCCCGCTCGGGATCCTGTGAGACGTGGGCGTTCACCGTGCCGGTGATGCGGGCGTTTTTGCCCAGGATGAGCTTGTCGGCCCAGACCTCAACATCGCCATCGACGGTGCCGTCAATGGTAACGGTGTCGCCGGCGAGCGCCGCCGATTTGGCAGAGCCACGCAGGGCGACCGTCTCGCCCGCCGCGTAAAAACAGTTGGCAGTACTGCCGGTGTTGAGGACGACGTGCTGGCCGGCCACCGTGACGCTGCCATCGATTGCTGTTTTGGCGATATCGATGGTACGCGCCGCCAGGCGAACGGCGCCGCCTACGGTGCAGTCGCGAATCGACAGGCTCTCGCCCGCCGCGATAATATCGCGGCCGATGGAGGCATCGTCTAGGTTGAGGCTTTGGCCGGCCCAGTACAGATCGCCCTCGATACCCGACGGAGTTGAGTCAACCTCGGTTGCGAGCACGTTTCCCGCGGTGTCGGTGCTGGCGAACGATGCCGCGGGGAGTGCGGTGAGCGCGAGCGCAATCAGCGCGAATAGAATAGCGATGTGACTCCGCGCTTTGCGGCGCCGGGTTGACGGTACTTGGTTGTAAGGCATAGTGAATCCTTCGTTAGATACTCGACAGGTATCTAACAGGGTACCCAATGCGCAAGCGCTCTAAAAGAACCTGCCGGTTGCATTTCGAAGGGCTGGGCCGTGCTACCTACTTTTTACGGTGCAAAAAGCGTGCGATGTCGTCTTCGGTGGGGCTTTTGATGTCAAAGCGCAGCGATAGCCAACGCAGCCCCATGGTCACGATGACGCATACGACCAGCGCCGCGACATTGCTCATGAGCCCGCTCATGACGAGGCCTACATAGCTTGTCGATCCGGCGATGGCCGCGATGGCGTAAAAGTTAGTGCGTTGGAAAATGCCCGGCACCACGCCCATAAAGCCGTCGCGCAGCATGCCGCCGCCCACTGCGGTGAAGAAGCCCATCATGATGCATACGGCGGGCGCAAAGCCGTAGACCAGCGCCTTGTCCGCGCCGGTGGCCGCATAAATGCCGACCGAGATGATGTCGAGCAGGGGAATGAGCTTGTCGGGCTTATCGACGATTGCCGGGAAGATATAGATGATGGCCGCCGTGGCGATGGAGAGCGGTAACGCCATTGGTTGGTTGAGGATATACACGTTGCCGACCTGGAGCGTCATATCGCGCAAGAGACCGCCGCCCAGACCGCAGACCACTGCGAGCGCGACCGCGCCCACCAGATCGAGCTTGTGCTCGCGCGCGACCAGCACGCCCGAGATCGATGCCGCGACAACGGCGAACATCTCGAGCCAAAATGGGATAGCGACCATGGCATCCGAAGCATGTGAAGTAACGGTCATAGCGGCGGCGACGGGCAAGATGGGTCCTTTGAGTTGTAGGTTTGAACAATGCCCGTACATAGTACATGGTTGACGGGTCTGGCGACCCTATTGCTCGGCAAACGGTAGGGACTGGGCGCGGGCGTGGCATTGCTGGAATGCCAGGGGTCCAAAACATGTACGTCAGCCTCCAAAAACGACATTTTTCGGCATCTTTGGAGGCTGACGTACATGTTTGGATTGAGCCCACAGCATGAATGAGTTGATTTACTCACATCCGGTATATTTCCCCACTTCAACGGACATAAGAGTTGGATACCGGCTCAGAGCGAGAGGCCCCCAATGGATACCCCTGTTCTCATTTCGCATAAAACCGCATGGCTTGTCCATCATGCACCCCAGAATTTGGTTCAGTCTCTTGCGCGGCACGACTACCAGATAGGCGCACAAGGCATCTCCACCCAACAACGCGTTGCACGCATACGACAGGCGCTTACCGACTGCGGCATTCCGTCCGATATGCTCAAGACTATCGATATCTCGGTTGTATTCGAATTCGAGCGAATTCGCACCAAAGGCGTCATTTGCCACATGCTTGGACAAAATCTTCCCTACGAGCATATTAACGAGTTGACGCCCGGAGTCTTCATCACCGACGAAGCCTTCACCTTCGTGCTCGCTGCCGAGTGGATGAATAGGATCGAATATCTCGAATATGGCTATGAAGTTTGCGGCGATTATCGCATGAGGCTCAATCCCGCCGACCCTTATACCGAGCAACCAGCCACCACCTCCAAGGATGAAATAATCGAACTGCTCGATCGGCATCCCGGCAAACCCGGTGCCACGCGTGCACGGCTCGCGCTCAGGCACATCTACGATCGCTCGGCCTCGCCTATGGAGACCGCTTCGGCAATCGCCCTCTCACTCCCAACAAGCGAAGGCGGCGTTGGCATCCGAGGTATCGAACTCAACAAACCGCTCGAGATCCCTCAACGTCTCTGGCATTGCGCCAAAGCTCGAACACTCAAAATCGATGCGCTCGTTACCTACAAGCGCAGGGAGCTCGGTATCGAATATAAGGGCGGCTTTCACGATGAGTTCGAACGCAAAGGAGCAGATGCGGAGCGAGAGGCCGTTCTCTCCCAAATGGGATATCGAATCGTTACACTCACTTCGGCTCAGTTCGACAGCCAGCTCGCCTTTCACCGCGCCATGAACAACGTTCGCGAAGCACTCGGCATGCCTCGCTGTACCGACACCGGGCACCAGCGAGAGCAAAACGAACTACGCAAGGCGCTTATCCGCAACTGGAAAGGCATGCGAGACGAAGAGGCACCTTCCGAATAGTGCCACTCCCGTGAGCTCAATCCAAACGTGTACGTCAGCCTTCAAAGATGTCGAAAAATGTCGGTTTTGGAGGGTGACGTACATGTTTGGGGAAGCGTGGGATCGAGACGTATTTCGATAACAAAAAAAGCTCCCATTGTTGGGAGCTTTCTCAACCAAAATGGCGGAGGAGGAGGGATTCGAACCCTCGTGACCTTATACAGGCCAAACGGTTTTCGAGACCGCCGCATTCAACCACTCTGCCACCCCTCCGCGTGGGGTAAAAACAAAGCAGGCTCGAAGGCCTGCTTTGGAATTAACTGGCGGAGAGTCAGGGATTTGAACCCTGGAGACGCTTTTGACGCCTACACGATTTCCAATCGTGCTCCTTCGGCCACTCGGACAACTCTCCGTTAAATGCGAAAGTCAGTATACACGAGGAATCGCAAAGTGCAAACAGAAAAGTTGGCATTTTTTAAAACGCTTGGCCGCGCTTGGCGCTGCAGTGGGGTTTGAGGTTCCGAAAAACGGCTTCCGACCAGCGTGGTTGATCACCTCAATTGTTCAAAAAAGGGTATTCATAAGCGACTTGGCAATGAATTTAAAAATCTTTGGTTGGCGTTGTGGGCCACTGGTATGCATTTCGCGACCACAGCGTTGTGCCCGTTGACCTGCGGCTTGGTGCGACTTGTCCCCGCAGCGCCGTATCTTGTCCACAGATCCGTCAAGCATTTGGTCGGCATTTGGTTGGAAGACGCATGAAGCGCCGTGTGAGTATGGACATATGTGGAGGTCATGAGGTTGTAGCTGCATATTCTTGCAGCCTGGGAGGTTGAAAGATATTATTACCAAGTCTTTTCCTGCTTCAGGCGCACCTTCACGACCTGAAGCCACATTTGCCCAGAGGAGGTGACAATATGAAGGCTTATGAACTGCTGTTCTTTGTTGACCCGTCGCTCGATCCCGAGACTCGTCTCGCTGTTATGAAGCGTATCGATACCACGATCGCTGAGGGCGCTGGCAAGGTCGACTCCGTTGACGAGTGGGGCAAGCGCAAGCTCGCCTACGAGATCAACGACCTCACCGATGGTGACTACACCCTCATCAACTTCCACGCAGATCCTACCCAGATCGCCGAGCTTGATCGCGTCCTGCGCATCACCGACGCTGTGGTCCGCCACATGATCGTCCGTCGCGACGACCAGGAGTAAGACTGTCGTTTTGGACTGGGCTTGTGCCCCAAGAGGAAGTAGTGAGTTATGAGCATCAATCGAGTGAACATCACCGGTAACCTCACGCGTGATCCCGAGCTGCGCGCCACCGCTGGCGGAACTCAGGTTCTGTCCTTTGGCGTCGCCGTGAACGATCGTCGCCGCAACCCGCAGACTGGCGAGTGGGAGGACTATCCCAACTTTGTCGACTGCACTATGTTCGGCACGCGCGCCGAGGCCGTGAGCCGTTTCCTGGCAAAGGGAAACAAGGTCGCGATCGAGGGCAAGCTGCGCTACAGCTCTTGGGAGCGCGACGGCCAGCGCCGGAGCAAGCTTGAGGTCATCGTCGATGAGATCGAGTTTATGAGCTCCCGCGGTGGCCAGGGTGGCTACGATCAGGGCGGCTACGCCCCCGCGGCCCCTGCAGCGCCCGCACCTCGTCCTGCCGCACCGGTGGCTACGCCGCCCGCGGTCGACGTCTACGATGAGGACATCCCGTTTTAAGGGCTGTTCACCTATTTTTGAGTGAGAGGCGGCTTCGGTTCTGCGAAGTTGCCAAATGAAAGGTATTTTGACATGGCTAATGATTTTTCTGCACGTCAGCCGCGTCGTAAGTACTGCCAGTTCTGCAAGGAGAACACTGAGTTCATCGACTATAAGGACACTCAGCTTCTCCGTAAGTACATGACCGACCGTGGCAAGATCAAGCCCCGTCGCGTCACTGGCGCTTGCACGCAGCATCAGCATGACATCGCCAACGCCATCAAGCGCGCCCGCGAGATGGCTCTCCTGCCGTACACCGTCCCCGTGGTTTCCTCTCGTGGCAACCGCGACCGCGGCTAAGAAGGGAGACGCATCATGAAGGTTATTCTTCTCGATGAGATCAAGGGCAAGGGCGGCGAGGGTGACGTCGTAGAGGTCGCTCAGGGTTACGCTGAGAACTTCCTGTTCCCCAAGAAGCTCGCTGTTGCCGCCACCAAGGGCAACCTCAAGCAGCTTGACGAGCGTCGCAACAACATCGCCAAGCGCGAGGCCGTCCGTCTGGCTACCGCCAACGAGACCAAGGCTGCCTTCGAGGGCAAGACGGTCACCGTTGACGTCAAGGTCGGCGACGAGGGCATCCTCTTTGGCTCCGTTACCGCCGCTATGATCGCTGACGCCATCAAGGCTCAGCTCGGTATGGACATCGACCGCAAGCGCGTCGAGCTCGGTAAGCCCATCAAGGTTGCCGGTGCCCACACCGTTGCCATCTCGCTGTACCGCGAGATCAAGGCCGAGGTTGTCGTTCTCGTTGGCGTTACCGCCGAGGAGCTCGCTGCCGAGGCTGAGGAGGCCACTGAGGTCGCCGAGGCCGAGACCGCCGAGGTCGAGACTGAGGCTGCTGCCGAGTAGCATTTGCTGCAACGCAACAATCTTGTTCTAAGAAGGGCGCTCTGGGAGACCAGGGCGCCCTTTTGTTTTCTACGCTCAGCGAGCGCCATGGCAGGCGTTGCGGTGAAATCCCAAATGCGGGACCGTTCATCCGTTTCGTTCGGTGATGATTGCCGGAGCGCGGCCCGTTTTGGGACCGTGGCTGATACTATGGATGCTCGCAAGCGATATGAATGAGGATGCTCATGGCATACGACGATAGGGAGACGGGGCTGACGGTCGAGGACCGTGGCTCCAAGTTGGGTCTTCCCCAAAACCAAGATGCAGAGGCCAACGTACTGGCCGCTATGCTGCTATCGCCCGAGGTGGTCGAGGAAGCCCAGGTCGAGCTGCAGCCCGATGACTTCTACCGGCCCATTCACAAGACCATCTACACCGCGATGGTCGATATGTACAACAGCCGCATTCCCATCGACTCTATCTCGCTGATCGATTACCTGCGCAGCATCAACAAGCTTGATGCCGTGGGCGGCGAGGCCTACATTTTGGAGCTGATGGGTCAGACCCTGTCGCTCGTGAACTGGCAGCACCATGCCGCCATCGTTCGCCGCGATTCGATGCTGCGTGAGCTGATCGGCGCCACCAACGAGATCAACGCGCTGGCCTATAACGCCCCTACCGACACTAAAGAGGTCGTGGAGCTGGCCGAGAGCAAGCTGCTCAAGGTCACGGCACGCGAGGTCAAGTCGAGCTACAAGACGCTGACCGAGTTTATGGTCGAGGCCTATAACGAGGCCGAGGAAGTGTGCCAGGCCGGTGGACAGGCCGCGGGCGTGCCCACCGGCTTCCCGTCGCTCGACCGCATGCTTATGGGTTTCCGCGAGGGCCAGCTCATCATTATCGGCGCCCGCCCTGCTGTGGGTAAGACGTCGTTCGCTCTGAACCTGGCGCTGAATGCCGCCGCTGCTGGCTATACCGTCGGCTTCTTTTCGCTGGAGATGTCGGGTAAGGAAATTGCCCAGCGCCTGATTTGCGCCTACGCCATGATCTCGATCAGCGACTTCCGTACGGGCCGCATTAGCCCCGAGCAGTGGGCCAATATCAACGAGGCCACGCAGACCTTATCTAAGCTCGACATTCTGATTGACGATACGCCCGGCACCACAGTAACCGAGATCCGCGCCAAGAGCCGCCGCATGCTCCACAACAAGGAGAAGGCCATCATCATCCTGGACTACCTGCAGCTGGTGAGCCCTCCGCCGGGACGTCGCTCCGAGAGCCGTACCGTCGAGGTCTCCGAGATGTCGCGTGGTCTGAAGATCATGGCCAAGGAGCTCAAGATTCCGCTGATCGCGCTGTCGCAGCTCTCGCGTCAGGTCGAATCCCGTACCGGCAAGCGCCCGCAGCTGTCCGACCTGCGTGAATCGGGCTCCATCGAGCAGGACGCCGACATCGTTATGTTCTTGGACCGCTCCGCCGATGAGGCCGAGGCCTCGCGTGACGATCGGCCTGACGAGGGCGTCACGCGTATCGTCGTGGCCAAGAACCGTTCGGGCCCGATCGGTGACGTCGATCTGATGTTCCTGCCGGCATCCACCAAGTTCTATGAGCTTGATGGGGCGCATACCGAGGAGTAGGACAGGCGCCCGTTGCACGGGTATACTGGGAATGTTTTGTGCTTCTACGTGCCAGCGTGGCGCGTAGACAGTCCATGAATGTAAGGAGTAAACATGCCGTCAACCGTTTTGGTCGGTGCCCAGTGGGGCGATGAGGGCAAGGGTAAGATCTGCGACCTGGTCGCCGGCGACTTCGATGCCGTCGTGCGCTATTCGGGCGGCAATAACGCCGGCCACACCATCGTCGTCAACGGCAAGAAGTACGGCCTGCACCAGGTGCCCTCCGGCATCATGTATTCCGACCATGTGTCGGTGATCGGTAACGGCTGCGTCGTCAACCCCAAGGTTGTCCTTGAGGAGATTGACATGTTCGAGGCCGACGGCATCACCACCAAGAACCTCAAGATCAGCGGCAACGCGCACGTCATCATGCCGTACCACATCGATCTGGATGGTGCTTTTGAGCGGAAGCTCGGTAAGAAGAACATCGGTACCACCAAGCGCGGCATCGGTCCGTGCTACCAGGACAAGATGGCCCGCATCGGCCTGCGCATGCAGGACATGCTGGACGAGGCGCTATTCCGCGACAAGCTGGAGACCGCTCTTGCCCGCGTGAACCCCGAGCTCGAGCTCATCTACCACCTGCCCATCTACACCGTGGACCAGATCTGCGATGAGTACCTGCCCATGGCCGAGCGCCTGCGCCCCTACATCACCGAGACGAGCCTGCTGCTCAACAATATGATCGACGAGGGCAAGGGCCTGCTGTTCGAGGGTGCCCAGGCGACGCTGCTCGACATCGACCACGGCACCTATCCGTACGTGACGTCTTCTAACTGCACCGCTGGCGGCGCCATCACCGGCTCCGGCGTCGGCATGAAGAATGTCGACCGCGTGCTGGGCGTCATGAAGGCCTATATCACCCGCGTCGGTTCGGGCCCCATGCCCACCGAGCTTTCCTATGAGTCCGAGGCCGGCCATACGCTGACCGAGGAAGGCTATGAGTACGGCGTGACCACCGGCCGTCGCCGTCGCTGCGGTTGGTTCGATGGTCCCATCGCCAACTATGCCTCGCGTGTCAACGGTCTCACCGATATCGCCCTGACCAAGCTCGACGTGCTTTCGGCCTTCGACACCATCAAGGTGTGCGTTGCCTATGACGTCGATGGTGAGCGCTATACGAGCGTGCCCGAGCACCAAGTGCGCTTTGAGCATGCCAAGCCCATCTACGAGGAGCTCCCGGGCTGGAAGTGCGACATCACCGGCTGCCGCAGCTTTGATGAGCTGCCGCAGGAGGCTCAGGACTACGTGGCGTTTATTGAGGATCTGGCACACACCCGCGTGACGTTTATCGGCGTCGGCGCCGGTCGCGAGCAGATCATCAACCGATTCTGGAAGTAATCGGCGTTATTTGGTTATTGCGATATACCCCTTCGCAGCCCGGATGGGCGGCTGAGGGGTATATTTGCTTGTAATGGGCCCGCTTGGTTGGCGGGCCGTTCATCCATAGAGGAGGCACCCTTGAAGGCGGACACTCAAACCATCGACATCCTGTTGTTGGGCAGCGGCGGCCGCGAGCATGCTCTGGCAGCCAAGCTCGCAGCATCACCGCGCGCCGGCAAGCTCTACATCGCGCCGGGTAACGGCGGCACCGCGAGCTGTGGCGAGAACGTGGTTCTCGACGACTGCGATCCTGCGGCCGTGGCGGCGTTTGCCCAGAGCCACGGATGCGGACTCGTGGTGATTGGCCCCGAGGCTCCGCTCGTGGCGGGCGTGGCCGATGCCGTCCGCGCAGCGGGTATCCCGTGCTTTGGTCCGGGTGCCGAGGGTGCCCAGATGGAGGGCTCCAAGCTATTCTCCAAGCAGCTCATGGAGCGTGCCGGCATTCCGACGGCCGCCTATGGCTCGTTTACTGACGAGGCTTCGGCTCTCGCCTACGTGCGTGAGCAGGGTGCCCCGCTGGTCGTGAAGGCTGACGGCCTGGCTGCAGGCAAGGGCGTTATCGTGGCGACTGAGCTCGAGCAGGCCGAGGAGGCCGTGCGCGAGTGCTTTGGCGGCACCTTTGGCGATGCCGGCAACACCGTGGTTATCGAGGAGATGCTTGTTGGTCCCGAGTGCTCGCTGCTGGCCTTTACCGACGGCAAGACCGTGCGCCCCATGGCCACCTCGCAGGACCACAAGCGCGCGCTCGAGGGCGACCGTGGCCCCAACACCGGCGGCATGGGCGTTTACAGCCCGGTGCCCATCGTGACCGACGAGGAGCACGCCACCATGGTGGCGGTCATGGAGCAGACCGTGGCCGAGCTTGCTGCCGGGGGCATCGACTACCGCGGCTGCCTGTACGGTGGCTTTATGCTCACCCCCGCCGGCCCCAAGGTGCTGGAGTTCAACGCCCGCTTTGGCGACCCCGAGACGCAGGTCGTGCTGCCGCGCCTCAAGAACGACCTGGTCGAGGTTATGCTCGCCTGCGCCAACTGCGAGCTTGATCAGATTGAGCTCGATTGGCGTGACGAGTGGGCCGTGGCTGTTGTCCTGACGAGCGCGGGCTACCCCGGCAGCTACGAGAAGGGCAAAGTCATTACCGGCATCGCCGACGCCGAGGCCATGGAGAACGTGATCGTGTACCATGCCGGCACCGCCGTGGTGGACGGTCAGCTCGTGACCAACGGTGGCCGAGTGCTTGCCGTGACCGCGCTGGGCGACACGTTCGAGAACGCTCGCAACCTTGCCTACGAGGCCTGCGAGAAGATTGATTTTGAGGGCAAGACCCTGCGTCATGACATCGGTCTGCGCGCGCTGCGTGGCCGCGACGCCTGGGATGCCTAAAGTCCGAGAGGGATGAGACGGATGGACGAGAAGAACGAAGAACTCGTGGACGCGCAGATCGTCGAGGAAGATGGCCGCTCGTACGGACATGCCGAGGACGAGCCGGGTGGTGAGGTCGCTGACGAGCCGGTGCTGGTGCTGGGCGACGACGACCCGCACGATGCCGAGTTGCACGAGAAGATTCTTTCGGAGGAGTGCGCCTGGAAGGGCAAGATTCTCGACGTCCACCGTCTTGAGGTTGAGCTGCCCAACGGTCACCGCAGCGCCCGCGATGTGATTCGACATCCGGGCGCGGCGGCCGTCGTGGCGCTTACCGAGAGCGGCAAGATCGTGCTGGTGCGTCAGTATCGCACCGCCATCGACCGCGTGACGGTCGAGATCCCCGCCGGCAAGCTCGACCCGGGCGAGGATCCGCTCGATTGCGCTAAACGCGAGCTGCACGAGGAGACGGGCTTTAGGGCCGGTCGCATTCGTTTTTTGACGTCGATTGTCACGACCTGCGGCTTCTGCGACGAGATCATTCATATCTACCTGGCCACCAAGCTCGAGTTCGATGCGCCCAACCCCGATGATGACGAGTTCGTCAACGTGGACCTCGTGCCGCTGCACGAGCTGATCGACGCCGTGCTCGATGGCAAGATCGAAGATGCCAAGACCGTCGTGGGCGCCTTGGCCTGCGATAGCATCGCGCATCGCCTGGGTGGTTCTGAGCTCTAGGTTACGCGGTTTTACCAAACCGCGTAACGAGTCGACGCTGCAAACGCCCCTAAGCAGCAATCTGCCTTTCAATCGTCGCTCGCGTACCGAAGTACGCGTCGCTCCTCTTTCAAGGCACCTTGCTCGCTTAGGGACGTTTTCGCTGACGCTGCCAGAACATCGGCTTTATGCTTGTTGGGACGCTTTGTTTTCAGCCCGAACGGTTCAACCGGATTTCTCACGCTACTTATTTACCCCCCCCGAGGACTGCATGTTTAGAAGGTTTTTGTCTTATTACAAGCCCCAGATGGGGCTTTTTGTTGCCGATACTGTTTGTGCCCTGGTGCTTGCCGCCATTGACTTGGCGTTTCCCATTATCCTGCGCAATCTGACCGGTGGGCTGTTTACCCAGGGCCAGGCGGCCATCATGCAGGCGCTCGGTATGATCGCGGTTGGCCTGGTACTGATGTATGCCATCCGTTGTGCCTGTCGTTACTTTGTGAGTTACTGGGGCCACGTGATGGGCGCGCGCATGGAGTCCAGGATGCGCGAGGACCTGTTCGATCAGTACGAGCGCTTTAGCTTTGCGTACTTCGATCGCAACAGCTCGGGTGACATGATGAGCCGCGTGGTCAACGACCTGTTCGATATCTGCGAGGCGGCACACCATGTGCCCGAGTGGATTATCATCTGCGGCATCGAGATCGTCGGCTCGTTTGTGATCCTCTTTGCTATTGCCCCGGTGCTGGCACTTGCCATGGCCGTGGTGACGGCGGCGCTTGCGGTCATCATGTTTTGGCAGAACATGCGCATGCGCGAGGTCTTTAGCGACAACCGCAAAAAGATCAGCGGTATTAATGCTCAGCTGCAGGATTCGCTGGCAGGCATGCGCGTAGTCAAGAGTTTTGCGAACGAGGAAGCTGAGCGCTTCAAGTTCCGTGCCTCTAACGACCGCTATCTTTCGTCCAAGGAGAATATGTATCACGCCATGGGCGTCTACACTGCGACGTATGGCCTGCTCTCGGGCGTGCTGTACGTGATTGTGGTGCTGCTTGGCGGTTGGCTGGTGGCGCAAGGACAGCTGCAGGCGGTCGATATGGCGACCTTCGCGCTCTATATTTCGCTGTTCTGCACCCCGCTCGAGACGCTTGTGAACTCGGCTGAGACGTATCAGAAGGCCATTGCCGGGTTTAAGCGCATGGACGAGGTGCTTTCGACCGCTCCGGATATCCAGGACAAGCCGGATGCCGCGGACTTGCAGGTGACGGCTGGCGCGGTTGAATATCGCGACGTGTGCTTTAGCTACGAGGATGTTGAGCTGAGCAGCGGCGAAGAGGCTCGTCCCGTGATCGACCATATGGATCTGTCCATCAAGCCCGGACAGACCATTGCCCTGGTTGGCCCCTCGGGCGGTGGCAAGTCCACAACGTGTTCGCTGCTGCCGCGCTTTTATGACGTGGCTGCTGGATCCATTAGTATCGACGGCCAAGACGTGCGCGATGTGACGCAACAGAGCCTGCGCCGCGCCATTGGCCTCGTGCAGCAGGATGTCTATCTGTTTGACGGTACGATTGGCGAGAACATCGCCTACGGCAAGCCGGGCGCCACGGCAGAAGAAGTCGCCGCGGCCGCCCGCCGCGCCAATATCGATGCCTTCATTGAGTCGCTGCCGCAGGGCTACGACACGGTCGTGGGCGAGCGCGGCAGCCGTCTTTCGGGCGGCCAGAAGCAGCGCGTAGCCATTGCGCGTGTATTTCTCAAGAACCCCAAGATCCTGATCCTGGACGAGGCGACGAGCGCTCTGGATAACGAGAGCGAGGAAGCGGTGCAGGAGTCGCTTGAGCGCCTGGCGCGCGGCCGCACCACGATCGTCATCGCCCACCGTCTCTCGACCATTAAGCATGCCGACGAGATTGCGACCGTCGAGCATGGTCGCGTTGTGGAACGTGGTACGCACGAGCAGCTTCTCGCCCGTGGCGGCACCTATGCCCGTTACTATCGAATGCAGTTCGAAGGTGCGCGTGCGCACGAGCTCGACTGATTGATATGACAGGAAGTATATGGCTGAGAAGAACCCTTTGACTCCGGAAGAAGTGACGGAGTTATTCTCCGAGATCGATGCATCCGGCGTTTTGGATCCGACGCTTGCCAAAAAGCGCACCGAGCGCATGCGCGAAAAAGAGGCTGCGGCCAAGCGCGGCGACAAGGCGGCGCTGGCGCAGCTTCGCAGCGAAGATCGCGTAAGCCAGACAAAGCAGATCGACCCGCTGTCCGAGGACGACCCTTCGGGCTCGCAGGTGAGCCATACCATCACGAAGACCGCCGTGGCCGTAGTTGTCGGCATTCTGGTGTTAATCGTGGGCATGCAGATTGGCTACGGCGTGATGCGCCGCCTGAACACTGCTAACCTGTCCGAGAGCGTTTCGGTGGATACCGTTTCCACGGCACTGAAGGGCGGCCTTGAGTGGGGTAACGGCTTTACGCAGTTCCCGCTCGACTTTACCGTCGATGAGGCCGATGAGCGTACGGGCACGGTCGAGGTGACGGTGTTGGACACATCGTCTGCCAACGAGCTCGAGCTGCTGTCCAACGGGCAGATTCAGGCTGCGGCGCTTGCGACCAACGCGTTGCTCAACGATAAGATCGACCGCGTGGTGTATAACGTGCACGCCTATATCGACGGGGACAGCAAGATCCAGCACGACTCTTTCTTTGGCATGTTTCCCGCACAGGGCCATCAGAGCGCCATTCTGACGTTCGTGTGGACCAAGAGCTCGTCAAATGCCACGAGCATCGACTGGAAGATGCGCATCGTGAGCATGGACGACACGATTGCCGAGCGCATCCAAAAGCAAGTGAACTCGGTTTCGTCGCTTATCGAGGACCCGGCGGTAAGCCAGACCAAGATCACGGAAGAAAAGGCCGAGCGCGACTTGGAGCATCGCCTGCACGGTCGCGAGATCTTCCGCGGCGTCAAGCCCGACCGCACACCGTCCGATTTGCTGGAGCAGGATAAATAAGACGCCGTCATCCCGCGTGAGCCAAGTGCCCGCGCGGGATGATTTTTCTGGGACGGGGATTAAAAAATCATTCTGAGAGCGGGGCTTTGTCGCTGAGTAGTCAATTTGGGACGGGGCTATTTTAGCTACCACGGCCGGTGGCACACCGGTTAGGTTGGTCGACGGCGTGGGTAGCTAAAATAGCCCCGTCCCAAATTGACTACTCGCCAACTGCATGCATGACAGAATGATTTTTTAATCCCCGTCCCAGAAAAATCATTATGCATAGAAAGTCATAATTATCATTTCGTAAACATTTCGATGAAATTAACGCTATGGCGCATGCTTGCGGTTACAATACCGCAAGGCCTAACTACCAACCTTTAAGCCGGTCCGGAGAGACCGGGAAGGAGAATTATGGCGAACAACCATACTGCGGGCGCTGCCGCCCGCACCTTCGCGCCCAGCGAGCTTTGCCAGCGCATGCTGGCCAAAACCAGCAAGGGCGCCTGCGGTCCCTGCATCCTGTACCTTGAGGATGGGGCCATTTTTTATGGCCGTGCATGCGGTGCCGAGGGCACCGCGACCGGCGAAGTCTGCTTCAACACCTCGCTTGAGGGCTACTTTGAGGTCATGACCGACCCGAGTTATGCCGGCCAAATTGTAACCATGACCTATCCGCAGATCGGCAATTACGGTATCGACGAGACCGATGTCCAGTCGGCCTTCCCCGGCGACGCCGTGCGCCCTGCGAGCGCTCCGGCTATGCGCGGCATGATCGTTCGCGACATGTGCGCCACGCCTTCTAACTGGCGCTCGGCCGTCAGCGTGCCGGAGTACCTGCGCGCTCACGGCATCGTCGCTATCGAGGGTGTCGACACCCGCGCTCTGGTGCGCCATCTGCGCGACAATGGTTCCAAGATGGGCATTATCTCGACCGAGATCTTCGACGTCGACGAGCTTGCCGAGCGTCTGGCCGCAGCGCCCACGCTGGTAGGCGAGAA
Source organism: Collinsella sp. AF38-3AC (assembly GCF_003474365.1). Lineage (NCBI taxonomy): Bacteria > Bacillati > Actinomycetota > Coriobacteriia > Coriobacteriales > Coriobacteriaceae > Collinsella > Collinsella sp. AF38-3AC. Next base: position 95,431 of record NZ_QROM01000001.1, read on the forward strand.
CCTGGTCAAGACCGTAAGTTGCCCCGCGCCTCACGAGTTTGCGGCCGCCGACCTGCCTGCCACGCATGACTTTGCGCTTGCGGCTGCCGCTCCTGCCCGTCACAAAGTGGTCGCCTACGACTGCGGTGTGAAGCGCGGCATTCTGGAGGGGCTGGTCCGCGCCGGCTGCGACCTCACCATCGTGCCGTGGGATACGCCCGCCCAGCAGGTGCTCGAGATGAATCCCGATGGCGTCTTTTTGTCCAACGGCCCCGGCGACCCCGACGCCGTGGTGGAGACCTACGAGCAGGTACAGCAGCTGATCGGCAAGGTGCCGATCTTTGGTATTTGTCTTGGTCACCAGATGATCAGCCTGGCCTGCGGCGCCCAAATGGAAAAGCTTAAATTCGGTCACCGTGGCGGTAACCAGCCGGTTATGAATCTGGTGAGCCGTCGCGTGGAGATCACCGCGCAAAACCACGGCTTTGGCCTGCTGTTCCCCAGTCTGGGCAAACTGATTCCGGAGCTTTCCGGCGGCGAAACCGAGCATGCGGCCGACGGTGACCTGCGCGTCTGGGTGCGCCGCGGCATCGCGCCGGTTGTGATGAACGAGCGCTTCGGCCGCATTCGCCTGACACATGTGAACCTCAACGACGGCACCGCCGAGGGCATCCAGCTGCTCGACGCCCCGTGTTTCTCGGTCCAGTACCACCCCGAGGCCTCGCCCGGCCCCACCGATGCCCACTATCTCTTTACCGCCTTTACGCGACTCATGGACGGCGAGGAGAACTACCTGGACATCGACACCGCGAAGGACCGCCTCGCCGGCTGGAATTTCGCCGAGTTCGAGAACGCTGCGACCGAGGAGAACTAACATGCCGAAACGTACTGACATCAAGCGTATCCTCGTTATTGGTTCGGGCCCCATCGTTATTGGACAGGCCTGCGAGTTCGACTACTCCGGCGCCCAGGCCTGCAAGGTGCTCAAGGAGGATGGCTTTGAGGTCATCCTGGTCAACTCCAATCCGGCGACCATCATGACCGACCCGGGTCTTGCCGACCGCACCTATGTCGAGCCCATCACCGCCGAGTTTATCGAGCGCGTAATCAAGAAAGAGCGCCCGGACGCGCTGCTGCCCACGCTGGGCGGCCAGACTGGTCTGAACGCCGCCGTCGAGCTGGCGAAAGACGGTACGCTCGACAAGTACGGCGTCGAGATGATCGGCTGCGACCTGGCCGCCATCGAGCGCGGCGAGGACCGTAAGCTCTTTAACGAGGCCATGGCTGAGATTGGCCTGGAGGTCGCGCGCTCGGGCTACGCCTACAGCGTCGCCGACGCCGAGGCTATCGCCGAGCGCGTAGGCTATCCCTGTGTACTGCGCCCGAGCTTTACCCTCGGCGGCGCCGGCGGCGGCATCGCTCACACCCACGAGGAGCTTGTCTCCATCGTGAGCCAGGGCCTGGAGCTCTCGCCTGCCCACGAGGTGCTGGTCGAGGAGTCCATCGAGGGCTGGAAAGAGTACGAGATGGAGGTCATGCGCGACCACGCCGGCAACGGCATCATCGTGTGCTCCATCGAGAACCTCGATCCCATGGGCGTGCATACCGGCGACTCCATCACGGTGGCACCGGCGCAGACCCTCTCCGACCTTGAGTATCAGCGCATGCGTGTCGCCTCGCTCGCCATCTTGGAAAAGATCGGCGTCGAGACCGGCGGCTCCAACGTGCAGTTTGCCGTGAACCCCCAGACCGGCCGTCTGATCGTCATCGAGATGAACCCGCGCGTGAGCCGCTCGTCCGCACTGGCCTCCAAGGCCACGGGTTTCCCCATCGCCAAGGCCGCCGCGCGCCTGGCCGTTGGCTATACGCTCGACGAAATCGTCAACGACATCACCAAGGCAACGCCCGCCTGCTTTGAGCCCACGATTGACTACTGCGTGGTCAAGGTGCCGCGCTTTGCCTTCGAGAAGTTCAAGGGTACCGACCCCACGCTCACCACGCGCATGAAGGCCGTGGGCGAGATCATGGCGATCGGCCGCACCTTTGAGGAGGCCTTTGGCAAGGCCATGCGCTCGCTGGAGGACGGACATCAGGGCATTTGCGCCGGTGGCAAGGAGGGTGCCGACAAGCTGAGCGACGACGAGCTCGCTCAGGCCGTGGCAACCCCGACCGAGCACCGCATCTTCTTTGTGGTCGAGGCCCTGCGCCGTGGCTGGGACATCGCCCGCATCCATGCCATCTGCGGTATCGATCCGTGGTACCTCAACCGTATCAACGACATGGTGCAGGTCCAGGAGAGCATCCGCGGCCTGCGCGTGGAGGATATCGACGCCGACGCGATGCGCCTGCTCAAGCAGTACGGCACGAGCGACGCCGAGATTGCCGCGCTGACCGGCTCCGATGAGCGCTTTGTGCGCGCTTACCGCAAGGGCCTGGGCGTGGTTCCCAGCATGAAGACGGTCGATACCTGCGCGGCCGAGTTCTCGATCGCCACGGAGTACCACTACAAGACGTACGAGAACATCTACCGCACGAGCCCGGATGCCAAGAAGTGCGTGGCTCCCGACGAGACCACGCCGGCGGACAAGCCCAAGGCGATGATCCTGGGCGCCGGCCCCAACCGCATTGGCCAGGGTATCGAGTTCGATTACTGCTGCGTGCACGCGAGCTACGCGCTGGCGGCTCGCGGCTTCGAGACCATCATGGTCAACTGCAATCCCGAGACCGTCTCGACCGACTATGACACGTCCGACCGTCTGTACTTTGAGCCGCTCACCTACGAGGACGTCATGGACGTTATCGATGTCGAGCGCCCCGACGGCGTCGTGGTGACGCTCGGCGGCCAGACCCCGCTTAAGCTGGCGCGCATGCTCGAGGAGAGCGGCGTCAACATTATGGGTACCAAGCCCGACGCCATCGATTTTGCCGAGGACCGCGAGCGCTTTGCCGCCCTGCTCGACAAACTGGGCATTATGTACCCGCCGGCGGGTCAGGCCACCTCGTTTGAGGAGGCCGAGGCCGTGGCCGCGCACATCGGCTACCCGCTGCTGGTGCGTCCGAGCTACGTGCTGGGCGGCCGCGGCATGATGATCGCCTACGATGCCGAGCATCTGCGCGATTACATGGCAGAGGCTGCGCGCATCAGCCCCGACTACCCGGTGTATCTGGACCGCTTCCTGGAGGGCGCAATCGAGTCCGATGTCGACGCCCTGTGCGATGGCGAAGAGGTATACATCGGCGGCATCCTGGAGCATATCGAGGAAGCCGGTATTCACTCCGGCGACTCCGCGACCTGCATCCCTCCGTTTAGCTTTAGCGAGAGCCTGCAGGCGAAGCTCCGCGAGACCACGCGCCGCATCGCGATGGCGCTGGGAGTCCGCGGTCTGGTCAACGTGCAATATGCCATCAAGGGCGAGACCGTCTACGTGATCGAGGCCAACCCGCGCGCCAGCCGTACCGTGCCGTTTATCTCCAAGGCCACCGGTGTGCCGCTGGCCAAATGCGCGGCGCGCATCATGGCAGGCGATTCCATCGCGAGCTTGGGCCTGCCGAGCGACGAACGTCAGCTGGACTGGTTCTGCATGAAGGAAGCCGTTATGCCCTGGGGCCGTTTCCCGGGCGCCGACGTTATCCTGGGGCCCGAGATGAAGTCGACGGGTGAGGTCATGGGCATCGCCAAGAGCTATCCCGAGGCATACGCCAAGACGCAGCTGGCGATCGACTACAAGCTGCCCGACCCGAGCGCCGGCAAGGTATTCATCAGTGTGTGCGACCGCGACAAGCGCCATATCCTTTCGGTCGCGCGTATCCTGCGTTACCTGGGCTTTGACATCTGCTCCACCGAGGGTACGGCGCGCGTGCTGCGTGGAGGCAACGTGACGTGCGAGGTCGTGGAAAAGATCAGCGGCCCGCACGACGGCGAGTGCCCCAACATCGGTGACCTGATCGCCGATGGCAAGATCGCGGTGATCATCAACACGCCGTACGGTCCGGGCTCGCGTGGCGATGGCTACCTGCTACGTACCGAGGCCGTGCGCCGCGGCGTGACTTGCGTGACCGCGATGTCTGCCGCCAACACGTACGTGAGTGCCATCGAGGCGGTGCGCGAGGACCAGCAGGGTCACGGCAGCGCCAACGACATGGGAATGGACGTCATCGCCCTTCAGGACCTGCCGCAGCACACGGTGTAGTGTGACCTGTCCGGCCGGGGCGGAGGGGGCCGAGTTCCCCCTTCGCTCCGGCTGCAAGCAGAGTCGCTCAGTGGGAAGCTCGGCCCCCTCCGCCCCGGCCTTCGGTGACTTGGGTGCACCGTGTGCTGCCGAAGGGGCTTTGTGCGATGACTAAGGCTAAATAGAAAATGAGAGTGGGCCCTGCCGTTCGTTCGAGCGGCAGGGCCCACTCTTTGTATGGAGGCCTTTTTGCTGTTAGTCGAGGACGCCTCTGGACAGTTAGTTCAAATTCGTATTTATTAGAGAGTAGGAGAAGATCGATTTGGACTCATTCGGCCTACTTTTGGCAATCTGAATCGATCAAGATGCTCAGCCAAGCCGGGAACGGCCCAATACTGGGTCCACGTCGGCTTCCAAGCGGCAATTTCGTGCCCAAGGTCACGGCCAAATTATACGTATCTGAACTAACCGCCCATCACTCCCCGTCAACCTTTTTATCCAAACCAAATCAGCCAACGTACGTCATGGCAATCCCCGGTAGGTCGCAGGGTGGCGGCTGAGCCTTTCCCTCGGGAAACTTCGCGAAGCCCAGTTCCCGAGGGAAAGGTATGGTCTGTGTAATACCAGATAAACAGTACATTTTTGCTAGATTGGTATTTGACTGAAGAACCAATTGGTATGGCTTATTAAGCCCACCTTGCCGTTGACGCTCATTTTACTGCCGCTGGTGGACTTCCGAACTTGGTTGCGCAAGTGCTCCCATATATTGATATGACCTAGTAGGTGGCTATCTGGTTACTACCAGTTGGCCCCTTGGTAACGGGTGGCCCCATTGTGCGGAATGTACCGAACATCCCCGTTTGATACGTTTTCCCATGCTGCCGGGGGGCGTCCTCGGCACCTCAGCATCTCGGAAGAAAGGAGACCAGGTGCGCAGGAATTCCATTTTTACGAAACGGTGGGTGAAGGGAAGCGCGGTCCTCGTTGCCACTGCAGCGACGCTCGTGTTTGCCAATCCCCAACAGGCGATTGCCACGCCACTCAAGGGCGTCGACTCAGCGACCGTGTCCCAGTCTGCCTCGAATGTCGTCGACATCGATTTCGCTGACGGCATCAAGGGCCGTATTACGTTCCTCGAGGACGGTATTTTCCGTTATAACGTCGACCCCAAGGGTGAGTTTTCCGAGTACGCCACGCCGCGCAGTAAGTCCCACACGGCTAAGATCCAGGCTCAGCCCGATACCTCGGACACCTACAGCAAGCCGAGTGCGACGGTTGCCGACAAGGGCGACACTATCGAGATCACCGGCGGAAAGGCGACCGTGATCCTGGACAAGGCGACTGGCAAGATGAGTATCAAGTCAGGCGACCGTGTCGTGGTTTCCGAGTCCGCGTCCCTCGACCTTGATAAGAAGGGTACCGTCCAGACGCTCGCCAAGGAGAAGTCCGAGAACTTCTTCGGCGGCGGCACCCAGAACGGACGCTTCCTGCACACCAACCAGACCATCGCCATCTCCAACACGAACAACTGGACCGATGGCGGCGTTGCCTCGCCCAACCCGTTTTATTGGACGAGTGACGGCTACGGCGTGCTCCGAAACACGTTTGCAGAGGGTTCCTACGACTTCGGTTCCACGGACTCATCGACGGTCACGACTTTGCACAGCGAGAATGAGTTTGATGCCTACTACTTCGTGGCGACCAACGAGGGAGCTTCGAACGTGGCAACTGAGATGCTGCAGGACTACTACAAGGTGACCGGTAACCCGGTACTGCTGCCCGAGTACGGGTTCTACCTTGGTCATCTTAATGCCTATAACCGTGATGGCTGGTCAACGACCTCGGGTCAAAAGAAGTGGGAGACCAAGGGCAGCAAGTCCTCGAGCGAGAAGGGCGACGTTAAGTACGAGTCTGGCATGTCGACGGGCTACAAGCTCGACGGCACACTTGCGGCCGAGACGCTCAACGGTGAGGGCCCTACGGTTGATACCGAGAACATGAAAGCGACCGATTTCGACCGCCAGTTCTCTGCTCGGCAGGTTATCGATGACTACGAGGACAGCGACATGCCGCTCGGCTGGTTCCTGCCGAACGACGGCTACGGCGCCGGCTATGGCCAGAACGGTTACTACAAGACCGGCGGCGTCAACTCCGACGGAGCGAGCTCGGCCGACCGTCTTAACGCTGTGCGTGCCAACGTCGACAACCTTAAGAAGTTCACCGAGTATGCCAACTCAAAGGGTGTGAGCACGGGCTTGTGGACCCAGTCCAACCTTGAGCCCGACAGCAACCCTGAGACCCCGTGGCATCTGCTTCGCGACTTCGACGCCGAGGTCAAGACGGGAGGCATCACTACCCTTAAGACCGACGTTGCCTGGGTTGGATCTGGCTACTCCTTTGGTCTTAATGGCATCAAGACAGCTTATGACACGGTGACGACCGGCGCTAACAAGCGCCCCAACATCATCACGCTCGATGGTTGGGCCGGCACGCAGCGCTTTGGTGGCATTTGGACCGGCGACCAGTATGGCGGTAACTGGGAGTACATTCGCTTCCATATCCCCACGTATATCGGTCAGAGTCTTTCGGGCAACCCCAACATCGGCTCCGACATGGATGGCATTTTTGGCGGCGACCCCATCATCTCTGCGCGTGACTACCAGTGGAAGACGTTCACGCCCTCTATGCTCGACATGGACGGTTGGGGCACCTACCGTAAATCGCCCATGACGCACGGCGATCCCTACACAGGCATCTCGCGCTTCTACCTCAAGCTCAAGGCGCAGCTCATGCCCTATATCTACACGAGCGCGGCCTCGGCGGCCAACATCGACACGGGTAACGGCGATGCCGGCCTGCCCATGATCCGCGCCATGCTGCTTTCCGATAACTCCGAGTACGCCGCAAGCACCTCGACGCAGTACCAGTATATGTTCGGTGAGAACTTCCTAGTGGCACCGGTGTATCAGGATACCCAGGCAGACGAGAACGGCAACGACATTCGCAATGGGATTTACCTCCCCAACTACGGCACCGACGAGAATCCCACCATCTGGATCGATTACTTCTCGGGTAAGCAGTATCGCGGCGGCCAGGTTCTCAACAACTACGAGGCTCCGCTTTGGAAGCTGCCGCTGTTTGTGAAGGCCAACGCTATCGTGCCGATGTACGCCGAGAACAACAACCCCGAGGCCGTGAGCGACACCAACACCAAGGGTACCGACCGCAGCCAGCGTATCGTCGAGTTCTTCGCCACCGAGGGCGACGGCACCTTTACGCAGTACGAGGACGACGGCTCCTCCATCGAGAACAACACGACTGAGGACGATTCCTACGGTACGATCGACAATATCTCCTACGGTGAGCATGTGAGCACCGTCTACAGATCCAAGGCCGCAGGCGGCACCGCGACCTTTACCGCCGAAGCCTCGCAGGGTGGCTACAACGGCTACGACTCCAATCGCACCACGACCTTCGTGGCCAACGTGTCCGCCAAGCCCATGAGCGTCGTCGCCAAGAACGGCGGATCCGCGCTCAACGTGGTTGAGGTCGACTCGCAGGAGACCTTTGACACCGCGACCCCCGAGGCCGGCCAGGCGGTCTACTTCTACAGCGAGACCCCTAACCTCAACCACTACGGCAGCGATGTGGACGGCACCGAGGCCGAGCGGGGCGAGAGCTTTAACAACACCAAGATCACCACGAACCCCAAGGTCTACGTCAAGTTCGCGAAGACCGATGTTGCTGCGGCGGCGCAGACGCTCGAGCTGGGCGGTTTCGTGAACGCCGACGCCACGCTCACAGCCGATCGCCTCAACGAGAGCCTCTCCGCACCCACGAACCTTGCTGCCCCCGAGGACGTCACGACCCCAACGAGCATCAAGCTCACCTGGGGAAAGGTCGATGGTGCTACCTCCTACGACCTTAAGGTCGACGGCACCGTGTTCGCCGTGGGTGATGCGGCCGAGTTCACGCACACCGACCTCGCCTACAATAGCAAGCACACCTACCAGATTCGTTCGCGCAACGCCGAGGGCTACTCCGCCTGGAGCGATGTGCTCGAGGCGAACTCCGCACTCGATCCGTGGCGGAACGTCCCCGACGCCGAGCAAATCACCTGGGAGGGCTCACTTTACGGCAGCCATAAGGCCGAGCTCGCCTTCGACCATGAGTTCCAGTCGGGCGACGGCGGTTTCCACTCCGGTGGCAACGATCTGGGCAAGGCGCTTACCGTTGACTATGGACGCGCTTACAAGCTCGATAAGCTCGAGTACTATCCGCGCGATGACGCCGGCAACGGCACTGTGACCAAGATGCGTGTTGAGACGAGTCTCGATGGCGTCCACTGGACGAGCCAGGAGGTCGATTGGGCACGTTCCGCTGATTGTAAGACGGTAGCGTTTGACGGCACCGTGGCCGCCCGTTACGTGCGCATGACACCGCTCGCCTCGGTCGGCAATTTCTTCTCCGCGTCCGAGATTGCCATCTACAAGACCGACGGCACGGATGGCTTCGCCGTGGGCTCCAACCTCAACAAGGCCACGATCTCCGACGGAGACTACTCCAACATGAAGAACTATCTGGGCCTCGAGAATCGCGAGCCCGATACCCCGACGTTCGGTTCGCAGATCCGCGACCACTTCGCCGACCTCAACGATAACGGCGTTTACGACGTCTACGATTACTCGTTCACCATGGCGGGTCTTGACGGCGGCACTAAACAAAAGGGAAAGGTCGCAGGTTCGCTCGCGGTGATTCCGAGCAAGACCGAGGTCGAGGCCGGTGATGAGATCACCGTTGATGTCTATGCGGCCGACGCCAAGAACGTCAACGCCCTGGGCGCTCTCGTCAACTTCAAGAGCGACCAGTTCGAGTTTGTGTCCGAGAGCATCGCGCAGGACGGCTCGACTGCCGGCATGGAGAACCTGTCTCGCGAGAAGGTCCAGTTCGCGGACAGAACGCAGACTATCAATCTCGCCTTTGCCAACCGCGGCGATGGCAAGCTCTACAACGGTACCGGCGCGGTGGCGAGTTTCAAGCTCAAGGCCAAGACCGCCGGCAAGGTCGAACTGCCCTCGACATCTTGGCTCATCGGTCCGGCATGCGACGCACTTGAGTTTGCGAGCGACGGCACGGTGACGATGCCGGATGTTCCTCAGCCAACGGTCGCCGAGTACGGTCAGGACGCCTTCAACATCACGATGACCAACGATGAGCTCACGACCGACGACGGGACCAACGTCGAGAAACTTATCCAGCAGAAGAGCTATAACGCGCTGTTCGATAATAACGAGGGCGACAACGGCTTTGAGTTCCTATGGAACTGGAGCGGCAACTGGGACAGCGAGGGTAAGCTTCCGAGTTACGTGAAGCTTCCCACCACGATGACATTCGCATTTAAGACGCCGTCGAAACTCGATAGTGTCGAGGTCGTTAACCGCAACGGTGGCAACGGAACCGTGCAGAAGATCAAGGCTGTCGTGACGTTCGAGGATGGCTCGACCCAAGAGTTCGCGGGCGGGGAGTACGATTCCTTCCTGGCTCGCTACGCCTTTGACCTCTCTGCCGAGAACAAGGGCAAGAAGGCGACCAAGGTCGAGGTCACGCCGCTTGAGGCATCGGGTGACCAGATGCTCACACTGCGTGAGGTCAACTTCAACTACACGCAGGGTGTCGAGGCCATCGAGGGTGTCGAGCTAGGCAAGAACCAGACCGAGTTCTTTGAAGGCGACATTACGCCCGTCGACGCCAAGGCTACGCCTGAGAGCGCTGGCTACCCCTATGTGACGGTCGAGAGCTCCGACCCCTCTGTGGTAAGCGTCTCCGCTGTTCAGGCTGGCGATAGCGTGAGCTACTACCTGCGTGCCAACAAGGCCGGCAAGGCAAAGATCACGGTGGCGTCGGTACTCGACCCCTCCAAGACCGCATCCTATGAGGTCGAGGTCAAGGCTGGTGTCGATACCTCTGCGCTCGTAGCAGCGCTTTCCAAGGCCGCGGGCTACAGCGAGTCCGTCTACACCAAGGATTCCTATGCAGCTCTCACCACTGCGGTCGAGGCGGCTCAGAAGCTCCTCGACAGCGGCCAGGGCAGCTATAGCAAGAAGGATGTCGCAGACGCCACAGCCAAGATCGAGAAGGCAATCGACGGCCTCAAGATGCGCCCTGTTGATGAGAAGATTCTCATCAACACGCCCGAGAACCGCAAGAACGTCAAGGTGGCCGGCTTCTCGAGTGAGGCCGACTACGAGGGCAGCAACGCCGTCAACGCTCTCGACGGCGACGAGCGGACGCTTTGGCACAGCGACTGGGCCCATGGGACCGGTATGCCCCAGTATCTGAGTGTCGACCTGGGCCGCGACTACGATCTCACCGACGTTACATTCCTGCCGCGCCAGGACGGCGGCACTAACGGCGATATCTTCGAGGCCGAGATACTGGTCTCCGACACTGCCGACGGTTATGAGAAGGGCACCGCCGCGTCGATGGGTACGTTCGCCTTCGACAACGATGGCCGCGTGCTCACCGACCGTGGCGACTGGAAACAGATGAGCTTTGGCGCCGCGCGCGGTCGCTACGTGACCGTCAAGGTGATTCACGCCGGCGGGGGCGACGTTGATGCCTACTGCAGCATGGCGGAGCTCAAGTTCTACGGTACGGCCGTCCCCGATCCGGTGGCGAAGGATGATCTCACTGCCGCGATCGAAAAGGTTGATGCCGAGCTTGCCGCCGGCGACCTCAAGGCCGGCGACTACACCGAGGCCTCCTGGACGGCGCTCGAGAACGCCCTGGCGAGCGCCCGCGCCATCTTGAGCGACGAGGATGCCACGCAGGACGAGGTCGACCAGGCGCTCAGGGCGCTCGAGAGCGCCCGCGACGCGCTCGAGAAGACCCCGGTGGTCCCGGTCGAGAATCCGACTAAGAAGCAGCTCAAGGCCCTGGTCAAGCAGGCGAAGGAGACTGACACCAGGGGCAAGACGGCCGAGTCTGTCAAGGCCCTGACGGATGCCATTACCTACGCCGAGGACGTCTTGGGTGATGAGAATGCTTCCGACACCCAGATCCAGGCGGCCTATAGCCAGCTCAAGCTGGCCATTGAGAGCCTCAAGGATGCCGATTCCGGCAACCAGGGCGGCTCGGGCAACCAGGGTTCCGGCAATGGCTCGAACGGCGGCAACCAGGCGGGCAAGCCCGCAGGCGACAAGGCCCAGGGCAGCAAGAAGAACGGTTCGGCGATTCCCAATACCGGAGACCAGACGGCGGCGACCGTCGCGACCGTCGGTGGTCTTGGCGCCATCATCGCCGCGATCGGCGCTTTCTTCCATCGTCGCAGCAAGGCTAAGTAGCCCCAGCAACAGCTAAGCAAGCGTGCCCGCCGTCCCACCCAAGGACGGTGGGCACGCTTTTTGAATGTAGGCAGAAAGCTCCGACCCTTCGGCCTTAATCTCGCAAAGCGTTCCGTCTCCCGCCGAACACATCAGCATCGGCGGCTATACTTGAATTATTTGCAGTTAAGGGTCGCGGATTGGCCGCGTCACCGCTCTCAACAGGAGGTCTTTGTTTATGGCAGATCAAAAGCCGGTTGTCGGGATCATCATGGGCTCCAAGTCCGATCTGGGTGTTATGGAAGGCTGCACCGCCGAGCTCGAGGCGCTCGGTGTGCCCTATGAGCTCGTCATTGCGAGCGCACACCGCACACCGGCGAAGGTCCACGAGTGGGCTTCGACTGCTGCCGATCGCGGTATCAAAGTGATTATCGCCGCCGCCGGCAAGGCCGCTCACCTGGGTGGTGTCGTGGCCGCCTTTACGCCGCTGCCGGTTATCGGCGTACCTATGAAGACGAGTGACCTGGGCGGTATGGATTCGCTGCTGTCGATGGTGCAGATGCCTTCGGGCGTGCCCGTGGCCTGCGTTGCCATCAACGGCGCCAAGAACGCCGCCATTTACGCCACGCAGATTCTGGGCGCATGCGACCCCGAGTACCGCAAGGTTATCGAGAAGATGAAGCAGGAGATGGCCGACGCCTAGGCGTTCCGCCGTTTCACCGCAGTATAAGGAGAGCCATGTCCGATTATCAGGGAAAACGATTCAAGGCTTCTCAGATTCCCGATCCGTCGAAGCCGGGTGCTGCCCATGCGGCACAGCAGGGTCGGACATCCTCTCCTCAGCAGCCGCGCGCGCCGCGTTCCGTAACGCCGACGTCCCATCGCCGCCAGGATACGCCGGCTGCGTATCGCCCTTCGTCATATGGCACGGCAAAGAAGCAGGCTCGGACGACGAGGCAGCTGAGTGACGCGCCGTCCAACTATGCCGAGCAGCCGCGTAAGAAACGCCGATCCATCATTCCCATCTTGCTCATCATCGTGGGCATCGGTCTGATTGTCGCCGCCGCTGCCATCTTTATCAATGCTCAGATTGGCTATAAGCAGGCGAGCGATTCGTACCAGAAAATCGAGAAGCAATATGTAAGCGATAAGGACGCCAGCGGCGTGCCGATTATCGACTTCGATGCGCTTGCTCAGACAAACCCCGAGATTGTGGGTTGGATTTATGTGCCGGGAACCAACATCAACTATCCCGTGGTGCAGACCAACAACAACTCCAAGTACCTCAACACGCTGTTCGATGGCACGTCTAACGCCTCGGGTGCCATCTTCTTGGATAGCGATGACACCGCGCCGGGAATGGTCGACCAGCAGACCACGATCTACGGCCACCATATGAACGATGGGTCGATGTTCAACGTGATTTCGGATACGACTGACCAGGCAACGTTCGATAGCATTGAATATGTGTACTACATCACGCGCGATGCGACGTATAAGTTGCGTCCGCTGGCGACCAAGGTGGTCGAGGACACGTATGCCAAGGCGCGCACGACCAATTTTGAGGGCGACGACGGACTCAAGAACTACCTGTCCGAGATGCTCGACGGCGCTTCTGCCGTGGCGAGTGATGCCACCGATCGTGCCGCTTCGGCAACTAAGGTTGTAACGCTTGTGACCTGTCGTTCGCTGTCGCTGAGCAACACACGCGCCGTCATGGTGCTCACGCCGGTCGAGGAATAAGTTGTTCGAGAGTAGCTAAAAAGGCCCCGTCCCAAATTGGCTACTCGACGACGGTAAGGGAGAAATGATGCTCGAGAGTGGCAAATTGATGCCTTCGATTGATGCTTGGCTGCGCGAGGCCAAGGCCGATGCTTCGGCGGCAGGCTGTGGGATGTATCTGACGCATAACGGTGTGGTGCGCGCGACGCCCAAGGCTGAGGTGCGCGGAGTCGAGACCGATGGCGTGGCGCCTGGGCATAAGGTGGGCGGCATGGTGTTTGGCTTCGATGCTCAGAAGGTGCAGGCTGCTATCGAGGCGACGCGTGCGATGCCGGGTATCGGCTATGTGCGTGTGTGGCTGGCAAGCGGCGAGCTTGCCGTAGGTGACGACATCATGCTCGTGCTCATCGGCGGGGACATTCGCCCGCACGTGGTCGATGCGCTGCAGGCGCTCGTTGGCACCATTAAGAACGAATGCGTGAGTGAGGTCGAGCGCGAGGCGTAGAGGCTTGCGTCGATAGAAGGATCGTTTATAAAAATGCCCACCGGTACGTGTGATACCGGCGGGCATTTTGCGTTTTGGGCGCGGTGGGCGCTACACGCGCGTCGCATCCTTGGGGCTCATGGTCATGCTCTGGAAGCGGTTTTCCATGTACTCGTTATCGAAGTGCTCTCCGTAGAACTGTGCGACGGGAATGTCCGGCTCCGTGTCGTTAACGCGCTGGTACCAGTAGTCGAGCGACTGCAGCGTCATGACGCCGTCGACCAGCATGATAACGGTAAAGATGACGGTGGCCGAGTAGCGGCTCTTCCAGGGGATCTTGTTGATAAGCTTAAGCAGCCTCGGCAGCAGCAGCTTGATCCAGATGAGGCCGCCCAGGCCCCACAGGCAGGCGAAGCCCGTGCAGGTGCGTCCGCCCGTGAGGACCACGAGCGGATCGGGCAAACCGAACAGCGTTATGTGCGAGTAGCTCCACGAGACCACGCCAAACGCGGTCTGCATAAACCAGCCCACGAACACCTCAAAGCTGGCGCCGAGCAGGGCGCTCACCAGGAAAATGATGATGGGGTTCTTTTTGTAGAAGCGGTTAAGCACCATGGTCATGAGCACGGCGCCAAATCCGTAGATGGGGCTGAAGGGGCCAAACAGCATGCCGGCGCGGTTCTGATAGACGCCCGGGTCGTCGACCGTCATGTGCCAGATGTCCTCGGCGATCAGGCCGAGTATGCAGCAGACAAAGAACACCCAGAACAGGTTGAAGTAGTTGAGCTTGATGTAGCCCTCGCCGGTTTCATCGCGGCCGAGCATGCCCTCGGCGGCGGCGTCGCGGTCGAGCATCTCCTGCAGGCGGCGCTGCAGTTCGCGCTCCTGACGCAGCGTGGGGTCGACGGTTGCCGAAAGTGCAACAAGGATGCCGAGCTGGATCGCGGGACGCAGCAGGAAGGGCCCGATGCCCTGGAGCATCACGTCGACCAAAAGCTCGACGACGGTGAATGCAATAAGGATGTAGGACAGGCGGGCGGCGTTGCGGCGCTGGTTTTTGATAAGGTCCAGGCCAAAGATGATTAAGATGACGGCACTTGCCGCAGAGAGCATGATGCCGGCGACGATAAGGCCGACTGCGACGAGCGTGTTGTCGCCGAGCTTTTCGGTGGCGTTGCCGTTAACAAGTGCCGTGATGACCTGCCACATAAAGGCAGCGACCGACGGGAGCGTGCCCACGCCGGAAAGGATGCACAGGACGGCGTACACCTTAATGATGAGGGGAATCTTCTTGACCTCTGTGGCGCTGGGGACGCTGGGGTCGAGTTCGTTTCGATCCATACAGAACCTTTCTCGCTTTGTTGTAGGTTATAAGGATACGCCGCCGACCTGCCAAAAGACAGGGCGAACGTCCCAATTGCAACTTTGTAATCCCCAACGGCGGACGCGGCGGCCATCTGGGGGCGCGGGCACTTACACTGGACAGACCGATAAAATGTTTGGCTGCAAAACGGATTATAAGCTCGGTGGGCTTTTAAAAAGCGCTGCTCATGCGCGGGAATGCCTGTCTTGCCGTGCGTATAATAGGGCGGGTAACGCCAAATAACGAGGCTCTGAGGGGATGCCATGTCTCAAGAAACCATCCGCGCGGCCGAGCGTGCCACGGGACAGGTGACGACCATGTCGACGTATGATCCGGACTCCGACCAGCTGCATGAGGAATGCGGTGTTTTTGGTGTGTGGGCGCCCGATCGCGATGTGGCTCGACTGACGTACTTTGGTCTGCGCGCGCTGCAGCATCGCGGCCAGGAATCGGCGGGAATCGCCGTGGGCGATGGCGGCACGGTTATGGTTCGTAAAGACTTGGGACTGCTCGATCGCGTGTTCTCCAACGCCGACCTGTCGACGCTCTCCGGCCAGCTGGCCGTGGGCCACGTGCGCTATGGCACCGCCGGCGCCAAGAGCTGGGAAGCCTCGCAGCCGCATCTTTCTACCATCAATAGCGTCATCATCGCGCTTGCTCACAACGGCACTCTGGTTAATACCGACGAGCTGCGCCGCCAGCTGATCGAGCTGGGCGTGCCGTTCCTCTCCAATTCGGATTCCGAGGTCGCGACCAAGCTTATCGGCTACTTTACCCAGCGTACGGGCCACCTGCGCGAGGGCATTCGCAAGACCATGGAGCTCGTGCGCGGCGGCTACGCCATGACGCTCATCAACGAGCAGGCGCTCTACGCTTTCCGCGACCCGCATGGCATTCGCCCGCTGGTGCTGGGCAGGCTCGTGGACGAGGGTCTGGATCAGGCCGACGCCGCTTCTGTTTCGCAGCTGCCCTCGCAAGACGGTGCCTCGACGGTCGACTCCGCCGTCCATGTCACGCGCGCCGGCGGCTGGGTCGTTGCCTCCGAGACCTGCGCGCTCGATATTGTGGGCGCCGAGTACGTGCGCGATGTTCGTCCCGGCGAGATTTTGCGCATCAGCGCCGAGGGCCTGGTATCCGAGCAGGGCGTGCCCGCAGCCGAAGAGTCCGCCAACTGCATCTTTGAGCAGGTCTACTTTGCCCGCCCCGATTCCATCATGAACGGCAAGAGCGTCTACGCCTGCCGTTATGACATGGGTCGTCAGCTGGCACACGAGGAGCCCGTCGAGGCCGACCTGGTCATTGGCGTGCCCGACTCCGGCCTGCCGCCCGCGGAGGGCTATTCGCACGAGAGCGGCATTCCCTTTGGCGAGGGCCTCATCAAGAATCGCTATGTGGGCCGCACGTTTATCGAGCCCACGCAGGAGCTGCGCGCCATGGGCGTGCGTATGAAACTCAACCCGCTGCGCGACAACATCGAGGGCAAGCGCCTAGTCGTCATCGACGACTCCATCGTCCGCGGCACCACCATGGTGCAGCTCGTCAAGATGCTGCGCAACGCCGGCGCCAAGGAGATTCATATCCGCATCAACTCGCCCGAGGTCATCTGGCCGTGCTTCTATGGCATCGATACCGACGTGCAGTCTCAGCTTATCAGCGCCAACAAGACGGTCGACGAGATTTGCGAGTATATCGGCGCCGATTCGCTTGCCTTCCTTTCGGTCGAGGGCCTGCTTAAGGTCATGCCCAAGGGCGGTTACTGCGATGCGTGCTTTACCGGACGCTATCCCGTGGCGATTCCCGAGAGCTTTGGCCGCGACAAGTTCATGGAGGGCTTTAAGCCCCGCAACCTGGACAAGCCGCTGCACTTTGACGACGACGCCGTGGTCGAGAAATATGTCGATCGCAGCTGGGAAGAGGAGCACAGTGAGGCCTAAAACCTGCCATTTAGGGACAGGTTTATTTTGGCAGGTTTTATCTGCTGTTTTGTTGATATGACGGCGCGTGTTGTTATGACGCGCGCCGAAGGGAACGCAACTATGAGCACCGTTTGGCGCCCGCGCGGCGCCACGGTAGTGGGAGAGGAAGGCTCAGATGAGCGACAGCAAGCATGTGACGTACGAGGATGCCGGCGTCGATACCGCCGAGGGCGGCCGCGCCGTCGACGCTATTAAGCAGATGGTCAAGGACACCAACCGCCCCGAGGTTATCGGCGGCATCGGCGGCTTTGGCGGCCTGTTCTCGGCCGCCGCGCTTAAGGATATGGAAGACCCGATCCTGATTAGCGGCACCGACGGCGTGGGTACCAAGCTCGTGCTCGCCCAGATCATGGACCGTCACGAGACGGTGGGCCAGGACCTGGTCGCCATGTGCGTCAATGACATTTTGGCTTCGGGCGCCGAGCCGCTGTTCTTCCTGGACTACGTCGCCATCGGCCACATTGAGGCCGAGCACATGGCAAAGATCATCAAGGGCGTGGCCGACGGCTGCAAGCTCGCGGGCTGCGCGCTCGTGGGCGGCGAGATGGCCGAGCACCCGGGCGTCATGGCTCCCGCCGACTACGATCTCGCCGGCTTTACCGTGGGCGTTGTCGACCGTCCCAAGATGCTCGACCCCGCAAACGTCCGCCCCGGCGACGTGATTTTGGGCCTGCCTTCCACCGGCGTGCACTCCAACGGCTACTCGCTCGTGCGTAAGGTCATCGGCGTCGACGGCATCAAGCCGGGCACGCCCGAGGCCGCCGCTAAGGCCGAGGAGCTAAGCCGTCCGCTCGAGGCGCTCGGCGGCGCATCGCTGGCCGACGCCCTGCTGGCCCCCACGCGCATCTACGTCAAGCCGATTCTGGAGCTGCTCCGCGGTGGCGCCAACGTTCATGCCATTGCCCACATCACCGGCGGCGGTATTACCGAGAACCTCAACCGCGCGCTCGCCGACGACGTCGATGCCGTGGTCGCCCGCAACGGCGCCGAGATGGGTTGGGATGTTCCGCCCGTCATTACTTACGTGTCGCGTCAGGCTGAGCTCGCGCGCAACGAGGCATGCAAGACCTTCAACATGGGCGTCGGCCTGTGCCTGATCGTCGCCCCCGAGGACGAGGCCGCCGTGACCGAGGCCCTGGTCGCGCTGGGCGAGAAGCCGTTCCGCGTGGGCGAGTGCGTCGAGGGTTCCGGTAAGGTCGTGTACTCCGATGAGCGCTAACGAGCAGATGGCTGCTGCCGAGGGCCTGGGCTTTGTGCCCTACACCCGTCCGACCGGCACCGATACGGCTGAGCCGCTCAAGATTGGCGTGCTCATCAGCGGCTCTGGTACCAACCTGCAGGCGCTGATCGACCTGATCACCGCCGGCAAGCTCAACGCCTCGATTGAGCTTGTGGTGTCGAGCCGTCCTTCGGCCAAGGGCCTGCAGCGTGCCGAGCGCGCGGGCATCCAGACACTCACGCTGTCCAAGGATGTCTATGCCGACCCCATCGCCGCCGACGAGATCATCGCGCATGAGCTGCTCGAGCGCGGCTGCGAGTACGTGGTGATGGCCGGTTACATGCGCATGGTGCACACGCCGCTGCTGGCGGCGTTCCCCAACCGCGTGGTCAACCTGCATCCGGCGCTGCTGCCGAGCTTTACCGGCGCGCATGCGATTGACGATGCCTTTGCGCGCGGCGTCAAGGTGACCGGCGTGACCGTGCACTTTGCCAACGAGATCTACGACAACGGCCCCATCATCGCCCAGCGCGCGCTGGCCATCGAGGAAGGCTGGGACGTCGATGCGCTTGAGGAGCACATTCACGCGATTGAGCACGTGCTGTATCCCGAGGTCGTGCAGATGCTCGCCGACGGGCGCGTCCACGTGCTGGAGAGCGGCAAGGTCGCAATTGACGCGCCTCGCGGCTAGCGGCGCACAGTACAATTTATCCGAGTAGTCAGGGTGGTCATTGGCGCCAAGGCGCGCGTGGCCACCTTTTGTTTTAGGTAGTCACCTGCGACGTTCTTGAATGGCTAGTCGTTTAAGAACGTCGCAGGTGACTAGGTGAGAGAGGTGAGCGCATGGCGGATAACGAAGCGCTGTTTACGCCTGAGCTGGTGTTTTTTGATTGGGAGTGCGCGACGCCGGATGAGGTGTTTGCGCGGCTCGAGGACGAGCTTGCGCCTCGCGGCTACACTGCGCCCGGTTGGCTCGATGCCGTCCGCATGCGCGAGGATGCCTATCCCACGGGTCTTGCCATGCCGGCGGCAAATATCGCCATTCCACATACCGATCCGGGGTTTGTAGCCAAGCCCTATATCGCGGTGGTAAAGCCCGCCGCGCCCGTGACATTTAACGCTATGGCTGGCATGGGCGCTCCGGTGCCGGCGCAGATCGTCATCAATCTGGGCATCGCCGAGCCGGGCGGCCAGGTCGAGGCCCTGCAGGCGCTCATGAACATCTTTATGGACGCGAATGTCGCGGCCGATGTGCTCGGCCAGACCACACCTCAAGGCATGGTCGACGCCATCCGCCGCCACTTTTAAAGCCGGCACTTGGGGACAGTCCCTAACTGCCGGCAGAAAAGGAACGTCCCCAAGTGCCAGGGTTGCCCCCTTTGTCGCGGGGGCCGCGTTGTGACACAATGGCGTTTGTTCGATTCGTGATGCGAAAGGCCAAACATGGCAAATAAGAAAAAGAACTCCGAGGCCGCGCCGACGCCCGAGCAGCAGGCTCGCGCTGCCTCCAGCTCTCGTAAGAAGCAGCGCAAGACGTACGTGTCTAAGACCGTCAAGATCGTTCTGGTGGTCATCGGCGTGCTGGCGATGCTGCTTTCCGTCTCGGCCATGGCGTGCTCCGGCCTTATGTCGCAGGCAGAGGATACCTCGGGCTACAAGCTTACCGGCGGTGTGGCTGCCACTATCAACGGCACCAACCTCACCGAGGACACCGTGACCAAGCAGATCATGAGCATGCGCACGTCCTACGGCTACACCAAGGACAAGGACTGGGCGCAGTATCTGGTCGACAACGACCTCACGCCCAAGAAGTACCGCAAGCAACTCATCGACTCCTACACGCAGCAGATTCTGCTTCAACAGGCACAGAAGGAGAACGGCGTGACGGTGTCGGACGAGGAGGTCGAGAAGGCTTGGAAGGACGCGTGCAAGAGCGCGGGCGGTGCCAAGGCCTTTAAGAAGACCCTTAAGACCTACGGCTACACCGAGGACACCTATAAGAGCTCGCTCAAGGAGAGCCTGGCGCAGCAAAAGCTCAAAGATGCCGTGGCGCCCACCAGCAAGCCCAAGGACAGCGAGATCGTCGATTACATCAACGAGAATCTGTCGAACTACAACGATGCCCACCGCTCGTCGAACATCCTGATCAAGGTCGATTCCGACGCATCCGACGAGGACAAGGCTGCCGCCAAGGCTAAGGCGCAGGAGTGCCTGGACAAGATCAATTCCGGCGAGCTGAGCTTTGAAGACGCCGTGAAGCAGTATTCCGACGACACCGGCTCCAAGGAGAAGAAGGGTGACGTGGGCTGGGACAAGCTCACCAGCTTCGTCGACAGCTACCAGGCGGCACTCGAGGGGCTCAACAAGGGCGATGTGAGCGACGTGGTCGAGTCGACGTACGGCTATCACATCATCAAGTGCACCGACTACTTCCATGTCGATAATCAGGTCGATGACATCAACCAGGTGCCCAAGGCCATCAAAAAGTACGTCTCCAACGTGGTGAAGACGCAGGCAGAGAGCACTGCGTATAGCGAGTGGCTGGAGCAGTACAAGAAGGATGCCGACATTACCGTTAACCCCATGCCCAAGGACGTGCCGTACAACGTCAGCCTGAAGGGCGTCACCAAGAGTTCGACCGACGATTCGTCGACGACTGAGTAATCATGGGGCGGCGCTCGTGTGAGTGCCGCCCGCACTATTGAGGAGGATTTGCAGATGACCAACGAAGAGCTGCAGAAGGAAATGATTGCGGCCATGAAGGCCAAGGACAGGGTTCGCCTGTCTATCATTCGCCAGGTTAAGGCTGAGGTGAAGAACATCGAGGTCAATGAGCGTCGCGACGTGACCGAGGAAGACGTCAACAGCATGATCAAACGTCTGATCAAGCAGACAAGCGAGACGCTGGAGATGTCTATCAAGGCCGGCACCGACCAAGAGCGTACCGACAACCTGACCGAGCAGGTCAAGATTCTGGAGAGCCTGCTGCCCGCGCAGGTTTCGGGCGAGGAACTCGAGTCCCTGATCGATCAGGTCATTGCCGAGCTGGGCGCCACGTCCAAGAAGCAGATGGGCCAGGTCATGGGTGCACTCGGCAAGGCCACCGGCGGCAACTTCGACAAGCCTGCGGCGGCAAAGATCGTCGGAGCCAAATTGGCGTAATTTATTACGCGGTTTTACCAAACCGCGTAACGGCTCGACGCTGCAAACCCGCACACACGGCAATCTGACGTTCAATTTCAAGGGCGCGACCATAAGGTCTGCGCCCTTTCATTTCACGTCACCTTGCTCGCGTGTACGGGTTTTTGCTGACTTATGCTCAACAAGGGAGGTTGTATTATTTTCGGGTCTTGAGGGGCGTGGCCGTCATGGTCGCGCCCCTTTTTGGTGGGGCACCCATTGGGGACAGACTTAAATGAGTGCCCCCCGTGGGTACTCATTTAAGTCTGTCCCCAATGGGTGCCAACGAGTGGGTGGAAGATTGCGGGTTCTTTACAGGGGCGCAGTGTGGGCTGCGGAAACGTGGTTCTTTCCGTACAATGATGCAATTCGTGTAAACGCAGGGAAGGGACATTCATGGCAGACATGATCGAGATCAAGCATCTCAACAAGTACTTTGGCGACCTGCATGTGCTCAAAGATATCAACCTCACCGTCAAGCGCGGCGAGAAGCTCGTAATGATCGGGCCTTCCGGTTCGGGTAAGTCGACGCTCATCCGTTGCGTCGACTATCTGGAGGAGCCCACATCGGGCGAGGTCATCATCGACGGTATGCCGCTCACCAAGAAGAATCACCTGGAGATGGCTCGCAAGTACAGCTCCATGGTGTTTCAGCAGTTCAACCTGTATCCCAACATGACGGTGCTCGGCAACCTGACGCTCGCGCCCATCAAGCTGCAAAAGAAGAGCAAGGAGGAGGCGACCGAGATCGCCATCGCCGCGCTCAAGCGCGTCGGCATGGCGCATAAGGCCGGCGAGTATCCGCAGAACCTCTCGGGCGGTCAGCAGCAGCGCATCGCCATCGCCCGTGCCCTGTGCACCAAGCAGCCCATCATCCTGTTTGACGAGCCGACCTCGGCGCTCGACCCCGAGATGGTGCAGGAGGTGCTCGACGTTATGATTGAGCTCGCGCAGGAGGACATCACCATGATCTGCGTGACGCATGAGATGGGCTTTGCGCGCCAGGTGGCCGACCGCGTCATCTTTATGGAGGACGGCCGCATCCTGGAGGAGGGCACGCCCGAGCACTTCTTCGATAACCCCGAGAACCCGCGCTGCCGCGAGTTCCTGTCCAAGATTCTGCATTAGGCGCGGTGATGGACATGATGCCTATGACGAGGGCGGCCGTGTCGCGCCGTCACTTTTTGCAGCTGGCGGGCGCCGGTATGCTTGCGCTGACGGGGGCCGCGCTTACCGGTTGCGGCAACTCCACCAGCGGCGAGGGCTCCGACAAGGGGTCCAAGCTTGCGGCCATCAAGTCGCGTGGCCATCTGAATGCCGGCGTTAAGAAGGACGTTCCCGGCTACGGCTATTACGACACCGCCAAGGGTCGCTTTGAGGGCATGGAAGTCGATTTGTGCTACCAGATTGCCGCCGCCGTCTTTGGCGTGAGCTACAAGGAGGCCCGCGCCCAGGAGCTGGTCGAGTTTACCGATGTAACGCCCAAGACGCGCGGCCCGCTGATCGACAACGGCCAACTCGATGTGGTCGCGGCGACCTACACCATCACCGACGAGCGCAAGAAGAGCTGGGATTTCTCGACGCCGTATCGCACCGACTACGTGGGACTCATGGTCAAGAAGCGTTCGGGCTTTACCTCGATTGAGGACCTGGACGGCAAGGTCATCGGCGTGAGCCAGGGTGCCACCACACAGGGCCTGATCGAGCAGATGATCAAGGATAACGGCTTTAGCTGCGAGCCCGAATTTAGGGCCTTTAGCGGCTATCCCATCATCAAGAGTTCGCTCGACGCCGGCAATATCGACGTCTTTGCCATGGACCGCTCCACGCTGGCCGGCTATATGAATGAGACCGTCGAGCTGCTGCAGCCCGAGGTCAAGTTTGGCGAGCAGGGCTACGGCGTGGCGACCAAGAAGGACTGCGACCTTTCGGCCGTGGTCGATCGGGTGGTCTGCGATCGCCTGGCCGACGGCTGGCTCGATCAAGAGGTCAAGACCTGGGGTCTTGTGTAGGCGCATCGTCCAAGGAAGGAATCAAATGCTCGAAGGATTGTTTGACGCCGACCGCTGGTCGACGACATTTCAAAACATGGGGCCCTTCTGGGAGGGCTTTGGCGTGACGCTGCAGGTGGTTATTGCCGGTCTGCTGCTGTCGCTCGTGCTGGGCACGCTGTTGGGCGTGTTCTCGACCACCCGTTCGCGCGTGCTGCGTGCCATCAGCCGCGTGTACGTGGAGTTTTACCAGAACACTCCGCTGCCCGTACAGGTGCTCTTTATGTACATGGCCGGCCCGCAGTTTTTGCAGGCCATAACCGGCGCTGACCAGCCGGTGCGTATTGCGCCGTTTGTGCTGGGCTTTTTGGGCGTGGGTCTGTATCACGCGGCCTATATCTCGGAGGTCATTCGCACCGGCATCGAGGCCGTCCCGCGCGGTCAGATGGAGGCTGCCCAGAGCCAGGGCTTCACCCGCGCGCAGGCTTACTGGTACATCGTGCTGCCCCAGACGTTCAAGATCATCCTGCCGCCGCTGTGTAATCAGGCGCTCAACTTGGTCAAGAACACGTCGGTGCTGGCGCTCGTAGCCGGCGGCGACCTTATGTACCGTTCCGACAACTTTGTGAGTCTGTACGGTTACCTGCAGGGATACATCGTCTGCTGCCTTATGTACTTCATCATCTGCTTTCCGCTCGCCATGCTGGTGCAGTGGCTCGAGCGCCGCTCCAAGGAGCGTCCGCGCGGCGTGAGCCTGGCCGAGCTGGGGCTCGACAACGTAGAGGAGGCCTAGCGCATGGAAATCTTCAACGCGACCAACCTGCTCTACATTTGGGGCGGCTTTGTTAAGACCATCGAGATCTCGGTGCTGTCGATCTTTTTCTCGCTCATCTTTGGCACGGTGCTGGCGCTCATCAAGAGCTATGCGCCCCGTCCGTTCCGTATTTTGGTGAGCGCCTACATTGAGCTGTTCCGCTGCACGCCGAACCTGCTATGGATTCTGTTTATCTACTTTACGGTGCAGGGTTTGGACATTGTGATCTCGACCATAGCCTTTACGCTGTTTACCAGCGCTGTTATGGCCGAGATTGTGCGCGGCGGCCTCAACTCGATTCCGCGCGGCCAGTTTGAGGCAGCGCAGAGCCAGGGCTTTGGCTTTTTTGCCACCATGCGCTACATCATTCTGCCGCAGACGTTTAAGACGATCATTCCGGCGCTGTTCAGCCAGTGCACGACCGTCATCAAGGACAGCTCGTATCTTTCGGGCATTAACGTGGCCGAGCTCATGTACACGGCAAACGTCGTGATGGCCCATGCGATCGACCTGTCGCAGGTGCTTATGCTCTACGGCCTGGTGTTTGCGATGTACTTTGTGCTCAACTTTGGTATCTCGTTGCTGGTGAGGGCATATCAGAGGCGAATGGTGGCCGCATAGTCCTGCTTCCCCAAGCACGGCACCTTGCCCCTCAATCGTCGCTTGCGTACATTTAGTACGCGGCGCTCCTCTTTCGGGGCAATCTGCCGCACTTGGGAAACCAGGACCGGCGTAAGTGACAAAATGGGAAACAGAGACTGCCTTTTTCTCATTTGTTAGAAAGGAATCGCGATGAGCGATCTGGAGAATAAGAAGAATCCTGTGGTCATTACCATCGCGCGCGATTTTGGTGCCGAGGGCCACGAGATTGGTCGCATGCTTGCCGACGAGTTGGGGATTCCGCTGTATGACAACGAGCTGCTGGTGCGTGCGTCGCTGCGCGCGGGCGAGTCGCTCGATAAGATGGCCGCCTACGACGAGCGTCTGGCCGTGGAGAACATGGCGTTTCTGCCCGACCGCTACGATGCGCGTTCGTACTCGGATAAGTTGTTCCAAAAGATGAGCCAGGTGATTTTGGATCTGGGCGAGACCGAGAGCTGCATTATCGAAGGCCGTCTGTCCGATTACCTGCTGCGTAACAATCCCAACCACATTGCCGTGTTGGTGACCGCACCCTTTGAGGACCGCGTCGAGATCGTGCGCAAGAAGCGTGGCCTTAATAAAAAGAAGGGCGCCAAGCTGGTCAAGCAGCAGCAGAAGGCGCGCGAGGCGTTCTATAAGCGCTATAGCGCCGGAAAGTGGAAGATGACGAGCGGTAAAGACATCGTCGTCAATCGCGCCAAGCTGGGTCGCGAGGGCTGCAAAGACGTCATCGCGGCGGCCTACCGCTACAAAGTGGCCCAGCTCGAAGGCTAGCCGACCAAAACCACCACAAAGGGGACAGGCACTTTTGTGGTGGTTTTTGTTTTAGGCCGAGGGAAAGGCCTTGGTGAGACCGGCGCGCGTCTGCGTGTCGGTCTTTTGATAAATGGAGCTCAGGTGGCGCTGTACCATGCGCATCGAGATACCAAGCTCCTCGGCGACCTGTTTGAGCGGGCGCTCATCTTGGGTCACAGCCACCAGCACGTCAACTTCGCGTGGGGTGAGAGCGTGATCGGTGATGAAGACCTGACGCTGCTCCTCGATACTCGGTGCTGCCAGCGCCTCCTCGGCAAGCTGTTGATGTTCGCGCTCCTGCTCGGTTTGGGGTAGGCGGAACAGGCCGGCTGCCACAAATGCCGCGCAGGCGGCGACGAGAAGCACGACCGCGCCAATCATGATGAGGGCGACGTTGCCAGAGGTCACAAGCGCAAGCGAGACGCCCGACGTGGTGAACGCGCACACGTTATTGGCTGCACGGCCCATGCCGGCCCAGAAGGCGGGCACGTGCATGCGCGGTGCCAGCTGAGTAAACGTGGCGGTACAGAACGTGACAAAAAAGCCCGAGCTCAGGTAAAAGACAATGAGGCCCAGGTTGGGATCGGCTCCTGCTTCGACGGCTAAGACCGAAATGGTGGAGAGTACCGTGACGCCGAACATGACGAGTCCCATGTAGCGACGCTCGGCAAGATCAAAGATAAGACCGGCGGCAAGACCGCTCGCTGCCAAAAAGAGGCGCGGCCAGGTCTGCACGGCGATGGTGCCGTGGGCGTTGGAGAACGTGACCACGTTATCGAGAGTAGAGAACAGACAGGCCAGAATCATGACGAGCGCGATGCTCCAACACGCCTGCTTGGCAAGGGCGTGCGATGGCTCAACAAAGGGATTGATGGCGGGGCTGGAGCTCTCAGCAGCCTTTTGGGGAACGACGCTGAGGGCGGAGATAGCGATCGTCGCTGTGCCAAGGACGATGAGCTCTGCGATGCCGCCGCAATTGAGCAGGTTGATGGCGAACTGCATCAGGATGCCCGCGGCATAGGCTGCTCCCGCACCGGTGGCGAGCTTGGGATCGTCTTGGAATGTCGTTGCGAAGGCATGGTGTGCCGCGCCGCCCAGTAGGCCGAGTCCGAGGAATGCGAGGCATCCCAGAATCTCGAGCGCAAGCGGGCTCGTGGGGGACTGAATCTGAGCCAACCCCAAGATGGCGATGGGGACGGCGGCGCTGACAACTGCCTGAGGCCGGCTTTTGCGCTGTGCGAGCCCGAGCAGCGGCGCATATCCGATAAAGCCGATCACGCTGGCGCCGAGGATGAAGCCCTGCGCAATCACAACACGCTCGGCACCGGCGAGCAGCCCGACATTAATGTCGAATCGAAACTCGGCGGCAAGAAAGACAAAGGTAAAGAGCGCAAGTGCCAGAAGCGCGTTGATTTTAGGCTTACTCAGGTTCAAGAACGGTCCTTTGGATGGACGAATAATCGTGTCCTCGATTGTAGCGTTCCTGGGACGAGTGTGGCGATGGTGAAATCATATTGAATTAAACCGCAGGTAGAGGCCTAGGTTCACATCTACGAACCTAGGCGTGCGGAGTCATTTTGCACATCTTGGTGGTACAGGACCACCGCAAAGGGGACGGGCACCTTTGTGGTGGTATGCCCCTGCGACCAAGGAGGCCGTTATGTACGGAAGCCGCTTTGATAAGCAAACTCAGCGCGAGCGCACCTGCTCGTTGGTTCATGGTACCTGGCGTTGTGTAGGTGCCAAAATCGCTTGTGCCGGCGCGTGTGCGCTTATGGTCGGTCAGTTGCTGCTGCCGAGCGTGGCGCTGGCGACCGAATATGCCGATCCCGCCGCTGCGACGGGCGAGGTCGCCGCGGCTCCGGTGACGCCGACGGTTGCGGAGGATACGGCGGCTCCGGCGCCGGTACCGGTGGCCCCGGCTGCGCCGATGGCTGACGCGGCTCCGGTGGCGCAATCCACGGCAGAACCTCAGCAGGCTCAGCAGGACGCACCGGCGGCAACGGTGAACGATGCGACACCCGCCGAACAAAACACTCCCAGCGACAACGCCGCCACGCCGGCGAATGACGCCATCATGCCCTGTGGCGTGACCGACGCCATCGAGAACCCGGGTGGCGTCAACTTCAACACGACCGTGGTCGATCATTATACGGACTGTGTGCTTCCGGGCAACATCACGCTCGAAAAGGGTCAGTCGTATACCTATGATTTTCCCGATGTTGAGGGCGGCATGCCGGATGAGCCGCTCTGCGAACTTGTCGAAACCAAGTACTACCGGGTCGATGCTGTTTCGGGCACCCTGGCTGAAGTCCAGGACACATCTATGTCCGATGTGACGGCTCACTTTGAGCCTGTTGGCGATCACATGAGGCTGACGCTGACCTTTACGGGTGGCGCGGCGGGCGGCTCGTATCGACTCACGCGCAATGAGGTTCTTTATATTGGCGCGGCACTGACGTATACCGGAACTGACTATGAGGGCGGTGCCATCATTGTTGGGGATCCCGATGATATCTTCAACGCCTATCAGCCGGGCAGCTCGATTACCGTCAACGAAACCAGGTACGACTATTACCTCCGCTACGCCATCAATAGCGAAATTACGCTTGTTGCGTCAGAAAACGAAGCCATCCATAACCTGGACGTCAACGACGTGAAGACCGACTACGCGCCCGGCGAGGCGCCGCGCGCGACCGCGACGATCCCCACTGCCGATGCCGACAAGTACGAGATCGCCTACGAGTGCTGGGAGGAAATGGATGGCAGCGACCCTGCGGAGCTCACGCCCGTTGCCTTCTGGTATTCCGATCCTGCCAAGTATCCGACGGGCGCGAGGAGGATCGAACACTTCGAAGAGGGCAAGTTCTACATGTACTCCGTTGAGCTGAGGCTCAAGGGCGACAATACCGTGGCCGAAGACTGCATGATGCACGTCAACGGTCATTGGGCGCACCACATCAAGACCGTCAACGGCGTCTTCGCGCCCGATGCTGACAATATGCTGTGCGAGCAGCCGATTGACGAATGGCGTGCCATCGACGTTATCGAGATCAACGGCGCCACGACCACCTTTAAGGCGGGCGATAAGCCGGTCTTTACGGCGAATGTTCCGACGGGCTCCAATTCCCTTCCTCAGTGTGAGTACTGGACGGGTAGCGACGGCAGTGAGGTGAATTCCGTTGAGTTTTGGGACCAGCACATCACCAATCACATCGACGCCTTTAAACCCGGCGTGACCTATCGCTACGGCATCTACCTCAAGGCCGCGCGCGGCTTCTACTTCACACCCGACACCAAGCTGGTGATCAACGGCCAGGAGTGCGGCTACCAGATGGGCGAAGCGAGTGTAGTTGATCCCGAGAGCGGCTGGATCTACACCCTGTGGCTCAACACCGATTTGACCTTTACGCCTGAAGCCACGCCGGCTCCCGATCCGCAGCCTACGCCGGATCCCAAGCCGACACCGCAGCCTGAGGTCAAGCCTGAGCCCAAGCCCGAGGTGAAGCCCGAGACCAAGCCCGCGGCTAAACCGGTCACGACAACCACCACGGCCAAGACGGTTGAGAAAACCACGCAGGCCAAGAAGGGCGATGCTGTCCTGGCTACCACGGGGGATACCACCGCGATGACGGTCGCCGCCCTAGGCATCGCCGGCGCAACCGTAGCCGCCGCCGGCATCGCCGCAACCAAGCGCCGCAAGCGTTAGGTTTTGGTGCTCCGCCACGACCAAGCATGTCCAAAACCACCACAAAGGTGCCTGTCCCCTTTGTGGTGGTTTGCGCAGGTAGAACGGTAGGTTCGTATATATGAACCTACCGTTCGCTTTGTTTTTGGACGACGATTACGCTGGATGACTTTTGGTTTTCAGGAAAGGAACGACCATGAGGTGGACCACTGTTCGAGCGCTTTGTTGCCGCCTGACCGTTGTCGCTGTGACCCTCACCATGGTGACGGGTTCGTTGCCCGCGGGCGTGTTTGCCGAGGCCCTCAACACCGACGGCACTTTTGTACAGACGGATAACGGCCAAGCAGGCGACGCCGCTTCCGCCGATTCGGCTGACGCCCAAACGTCAGACTCTGCTTCCGCCGGCCCCATGCCCGATGCCGGCGCTGCCGACCCCACAGCGCTCGATGCCGGTGACACGCCTGCGCCCCCGGCCTCCGAGATTGCATCGGCGGCGGGCCTGACGGGCGCCGGGCAGACCGAGAGCACACCTGCGGGTACGCTCGCCACCGATCTCGTCGAGGGCAAGGAACTCGCCGAGCAGCAGAAGCAAGAGGAGACCGCCGAAGCCGAAGCAACCTGGAACGAGGAGCTTGAACTCTGGGCAACCTCGAAGGGCGCCACGGGCGTAAAGGGCGAATACGACGATGGCTACGTGGCCGGCGAGCAGACCCCCGCGCAGTACTACTTCTCGATCGATAGCCTCACCAACGAAATTTCTATCGAGTATGGCGACGCGGGCATTACCACGTTGGAGGTGCCCTCGACCATCGACGACAAAAATGTCGTAAGCCTTACGGGTATGGGAAGCGCTGCGCTCACATCGATCACCTTCGCCCCTAATTCGCATGTCCGCTCGGTTGGCGGCTTGGGCGGCAGCAGCATCAAAGAGATCGCACTGCCCGATTCGGTCGAGGAGCTCAAGAGCTATGCATTCTACAAAAGCAAGACGCTCCAAACGGTAACCTGGCCCAACAACGCGGCCTTTACCACGATTCCCGAGCAGGCCTTTAAGGACTGCGAACAACTTGACGACAATGTGGTGGCAACGCTGCCGCCTTCGGTCAAAACTATCGACTATCTTGCATTCGCCTATTGCGGCGTGCCGCAGTTCTATGTCTCGGATACAACGGTACTCACCTTTACGCAGATCAATGTGCCGGGCACGGTGGAGCGGATTGGGCCCTATGCCTTTAACGGGTGCTCGCATGTGTCGTCGGTGACGATTGGCGACGGCGTCAAATATATCGGAGCGCACGCGTTTACTTACCTCGATCCCGCACTGGCCGGTAAGGAAATCGTTGTGCCCAAGAGCGTGCAGTCGATTGATCTGGAGCCGTTTGACAATACGCGCATTACCAGCGCCGCCGGCAGCTCAACCACCAACCACAACGCGGTGACCCTGCGCGTCATGAATCCCGACATCAAGCTTGAAGAGGGGGGCCTGTACGTCAACAACGTGACGATCGATGGCGTCGATTACTCGATGCCTTTTAGCGAGGGCCAGACCATCTATGCCTATGCGACGGACTCGGCGGGCAACCCCTCGATGATTAAGAAGGTTGCGGATGCCGTCGGCGATCAGATGGACTCGGCCGACCCTTCGCGTCCCGCCTATACCTTTGAGTGGATGGGCGAGGCGGCCCAGGTGACGGGCAAACTTCCCCAGAGCGCGACGGCTACACTCGTGCAGGCGGGGCAGTCCACGCCGCTGGCGGTTGGCGATGACGGCAGCTTTACAGCGGACGCTCTCTCCAAGACAGCAGCCACCCTGCGCATTTCGCTCAGCGGTTACTATGGCATGGTGCTGGCGCGCCCGGGCGACCAGATGACGGGCACATGGAATATCGGAGAGATTAAGGCGGAGGACTTTACCAAGATTCCGGCCTCGCGCGCGATTGAGCTCAACGTGGCCTATCTTGAACCGATTGTGGGCCAGGATAAGACCGAACGCATTGAGCTCGATAGTCTCGATAACATCGATCTGACGGTGAAGAGCGGCGGCAAGACCCTCAAGCCGGCCAAGGGTGACAAGGAAAACGACTATCGCATCCAGGGCACGGTGCTCGTGGTGTCGCAGGCTATTGCCGACGCGGACCAGGATCTGGAGATAACGCTCGAGCCCAAAGACAGACTCAGGCTGGGTGGGGCGACGGCGACGGTGAAGCCTTCGGCTGGTAAGGTCGCTATCGACTTGAAGCCCTGGGGTACGGCGACGGTTACCACCAAGGGCGAGTATATGGGAGCCAACCGCGTGCTCGTGTTCCGCGCATCCGATGGCAAGCTGGTCGCCGACGGTGTCACCTATCTGACGGGCTATGAGGATGACGGCGCCACGCCCATCATGAAGGCCGAAACGCCGCGCCTTAAGGCCGGCTCCTATACGATCGTTGCCTTTAACAAGACGAGCTACGACATTCAGGCGAAGGACTACTCCACATTTAGCCGCTTGGGTTTGACCGCGGGCAAGCATATCGTGCAAAAGCAGGTGAAGATTGAGGACGGCAAACAGCTCGACGTGACGCTCGACGTCCCCACGTTTGACGTGGAGACGTATCGTGCCGAGCGCGGGCTGACGGCGGGCTCGGTTATCGCTGATTCGTCCGCGGTCGTTGGCGTGGAGACCGAGCTGCGCATTCATTACGAGCTCAAGGACAGCCAGGCTGCCAAGATTGAGATTCCGCTGGCCAAGGATGCCGTCGAGGATGTGTCCGCAGGCTCTCGCGAAGCCGGCGCCAGCTCCGATGCCGGGTGGGTTGACACAACTTGGGAGGGCGACAACCTCGTTCTCAATATGAAGAAGGGCATGGGCGCCGATGTGTTCGTGCGCTTTAAGCCCAAGACTGCGGGCACCTATGTCGTCTCGCCGCTTATTACGCTGGGCGAGGTGACATTGCCGCTGGGAAGCACCACACTCGAGGTTAGCGGATCGTGCATCGAGGTCGACAGCACCGACGTTCACAGCCTGCTGGGCAATGTGGCCTACGTTTATGCGGCGCCGGGCAAGAGCGTGCAGCTCACCGTGGGGACGGGCTCGTCGGCTGCAAAGTACACCGGCAAGACCAATAAACTCGGCCGTGCCAAGATTGAATACGACCTGCCGCAGGATACGCTTGCCGCCGAGCGCGTGATGCTCGAGGCGCGTGTGGGTTCGACCGACGTTGCCGCGGCTGCCGCCGATGTGACGGCTCGCAATTATGTGCGCTATGTTCCGGGCACTTCGGTCTGGAACTTTGATGTGACGTATCGTGGCGGTACGCAAAGCCTGGTCAAGGACGGCAAGGACACCGGCAAGAGCCTGTGGACCTTCCATCATCTGCCACAAAAGAAGAACGCCTACTGGACCTTTGACATCACGCTCGAGGTGGGAAACGAAGAGGCCGCCGACACGCTCGACCTGTACGTGGACTGCGTGGATGGCAAGACGGTGACGATTCCTCTGACTCAAAAGTCGCGCGAGGGCACCCGTGTGCGCTATGTGGCGGAGTATGTGGACGAGGGTTACCTTAAGCTGCTCGACGAGTTTAACAAGGCGAATGACTCGACCTATGTGAACTGCGGAAACTTTGAGCAGATCTTTATGCCGCAGACCTACCGCATCTCCAATGCTCAGCTTATGACCATGCTGAGTTTTGATGCCAACGCTTCGGCCAAAAAGCATTCCGCCGCGGCTGAGGAGCGCCAACAGGAGTTCTCGAATGCTGTGCAGCAGTGGCACGAGTATATGATGGATAACTCGTTTAATGATGTCGACGAGGCCTTTAACGACGCGATTGACCAGATGGTCGCCGATGCGTTTGCCGAGGAGGACAAGGACGGTAAAGAGGACGAAGCCCAAGGTGGAACTGCTCGCAAGGCCCGCCGTGCCCCTGCCGCCAGCGACGGCGAGGGTGATGATGCTGGCAACGACGAGGCGGCGCAGTTTGCCGCCGAGCTTAAGGCTGCGGTTGGCGGCTCGTCGGCGCTGCTGACCAAGCAGGGCGACAGCTATGGCGTCAACGTGGACAGGATGATCTTTGAGGATGCTTACGGCACCAGCGAGGATTGGTATCAGGAACTCGCGGCGGCCCAGGGCGCGAACGCTGCGGATGCGGCCGCCATCAAGGAGCTCGTCGACCATGCGTCGCGAGCGGAGTTTATTGCCCAGCAGGCCGAGGATCTGGTGGGCCAGTCGATGGGTATCGGCCAGCTCAACCAATACGGAAGCTGGAATGACGCAACCGCTGCGGCGCTCAACAAGTGTGCGGGCATTAAGGCCAGCGAGTACAACGGGCAGTCGACGAGCGGGTTTAACGATTTGGGCCAGGCGCTCGGCAGCTCGCTGAGCTACAAGGCGGCTGATGACGATACCGTCAAGGGCTTTAAGGTCGCCGCGCCCGATGGCGAGCAGACGGCCTATATAGAGTCGGAATTTATCGAGAACTCCAATAACAACAAGAACCAGGCGCTTCTGTTTAACTCGATTGCCATGCAGTGCGACATTCTGGACAACCTGTACGACAACTGGAATGTGGTCCATAGCCTCAACAACTCCAAGGTGCGCGGATGGCTCATGGCCTGGAAGCTCAACGGCGACGTGAGCGCCCATATGAAGCTCATCCGCACGATCCGTTCGCTCAAGAGCTATAAGATCGAGTGCGAGATGTTCGGACAGGTCTTTAAGACCGATGCGTGGAAGGCGACCGGCCAGGCGTTTCCCGCGGCGACCCAGGGCATCGGCATCTTTACCGGCATTTACGGCGTGAACGATGCCAGCAAGAACTGGGAGAACGTGAACGTCCGTATGCAGAAGGTGAAGGGCGAGCGCGAGGGCTATGAGCTTCAGCATACGCGCTTGCTTGCCAAGCCCGAGAAGACCGAGGACGACTGGAAGTGCATTTACGCGCTGCGTGACGCCATGGAGAAGGCGCGTGCGTTTGAGGATCTGCTGTATCGCCAGCTCTGCCACGACAGCACCGATGTGGCAGTGGGCTCCATTATGACAATCGCCGGCGTGTTGACGGCCGGTTCGGCGGGTACCGTGGTGGGCGCTGCCTATGATGCGGCTTCGACCAGCGTGGGTTCGGAGCGCGCGATTAAGCTGACCAATGCTGAGTGCGCCTACGATGTCGCCTGTGAGCAGGTGGAGCGCGCGTGCCAGAATCGTATTACGGTCAACTGGGGCGAGCTGACCGATGCCGAGGTCTATAACGCCAACAAGGACGGCTTGATTTCGGACGAGAAGATGCAGTCGATCTTTGAGGCACGTTACCGCCATGTGGCTGCCAAGGCTGCACCCGACCCTGCGGGCGTGGTGTATGAGGGCCTGCTGTCCAATACGGTCGAGGGTGCAACGGTTGAGCTGTGGAGCGCCGACGATGCCACCGGCACCAATGCCACGCGTTGGGATGCCGAGGAGTATGAGCAGGACAATCCGCTTGCAACGGGTGCGGACGGTGCGTACAACTGGAATACGCCGACCGGCTGGTATCAGGTGCGCGTGACCAAGGACGGGTATGAGGAGGCGCGTTCGGATTGGCTGCGCGTGCCGCCGATTCAGACTGAGGTGAACATTGGCTTGGTGTCGACGGCGGCGCCCGAGGTGGCTTCGGCCCATGCCTATACCGATTGCATCGAGGTTGAGTTTGCGCAGTATATGGATGCGAGCGACGATGCCCTGGTCGCATTGTGCGCGCAGGGCTTGGGCGACGTGACGTATACGTGGCTCGACAAGCAGGACGATCCCAATGGCAAGCCGTTGTCGCGCGTGCTGCGCATTCGCTATGCCGATGCGCGTGAGGCGGGCTCGACGGTGGCGTTTGAGCTTGATGGCGTTCGGAACTATGCCGGCACGGCCATGTCGCGCTGGGCAAGCGGGGAGCTTGCCGTGGGCGTTCGTGCCGACAGACTCAAGCTCAACGTGGAACAAGCTGTGACCATGCTTGAGGGCGGCGACTTTAAGCTGGTGGCATATGTGACCGATAAGGCGGGCAAGCCGTTTGCGGGCGCCAAGGTTAGTGTTGGGCTGGAGTCCTCGGCTATCTGCTCTGTCGATGCCACCCAGGCCGTGACGGGCGAGGACGGCGCGGCGACGTTTGTGCTGCATGGTGCTCTGCCCGGTTTGACGACGTTGACGGCGGCGGTGGATGGCACGGCTCTGTCCAAGCAGGTTGACGTGCGCGTGTCTGCCGAGGCCGTGCGACCGGCGCGACCGGCGGCGACGATTGGTGCGACGACGTTTGGCTCGTGGTCGCCCAAGGAGAATTACATTACGGTGCCCAAGGGTACGAAGCTGGAGCTTTCGGCGGAGGATGACGCGACCATTTGGTACACCACCAACGACACCTGCCCCTGCCGTGACGAAGGCCGCGTAAAGTACATCGAGCCTATTGCGCTCGATAGCAACATGTATGTGCGCATTGCGGCACAACGCCCTGGCATGTCGTACAGCGAGTATTCCGAGCGTCTGAACATTACGATTACAGTGACCGATGAGGCGGTGCCTGAGCCCAAGCCGGAGCCCGGGCCGGAGCCCGAGCCCAAGCCGGAACCCAAGCCGACGCCTGGCGGTGGCGAGCAGGGTGGCGGTGCGGATGGCTCTGGCGGTACCGGGGCTCCTGCGGGTGGTTCGACTTCGACGACGACCACAGTGACGACGGACAAGTCCAAGGGTAAGGGCGAAAACGGCAAGAAGTCCGATGGAGCGGCGCTCGTCAACACGGGAGACACCACTGCGATGACGGTCGCCGCCCTGGGCATCGCCGGCGCAACCGTTGCCGCGGCCGGCGTCGCCGTGACCAAGCGCCGCAAGCGCTAGGTTTTGGTGGCGGCGCCCATTCTCGGCTTTTACAAAATCTCAATCTGTAACGCCAAGCCAGATATTTGGACTCAAGGTGTTACAGATTGAGACGAAACGACCAGGCAAGTCCCAAACCACCACAAAGGTGCCTGTCCCCTTTGTGGTGGTTTGGACGGCCGGCACAAAAAAGTCCCCGCCGGGCGTGTGCTCGACGGGGACTTTGCCGTTTCATGGCTAGCGCTGTAGGTGATTACTCGCCCAGCAGGCTCTTGGTGATGGAAGCGGCGGCCTTCTTGCCGGCGCCCATCGCCAGAATGACCGTAGCGGCACCGGTGACGATGTCGCCGCCGGCCCAAATGCGGGGATCGGTGGTCTGGCCGGTCTCCTCGTCAGCGACGATGTAGCCCCACTTGTTGAGCTCCATCTTGCCGCCGATCTTGGCAGCGAAGGGGTTGGCGTTGGTGCCGATAGCCGAGATCGCGACGTCGCAGGGGATCTCCTCGATGGCACCCTCGATGGCAACCGGACGACGGCGGCCGGACTCGTCGGGCTCGCCGAGCTCCATCTTCTGGACCTTGACGGCGCACACGGAGCCGTCCTCGCCAGCGACAAACTCGAGCGGGGAAACGAGCGGCAGAACCTCGACGCCCTCGGCCTTAGCATGGTGCAGCTCGGCGCGACGGCAGGGCATCTCGTCCTCGGTACGACGGTAGGCGATGATGGCGTGCTCGGCGCCCAGGCGCTTGGCGGTACGGACGGCGTCCATAGCCACGTTGCCGCCACCAAAGACGACGACGTTCTTGCCGTGCTTGGTGGGGGTGTCGTACTCGGGGAACTTGTTGGCCTTCATCAGGTTCACGCGGGTGAGGTACTCGTTAGCGAAGAAGACGTTGGGCAGGTTCTCGCCGGGGACGTTGAGGAACTTGGGCAGGCCGGCGCCGGTCGCCACGTAGATGGCGTCGAAGCCCTGCTCGAACAGCTCCTCGGCCGTGGCCATGTTGCCCACGACGGAGTTGTACTCAAACTTAACGCCCATGTCCTCCAGGCCGTCAATTTCGCGCTTGACGACTGCCTTGGGCAGACGGAACTCGGGGATGCCGTAGACCAGCACGCCGCCGCCGGTGAAGAAAGCCTCGAAGACGGTGACGTCAAAGCCGTTGCGGGCGAGCTCGCCGGCGCAGGTGATGCCGGACGGGCCGGAGCCGACGACGGCGACCTTCTTGCCGTTCTTGGGGGCCATCTTGGGCGTGGAGGCGAGCTCGGGGCGGTCACCCAGGAAGCGCTCGAGCTGACCGATGGCCACGGGCTCGGACTTCTTACCACGGATGCACTTGCCCTCGCACTGGTTCTCCTGCGGGCAAACGCGGCCGCAGATGGCGGGAAGCATGGAGTCCTCGCGGATGGTATCGAGGGCGCCGCCGAAGTCCTTCTCGCGGATCTGCTCGATAAAGCGGGGGATGTTGATGTTGACGGGGCAGCCCTCAACGCAGAACGGCTTCTTGCAGTTGAGGCAGCGCTCGGCCTCGGCCAGCGCCATCTCCTCGGTGAAGCCCTTGTCGACGGGGCGGAAGTCGCAGGCGCGCTCGGCAGCCGGCTCCTCGTTATCGGGGGTGCGGGGCGACTTCATATCGGCAACGAAACGACCGTTAACTAGTGGCATGCGCAGCTCTTTTCCTCATAGGCCTTGAGGGACTCGCCCTCTTCGGAACGGTAAGCGGCCTGGCGGGCACGAAGGTCATCCCAGTCGACCAGGGTGGCATCGAAGTCGGGGCCGTCGACGCAAGCGAACTTGGTCACGCCGCCCACCTCGACGCGGCAGCAGCCGCACATACCGGTGCCGTCAACCATGATGGGGTTGAGCGACGCGGTGATGGGGGTGTCGTACTTCTGGGCGGTGAGGGTCGAGAACTTCATCATCGGAACGGGGCCGACGCAGAAGACCTGGCTCACGGCCTTGTCCTGCAGCAGGCGCTCCAGCGGAGCGGTGACAACGCCCTGCTCGCCATAGGAGCCGTCGTCGGTGGTGATGTGGATGTGGTCCTCGTCGAGGAGCTCGCGGAACTGGTCCTCCATGAGCAGGAGGTCCTTGGTGCGGGCGCCCATGATGGCGTGCACCTCGTGACCGGTCTCGACCAGGTGCTTGGCGACCGGGAAGGCAATTGCCAGACCGACGCCGCCGCCAATGACGGCGCAGGGGCCCTCGGCCATCTCGGTGGGAACGCCCAGCGGGCCCACGACGTCGCGCAGCGACTCGCCGGCCTCGTAGGTGGAAAGCATCTCGGTGGTCTTGCCGATCACCATGAAGATGAACTCGACCCAGCCCTCGTCACCGTTCCAGCCGGCCAGGGTGAACGGGACGCGCTCGCCCGTCTCGTTGGCGCGAACCATGAGGAACTGTCCAGCATGCGCATGCTTGGCGATTGCGGGCGCCTCGATGCGGAACTTGAACACCTTCTCCGAGAACTGCGTCTTCTCCAGGATCTTATACATAGAACCCCTCTCTTGTTAGGGCGACCGAACCGTGCCTCCACGGAAATGGACGGCAGCCCGATTAGAACCGTACGCGCACAGGCGTTGTGCAGACATACGGTGCAAATTATACCCTCATGGGCATGTCGCTTGCGTGTATCTTCGGCAGGTGGGAAAAGTGACCTGCCAAAAAGGGACAGGTTTATTTTGGCAGGTTTTAGTGCTTGCCGTTGGCGGAAGCGGCGCCGTTTACGTGATCGCGGGCGTAGATTACGCCGTGGACGATGGCCAGACCGGCAGCGTCGGCGGCACGGGCGCAGGTGTCCTGGAAATCCTCGGCCTCGCGGGCGCGCAGCTGCTTGAGTACGTAGTCTGCCACGGCCATCTTGCCGGGAGGGTTGCCGATGCCGGTGCGGATGCGGCTAAAGTCGCGGCTGCCCATCTTGTCGATGATGGAGCGCAGGCCGTTGTGACCGGCATGGCCTCCGCCCACCTTGACGCGCACATCACCGGCGGGAATGTCGAGCTCGTCGTGGATGACGAGCAGCTCCTCGGCCTTGATCTTGTACTCACGGCAGAGCTTGGAGATGGGACCGCCCGAGGTATTCATGTACGACTGCGGCTTGACCAGCACGATCCGGCGCTTGCCGCCCTCTTCCTCGGGATCGTTGATGTTGATGAGCGCGACCTCGGCGCCGGCCTGGTTTTTCCAGTACGTGACGCCGGCCTGACGGGCCAGCTCGTCGATTGCCTTAAAGCCGGCGTTGTGGCGGGTCTCGGCATATTCCTCGCCCGGGTTGCCAAGCCCGGCAACCATACGAATCTTGAGCGGCTGTGCAGCTGCCATGTTCATCCTTTCGTTGATTTGTCGCCTGCTATGGTGAGCGACCCTGTTGCCACTGTCAAATGGAGGGCAATTGAGGTTGTTTGGGGGCGTTTGGACGGCCGTCAAAATCCGAGGTGGACAGTTAGTTCAGATACGTATAAGTTCTGAGGACTCGAAGTGCTTAATTCGATGCCGATGCGTTGTTTTGGAGCTTTAGTTAGTCCATATGGCGCCGTTTTGAAGTCTACCCTGCCTTCAAATAGGGAGAATGGTATAGAGATAGCTGCAAAACAGCCTAATTCACTGTGTCCATTTATACGTATTTGAACTGACTGTCCAGCCCTGCTCGACGGCGCACGGGTGATTCGCCGTTTAGACCGGCGCAAGGCCGATTCCGGCCCGCAGAGCGTTGAGCCAAGCGGCCTGACGCTTGCGATAGCCCTTGATGCGATACCGGAATCGGACTCCCGCGAGTCGATGCATCGTTTGGGCGAAGGCTTCGAGTGCAACAAGGTCTTTCATTTGGTCGCGATTGATAACCAGGACGTGGATGCCCATTGCTTTGAGTCCATTATTTCGATTGCCATCGTGGATGCGAGCGTTTTGAAGCTCATGCCCAATTCCGTTGTATTCGTTGTCGACCCCGGCTGCCGGGCAATATAGGTCGCAGATGGCGTAAGGGATGCCGGAGGACATGTTGACCGCAAGAGTGTCGAAGTCGATTCGATGGTTGAGTAGCAGGCCTCCCATGGGCAGGCTGCAGCATCCGAATCCGCCAAAGCGCATGGGCGCTCCGAGAACGGCAAACATTTGGGATTCGGCTGGGGATGCAGATCCGGGTCGGGCGAGATTGACTGCCGTGCGAAACGAGGTGTATGAGCTACTTTTGGCGAAGCGCGCGACCGCCTCAAGCTCTTCGATAGTTGTGGCGGGCTCACATTTGTAGTGCGCCTGTTCGTAGCGGGTTTCGTTCTGCTGTTCGGCCGCCGACTGATCGCCCCGGCAATCGAGGTCGTCCATCGCTTCGTAGCCATCGCCCTTGGGCCAGACGTCGTCATAGGCAATGGGGTATGTTGCCCCGGGAGGAAGGGAGTAGGTTCCGAGCAGTTCCATGAGAAGCATCAAGGTTTTGGCGACTGATTCATTTTTGGAACAAAGCATGGCTGTCATGGCAGGAGACGTTGCGTAGATGTCGGCCTCGACGTGCATAATTGCACCTTCAGGAAGAGGAGCGGAGAGAATATGCT
The DNA here is from genome assembly GCF_003474365.1 of Collinsella sp. AF38-3AC. Classification (NCBI taxonomy): domain Bacteria; kingdom Bacillati; phylum Actinomycetota; class Coriobacteriia; order Coriobacteriales; family Coriobacteriaceae; genus Collinsella; species Collinsella sp. AF38-3AC. The sequence goes on from NZ_QROM01000001.1 coordinate 136,134, forward strand.
GAAGAAGTCGCTTGTCGGGGCGTCTGTTGTCTTCGCTTGAAACGAGAAGATCGAGCAGTTCGGAATCATCTTCATTCCAGGCGTCGAGTATCGAAAGTGCGCCAAAGTCTATCGCGTCATTATTGGGAATGCAGCTAGCCAAGGCCTGTGCTTGCTGTTCACTATCAACGGAGTCCCAGGGTAGGGCAGAGTACGCCCGTCGTGCGCGACGAATTGCGCGGAGGGCGGAGAGATGTGAAATCACGGTCGTCATAGCTATAACGTACTAAGTTGGCGGCAGAATGCGACCGCCATACCGTTCTTTTCGCTCAGCGGGGCGCTGCGCGCCATGAACGGCTGGGTGTTATGAAATCGATGGAATCGGTTGAGGGGATTGCAGGAAATTGAGCTCTGCCGCGAAGGTTGACGATAGCTACTGGACAGTTAGTTCAGATACGTATAAGACGGCGGGCGTTCGAGGCGTTTCTAAGGGCCTTCGAGGGCGATTTGAGGGTAAATATGCGGCGGTTGTGCTCGAAAACGATGAGCATTGGGCGGCATGGCATCCGCCGGGGAGCTCAGAAGGCTCCGAACGGCCCTTTGGGGTTTTAAAAAAATACGTATCTGAACTAATTGTCCAGGGAAGGTTGGCGAGGGATAGAAAAAGGGTCGGAAGCGAGCTTCCGACCCTTTAAAAGCATCAAAGATGATGCGATGCGCGTTGGATTACAGTGCGAAGTCGCCGCCGACGAGCGTGGAGACGGGCTCCTCGTGGTAAACGGCGGAGATGGCCTGAGCGAACTCCTCGGCGACCGAGATGGTCTTGATCTTGCCGCCGACCTCGACGGGGATGGCGTCGGTGACGACGCACTCGACGATGGGGGCGTCGTTCAGGCGCTCGATGGCCGGGCCGGAGAAGATGCCGTGGGTGGCGCACACGTAGATGTCGCCGGCGCCCATGGCCTTGAGCTCCTTGACGTTGGCGCACAGGGTGCCAGCGGTGTCGATCATGTCGTCATTGATGATGCAGGTCTTGCCCTTGATGTCACCGATGATGCCCATGACCTCGGCGGCGTTGTGGCGCGGACGGCCCTTGTGGGCGATGGCGAGATCGCAACCGAGCATGTCGGACAGCTTCTTGGCGGCCTTGGCGCGACCCACGTCGGGGGACACGACAACCAGGTTGTCGGTGTCGAAGTGCATGTCGTTGTAGTACTGGCCGAACAGCGGCAGTGCGGACAGGTGGTTAACCGGGATATCGAAGAAGCCCTGGATCTGGCCCTGGTGCAGGTCGAGGGTGATGATGCGGTTGACGCCGGCGCGCTCGAGCAGGTTGGCGACGAGGCGGGCAGTGATGGGCTCGCGCGGGCCGGCCTTGCGGTCCTGGCGGGCATAGCCGTAGTGGGTGATGACGGCGGTGATGGAGCGGGCAGATGCGCGCTTGGCAGCGTCGGTGGCGATGAGCAGCTCCATGAGCATGTCATTGACGTTGCCGCCGGCCACGGACTGAATCAGGAAGACGTCGGCGCCGCGGACGGTCTCGTCGTAGCGGGCGTAAATCTCACCATTGGCGAACTGCTTTAGCGTAAGGCCCGAAAGCTCGACCCCAAGGTACTCAGCGATCTTCTGAGCGAGGGGACGGTTGGAGGAACCGGAATACACGCGGATGGACTTGCGCATATTCTCCGACTTCTCGGGATCATTAATCGGCATTACCCTTCTCCTTTATATCGAATGCCATATAGATGCCTTGTTGCATTGTAACCGCGCGGCGGGGTTTATCGAGTCTTGATAACGTCTTTACCGTCAACGGACACGAACCGACCACTCATCCGGTCGCGCAGGTCAGCATAGAAAAAGGAGCCGTCCCCATGGGAACAGCTCCTTAGATGCTTGATAAAACGTTATACCTCGTCGTCCTCGTGCAGACGGCGGCGATAATCGGCGGCCCAGCCTTCAATATTTACCTGACGGGCGCGGCCCAGGCCGAGTGCATCTGCCGGAACCGGCTCGGTGATGACGGAGCCGGCGGCCACGAGCGCGCCGTCGCCGATCTGGGCGGGCGCGACCATCATGGTGTCGGAGCCGATGAAGGCGTCCTTGCCGATGACGGTCTTGTGCTTGTGGACGCCATCGTAGTTGCAGGTGATGGAGCCCGCACCCACGTTGACGCCGGAGCCCATGGTGGTGTCGCCGATGTAGGACAGGTGCGGCACCTTGGAGCCCTCGCCGATCGTGGACTTCTTGATCTCCACGTGCGTGCCGGCCTTGGAGCCATCGAGCATGTGGGTGCCCGGGCGCAGGTAGGCGCGCGGGCCGCAGTCGACGCCGTTCTCGATGACGGCCTCGATGGCGATAGTCTCATCGATAACGCAGCCGCTGCCGACGGTGGTGTCGGTGAGGCGGCTGTTGGGGCCGAGCTGGCACTCCTCGCCCACGGTGACGTGGCCGATCAGGTGCGTCTGCGGCCACACGATGGTGTCGCGGCCGATGACGGCATCGGGGCCGATCCAAGCCTGCGTGGGGTCGATGAAGGTGACGCCCTCGGCCATCCAGTGCTCGTTGATGCGATCGCGCGCGATGGCGGTGAGCTGCGCGAGCTGGATGCGGCTGTTGACGCCCAGACCGTCGCGGTAATCATCGCAGTGGAAGATGGAGACCGCCTGGCCGTGGCCCTTGAGAATTTCGAGCATGTCGGGCAGGTAATACTCGGACTGCGCGTTGTCGTTGCCGATCTCGTCAATGTGGGCGGCGAGCTGCGCGCCGTCGAAGGCGTAGCAGCCGGCGTTGCACTCGAGCAGCGTGGCGGCCTGCTCGGGCGTGCAGTCCTTCTGCTCGATGATGCGCTCGATCTGGCCATCGGCGCCCAGCTTGATGCGGCCGTAGCCGAAGGGATCGGGCGGGGTCATGGTCATGACGGTGCAGGCGAGCTCGCCGGTGGCGACGGTCTGTGCGAACTTTGCGACGGTGTCGGCGGTGATGAGCGGCAGGTCGCCGTTGAGCACGACGACGGGGCCTTGCGTGATGCCACAGGCCTCGAGTGCGACCTTCACGGCGTGGCCGGTGCCCAGACGCTCGGTCTGCTCGACGCACTCGACTTTGGTGGCGCTGTTGGCGTAGGCGCCGTCGATAAGGGCGCGCATCTCGTCGGCGTGGCTGCCGATGACGACCACGACGCGGCTGCAGCCGGCCTTGATGGTGGCGTCGACGATCCACTGAACCATGGGCTTGCCCAGGATCTTGTGCGAAACCTTGCAGTGGTTCGACTTCATGCGGGTGCCCTCGCCGGCGGCGAGGATAATTGCGGTTGCGTCCATGTGATCTCCTGTTACGTTATAGAGACGTGTGTTTGGAAACGATACACGGCGCAATATGATACCGCAGGCATATGATGAGCGCGTAACGATTGGCGCATGGCGGCCGATGTCGGTGTCGCCGGTGTGGCGTTTGCGCTGGTTGTGTATGGCGCCGGCGGCGCTGCAGCGTTGGCGTTTGAGCGAGGGGATGGGGGTGCCCGTGGACATCACGCGAGAGGAATCGGGCAGTGAGCCCGTCGCGGCATTCTCGATGTCGCACCCGGCGGTGCCGGCGCTCTATATGGTGCTGACGCTGGGGCTTACCATGTTCTCGATGCAACCGGTGTTGATTGCGCTGTCGCTTGCGGGCGGGCTGGCGTACGGGTTTGCGACGCGCGGTGCAGCGCGTACGCTGGGGGCGCTTCGCTGGCAGCTGCCGGTGATTTTGATCATCGCGCTGGTCAATCCGCTGTTTAGCGCCTCGGGCTCGACGGAGCTGTTCCGCATCGGCATGCGCGCAGTGTATTTGGAGAGCATGGTATACGGCCTGTGCATGGGCGGGCTGTTTGTGGCGAGCGTGCTGTGGTTTGGGGCCGCGGCGTCGATGCTTAGCTACGACAAGGTGCTCGCGCTTTTGGGTAACGCCGCGCCGGTGATCGCGCTCATGATCTCGATGTGCATGCGGCTTATCCCGCAGTTTTTGCGCCGCGGCCGCACGGTGCTGGCGGTGCAAGATGCGATTGACGTGCCGGGGCGCGCGCCGGCCGACCCCGTGCGCTCGCGCCTGCGGGCGTCGAGCGTGTTGATGGGCTGGGGCATGGAAGATTCGCTGGAGCGTGCGGACGCGATGCGCTCGCGCGGGTGGGGTGCCGCGACGCGTCGCACGACGTACGCGCGGTATCGGCTGGGGCGCGGCGATGTTGCCGCGCTGGTTGGGCTTGCGGTGTTTTGTGCCGCTGCGGTAGTGGTGGCGTGGGTTGCGACGACGCAGTATTCGTTTTACCCGCAGCTTTCGGTGCCGGCGCCGTGGCCGGGCTATGTTGTATACGCGGCTTGGATGGCACTGCCCTGCGTGCTGCACGCGGTTGACGAAAAGAGGTTTGGCTGATGACTCGGTTGGACGGGAGCATGATGACGGACGCGGCGCGCGGCTCGGATGAGCCGGCGATTGAAGTGCGAGGCCTGCGCTTTGCCTACCCCGGGGCCGAGGCGCCGGTGCTCGAGGGGCTTGACTGGGCTGTTCCCCAAGGCGCGTTTGCGCTGCTCGTTGGTGGTACCGGGTCGGGTAAGTCGACGCTGCTGTCGCTGCTCAAGCCCGAGATCGCTCCGGCGGGCGAGCGCACTGGCGAACTGCTCGTGCTGGGCGAGAACGTTGCCGACATGGACGTTCGGGCGTCCGCGGAGCGCGTGGGCTATGTGTTTCAGGACCCCGAAAACCAGATTGTGTGCGAGACCGTGTGGCACGAGATGGCGTTTGGCCTGGAAAACTTGGGCATGTCGCGCGACGAGATGCGCCGTCGCGTGGCCGAGACCAGCTATTTCTTTGGGTTGGAGGATTGGCTCCACCGCGATACCGACACGCTTTCGGGCGGACGCAAGCAGCTGCTGTCGTTGGCTGCCGTGCTGGCGTTGCGCCCGCGCGTGCTGCTGCTCGATGAGCCCACGTCCCAGCTGGACCCCGTCGCCGAGAAAATTTTTATGCATGCGCTGTTTCGTGTGAATCGCGAGCTGGGCTGCACGGTTGTTGTGGCAACGCACCAGCCGCGGCCGATGCTCGAGTATGCGACGTATGCGTACCGGATTAAGGGCGGTCGCGTACGCGAGGCGGCTGACCTAGCGAGTTTGGGTAGTCGCGAGGGACTTTTGGCTTTGGACTCTTGCCGGCCCGCGCAGGGGGCGGCGACGAGTGCGGCAGCGGCTATCCGCGAGGGCTGGTTTCGCTACGATCGCGCGGGCGGTTGGGTGCTGCGCGGGCTCGACGTGGCGTTTTCGGCCGGCGTGGTGCATGCGGTCGTGGGCGGAAACGGCTGCGGCAAGTCAACGATGCTCTCGGTGCTGGCCAAGACGGCTAAGCTGCAGCGTGGCCGCATGGTGCGTGGGACGGCTTCGGCGGCGCTGCTGCCTCAGAATCCCAAGGCCCTGCTGGTTGCCGAGACGGTTCGCGATGAACTAATGGAATGGGCTTCGACCTGCGGGTACGACGAGGCCGTGGCACAGGAGCGCGCAGCAAGTCTGGGGCTGTCGGGCCTGGATGGGCGCCACCCGTGCGATCTTTCGGGCGGACAGCGTCAACTGCTTGCATTGGCAAAGCTGCTGCTGATTGGCCCCGAGCTGTTGCTGCTTGATGAGCCCACCAAGGGCCTTGATCTGGCAAGTCGCTGCATTATCGCCCGAGCCCTGCGTGAGCATGCGCAGGCCGGCGGCACCGTCATCATGGCCACGCACGACCTGGACTTTGCCGAGCAGGTCGCTGACGAAATCGCCATGATGTTTGACGGCGAGATCGCCTGCGTGGAGCCGCCGACCGACTTCTTTGCCGAAAACGTGTTTTATAGGGCGTGATGGAATGGCGGATTATCGCGTCTCGCGCCTACTTGCAAAAATGGAAATCCCGCTGCTGCTGGCGGTCCCCGCAGTGATGACTGCGGCGTTGCTGGCGGGCGTTGAACAGGCGGCGCTTGCCATGCTTGTCGTGGTGGCGTTGGTGCTCGCGCTGTTCTTTGCGGGCTACGAGGTATCGCGCCCCGGCCTGCGCCAGATTATGCCAACGCTGGTTCTGGCGGCGTTGGCCGCGGCGGGGCGTATCTTGTTTGGCCCCATTCCCGACTTTAAACCCGTGAGCGCCATCGCCATTATCGCGGGGGCGACGCTGGGCCGGCGCAACGGGTTTATGGTCGGCGCGCTGGCGGCGCTGACCAGCAACTTCTTTTTTGGCCAGGGTATGTGGACGCCGTGGCAGATGTATGCCTGGGGACTCGTCGGCTATGTTGGCGGCGCCCTGGCGCATGCGGGTGCGTTCGACCGTGCGGATGGGACCGTGCGCATGCCGGCATTGCTTGCGTACGGTTTTGCATCGGGCCTGCTCTATGGCGTCGTGATCAACGCATACGACATCATCGGTTTTGTGCAGCCGCTCACGTGGGCGGGCGCCGTGGCGCGTCTTGCCACGGCGGTGCCGTTCGACATCACGCACGGACTCGCGACCTGCGTGTTTTTGGCCGCCCTGTACAAGCCCTGGTGTCGCCGCATCAACCGAGTCGTCGTGAAGTACGGGCTGTAGGGCTGGTTGTGTCGGGGCGGGAATCAATACTGTCGAAGTGCCATTTCAAAACTATGCCGGTTTACGGGGCTAGATTGGCACAGGCAGGCCATACCGGCTTTTTTCGAAATAGAGTAAGCCGTTTACCTGCAGTTTTATTATTTCGGAATTGCGTATGGTTGGGGGTTTGCGATTTAGCCCCGTAAACCGGCATAGTTTTGAAATGGCCGGTTGACATGACGGGCATCGTGGCCCTCAGAGAGCCAAATTGATCCGTTTTCTTCCGTCCCCAGACGTCCCAGGGAATCAGCTGAACCCGCCCGCCACGAAAGCTGCCCATCTACTACGCTTAGCCTGATACCCCCGACCATGACCGCGTTTTATGAAAAACCGCAGGCTTTCTACCTGCGGTTTTCTTTTCGCGTTGTTCGCTGTGGTTGAGGGTGGCGGCCTAAACGTAGTAGATGGGCAGGTTTCGTGGCGGGCGGGGTGCGCGAACACGCCCGCAAGACGAAAACGCCCCGCTTTTCTTCGTCTTTGGGAGATCAGTTGGGTTAGAGTTCAAGGGCGAGGGTAACGGGGCAGTGGTCGCTGCCAAAGATGCCACCGCGGATGCCCGTGTCGCGCACGTTGCCGGCGATTGCGTCGCTCACCAGGAAGTAATCAATGCGCCAGCCAGCGTTGTTTTTGCGAGCATTAAAGCGGTAGCTCCACCAGCTGTAGACGCCCTCGACGTCGGGGTTTGCCGCGCGCCAGGTATCGGTAAAGCCGGCATCGAGCAGCTCGGTGAACTTGCCGCGCTCTTCGTCCGAAAAACCCGCGTTGCCGCGGTTGGACTTGGGGTTCTTAAGGTCGATCTCCTCGTGCGCCACGTTAAAGTCGCCGCAGGTCACCACGGGTTTACCGGTCTCGCGCTCAAGTGCGCTCAAAAAGCCGCGGTAGGCATCGTCCCACGCCATGCGCACATCGATGCGGGCGAGCTCGTTTTGGGCGTTGGGCGTATAGACGTCGACAAACCAGAACTTATCGAACTCGAGCGCGCAGACGCGGCCCTCGGTTGCGGCCTGCGCCACGAGCTCTGCCGCCTCGCCCTCGCCGGCGTAGGGCAGCAGGGCATCGGCGCGCAGCACGCGCAGCGGTTCCTGGCGGCTAAAGACCGCGGTGCCCGAATAGCCTTTGCGCTCGGCGTAGCTCCAGGTTTGGTGATAGCCGGGCAGGTCGATATCGACCTGGCCCTCTTGCAGCTTGGTCTCTTGCAGCGCCAAGATGTCGACATCGAGCTCCTGCGCGATCTGGATAAAGCTCGGGTCCTTTTTGAGCACGGCGCGCAGGCCGTTGACGTTCCACGAGGCGAAAGTGTAAGTCTGAGGCATGGTGTCCTTTCGACGGGGTTGGCAGGCTTAAGATTAGCGCAACAAGGGCGGAGCGGGCACCACGCGTGACAACCCAAGGGCCGCGTGCTGGGATATTGCCCGACGCTGCCCGACCAACCAGGACGGAGGACTCGTATGACGCAGGCAATATCGGACCCCAAGCAGGCCTCCGCGGCGCTGGCGGAGCTGTTCGATACCCACGAGCGCGTGGTGTTCTTTGGCGGCGCGGGCGTTTCCACGGCGAGCGGCATTCCCGATTTCCGCAGCGTGGACGGCCTGTATCATCAGCAGTTTGCCTACCCGCCCGAGACTATGCTCTCGCATAGCTTTTACGAGACGCATCCGGCCGAGTTCTTTGACTTCTACCGCACCAAGATGATCGCGCTTGGCGCCAAGCCCAATCGCTGCCACACCAAACTGGCCGAGCTGGAGCGGACCGGCAAGCTTAGCGCCGTGGTGACGCAAAATATCGACGGCCTGCATCAGATGGCCGGCTCGCAGCGCGTGTTCGAGCTGCACGGCTCGGTCCACCGCAACATTTGCCAGGCGTGCGGCGCAGTCTATAGCGCCGAGTGGATCTGTGCGCGCGATCACGAGGATGCCGCGGGCGTGCCCGCGTGTCCTGTGTGCGGCGGCCGCATCAAGCCCGATGTGGTGCTCTACGAGGAGCCGCTCGACGAGCATGTGCTTACCGGTGCCGTTGCCGCCATCGCCGCGGCCGATGCCCTTATTGTGGGCGGGACTTCGCTCGTGGTGTATCCGGCGGCGGGCCTTACGCGCTACTTTACCGGCGATACGCTGGCCATTTGCAATCTTGCTCCCACCGATCAGGATGCAAATGCCGACCTGCTGATTTCTTGCGACATCGCGGCCGCGTTTGCGTTCTAGCCCGCGCACGCGGATACAATAGAAAGACTGATTGCAAAACGACCCCGCCGCCAGCGCCCAAGCGCGGCGGCGTGGGCATTTTAGGAGGATGTTCATGGCGAACGATAGCAAGACATGGCGGTGCGGAAAGTACGAGCTCAGCTTTGACCGTCCGCGCATCATGGGCGTCCTCAACGTGACGCCCGATTCGTTTAGCGACGGCGGCGAGCACTTCGATGCGGATGCCGCTATCGAGTACGGCCTGGCGATGCTCGACGCCGGCGCCGACATCATCGACGTAGGCGGCGAGTCCACGCGCCCCGGCTTTACCCCGGTCAATCCCGACGAGGAGGCTCGTCGCGTGCTGCCCGTGGTGCGCGCGCTGGCAAAAGAGGGCGCCATCGTCTCGATCGACACACGCCACGTGGCGGTTGCCAAGGCGGCCGTGCGCTGCGGTGCCTCGATCGTCAACGACGTGACGGGCTTCACCGACCCCAAGATGGTCGAGTTTGTCGCGACAAGCACCTGCGGCGTCATCGTGATGCACGCCGGCGAGGTCGCGGCACCTACCCGCACACATGCAACGGTGCAGCTCGATACCTCGGCCGCGGCGTTTGTTGCCGAGAAGGCGCGCGAGGCGGCTGCCGAGGCCGCGCGAGAGGCCGAGAAGCCGGCTCGCCGTCGTCGCGGCAAGCTGCTGGGCGAGCCCAAGACGGAGGCCAAGCTTCCGGGCGGCGTGGTGCAGCCTTCGCTGCCGTTTGGCGACCCGGAGCCCGCGCCCGAGCCTGCGGACGAGCAGAAGCAGGCGGCACCGGCGGCCGAGCGGGTCGCCCCTGCCGCCGAGCCTGCCGCGACCCCCGAGCCCGCGCCGGAGCCCAATGACCACCTGGCAGCCATGATGCGCCGCAGCGCCCGCCGCGAGGAGGCCTACGTGCCCACCTCTCAGCTCCGCCGCTTCACCCTGCCCGATTCGGCGCCCATCATGCGCCGCGTCATGGGTTTCCTGTCCGACCAGGCCCGCACGCTCATCCATGCCGGCGTGTCGCGCGATCGCATCTGCATCGACCCCGGCCCGGGTTTTGGCAAGACGGCCAACGAGGATATCGTCATCCAGCGCGAGACCGCCAAGATGGCATCGCTGGGCTATCCGCTCATGTGCGCCGTGTCGCGCAAGCGTTTTGTGGGCGCCGTCTCGGGCGTGACCGAGGCGGCCGCGCGCGATGCCGCCACGTTTGGTGTGTGCCTGGGCGCCATCCAGGCCGGTGCCAACATCGTGCGCGTGCACGACGTCACCGGCTTCGCGCAGTTCCTGAACGGTTACTGGGCCGTCGCCAAGCCGCAGCCGCGCCGCGCGTTTGTGGCCGTGGGTTCCAACCTGGGGCATCGCTGCGACAACATCCGCGCCGCGCGCGACATGATCGCCGAGATCCCGCTCACCTGCGTGTCCAACTGCTCGCGCATCTACGAGAGCGAGCCGGCCTACGAGACGCGCCAGGACGCGTTTGCCAACGCCGTCATTGAGATCAAGACCGAGCTGGCGCCGCTGGTACTGCTTGACGAGCTGCAGAAGATCGAGCTCGAGCTGGGCCGCGACCGCTCCAAGAAGGCCAAGGTCAACGGCCCGCGCACCATCGACTTGGACCTGCTGTGGATGGATGGTGAGACGCACGGCGGCAAGAAGCTGCGCCTGCCGCATCCGCTGATCGGCGAGCGCGACTTTGTGCTGGTGCCGCTCGAGGACCTGATGCACGACCCGGCGCGGTTCTTCCGCTTCAACGGCGTCGAGGTCAAGGAGCCCGAGGACCGCGTGGGTCATATCGTGGGCGAATTGGGGCGTATGTAGATGATTGAGATGAATGCTGTAGCCGCCGGCACCGAGCTTGATGCCGCGCGCGACGCGGGCCGCGAGGGTGCGTCTGCGGGTTGGTGCGCTTGGAGTGCGGGTGAGGCGTCGTTGACGTTTTCGCTGGTCGTGCGCCCGGACGTGAATATGCATGCCTTCCACGGCCTGCCGTTTGTGGCGGCGATGGGCATGATGGACGCGCTTGTGGGCACGGCTTCGACGCCGGGTCTGGGCCTTGCCGGCAAGGTGGGCATTGAGTGGCCGAGCAACATCGTGTGCGGCGCGCCCGCGTTCGAGACGCCGTTCGCACGCGTTGCCGTGAACGGTGGTGCCGGTGCCGCGGGCATGTTCGGTGCCGTGACGGTGGATATTGAGCGCACGGCGCTGAGCGGGCTTGGCGTGGATATGGCCGACGAGGCGCTGGTCGAGGCGCTGTCCGCCGCCGTGCTGACCCGCGTGGGCGCTTGGGCAGTTGTTGCCAACACGCCGCAGGGCGCTGCCGGCCCGTTGGCTCCGGTGCTGGGCGAGTACTTCGACATGGTGCCGCTGCTGGGTCGTCAGGTTGCGGCGGTGTCGCCCAACGGTTTGCCGCTTGCGGTCGGTGTGTTTGCGGGCCTGGATATCTGGGGCCGTGCGACCATCAAGACCGATGCCGGCGAGCAGGAGTTTCCGCCCGAGGCCGTGCGCATTCGCGGTCTGTAGCGCGGGGCGTTCGCGTCCAAAGACAACAATGACAACGAAGCCCTCTTCGGCCTGTGCCGGGGAGGGTTCCGCCTATCTGGGGAATGGGTTGCCAGCGCCCTATTCCTCAAAACTGAAAAATTTTCGTTTTTGAGGAATAGAATTAAGGCAGCTCGGTCTTTCGCGAGGTATATTCGCTATAGAGCCTATTCCTCAAAACTGAAAATTTTTCAGTTTTGAGGAATAGCGATAAAAGACCGCGAGGAGGCCCCGATGAAACTCATCAATAGAACGTCATATATGGACACGTTGACGAGTCTTATTGGCGTGCCGGACATCAAGGTCATCACGGGCATCCGTCGTGGCGGTAAATCAAAATTGCTCGAGGCCCTCCGCGATTACGTGAAGGCACATCTGTCCAATTCGAATGTCATCCATATCAACTACAACCTCGATGAGTTCGAGAACCTACTCGAGTATCACGCGCTGCTCGCCTATGTAAAAGAGCATCGAGTGTCCGGCAAACAAAACTTTCTGCTTATCGATGAAGTTCAGATGTGCGACGGTTTTGAGCGTGCGATCAATAGCCTTCACGCATCCGAGCAGTACGACATATTCATTACCGGATCGAATGCCTTTTTGCTGTCGAGCGATCTGTCGACGCTCTTTACGGGGCGTACGTTCGAGATCGAGGTTTTCCCATTCTCGTTTGAGGAGTATCGTCTCTATGGCGACGAGGGCGAGGTCGACCGCGACTTCGATGAGTACGCGAGAACCGGCGGTATGTCCGGCTCTTACCCTTATCCACTGCAGGAGCAGCGCTATCAATATCTCTCCAACGTCTTCAAGACGCTCATTGTGAGAGATATCGTGCAGCGGCATAACGTGAGAAACGAATCGGCGCTGCTGCGCATTGCCGATTACATGATGGACAACGTTTCCAACATTACGTCGGCACGCAACATTACTGATGCATTAAATGCGGGTGAGCTAAAGATTACGAACAAGACGGTCGGCACGTACATGGGGTACCTGTGCGATGCGTTTGCCTTCTATAAAGTTTGTCGGTACGACATTCGCGGCAAAAAATACCTTAAGAGCGGCGAGAAGTATTACCTGGCAGACCACGCGTTCAAATACGCACTGCTTGGTACACGTGATATGGATTGGGGACGCGTATACGAGAACATGGTGGCAATCGAGCTGCTGCGTCGCGGATACGAGGTATACGTCGGCGTGCTCTATAAAAAGGAAATAGACTTTGTAGCAATCAAGCGGAGCGAGAAACTCTACATTCAGGTGAGCGACGACATCAGCTCGGATAAGACATTTGAACGCGAGATTTCGCCACTGCTGAGCATTGGCGATGCGTATCCCAAGATGATTCTCGCCCGCACGCATCACGAGGCCACGGATCGCGACGGAGTGCAGATCGTGGACCTGGCGAGGTGGTTGTGCGGCGAGGCGTAGCAGAAAGCCTATTCCTCAAAACTGAAAAAATTTCGTTTTTGAGGAATAAGACCGATGCATTGCTTAGTCCGCCGCTCGCGCCCGTGCTCGACTTAAGCCCCTGCCTTACCCCAGCTCCTGCATGCGACGATAGATTTCGCAGATACCCTTAATGGTAAGTTGTCCGTCGACCACGTCGAAGGCATCGGTCGAACCGGCGACGATGCCGGCGAGGCCACCCGTGGCGATAACGGTGACATCCTTGCGGCCCAGCTCGCGCTTCATGCGCGCGACCAGGCCCTCGGCCATGGCGGCGGCGCCCACCACGGCGCCGACCTTGATGCACTCCTCGGTATCGCGGCCGATGGCGTACTCGGGCGCCTCGAGCGGAACGCTGGCGAGCTTGGCAGCTCGGGCGGCGAGCGCGTCCATCGAAATGCGGATGCCCGGCGCGATCGCTCCGCCAATGTAATAGCCGTCCTCGTCGATGACATCGATATTGGTTGCGGTGCCAAAGTCCACCACGATCGCCGGGGCGCCGTAGAAAGTCTCGGCAGCGACGGCGTTGGCGATGCGGTCGGCACCAACGGCTTGGGGGCGCGCCGCCCGCAGTTTGGTCACCGCAGCCGTCTGCGGCCCGATGACGATGGCGTCCGCGGCAATGCGGTCGGCCACGGCGTGCCACTCGCGCGAGAGCTGCGGCACCACGCCGGCAAAGGCGATTGCGTCGACCGCATCGAGCGAAAGGTCGTACATCTTAAAGAAACCCATCAGGCGCACGTGGATCTCGTCGGCGGTATAGGAGCGGTCGGTGGGCATGCGCCACGACTGCACCAGCTCGTCTCCGTCAAACAGGCCCATGGCCGTTTGCGTGTTTCCCATATCGATAGCGAGCAGCATGTCTACTCCCGGTGTCGGCATAAAAGGACGCGCACCATTGTATACGTGCCGTCGACGGCGCTCGGCTGCGATTCGTTTACGGTGATAGGGGCTGAGGGGTTTAAATATGAAGGAACTATGCTCTACGAGATTTTCCTTGCCGTTTACCGAACTCCCGCGTAATATTCTTTTTTGCGCACATGAGGCGCCCAGACATTGCGGGGTGGAGCAGTCTGGTAGCTCGCCGGGCTCATAACCCGGAGGTCGTAGGTTCAAATCCTGCCCCCGCGACCAAGAACTTGCAGCTCGTCGGCCTAGCCGGCGAGCTTTTTTGTTATTCCGGGACCGTGTTTTCGGTCCAATTCTCGGCCTCTCAAACAACATCTCGATCTGTAACACCTAGACCCCATTTGGACGGCTAGATGTTACAGATCGAGATGTTGAGTCCCCGCCCGGACGGTTTGTCTAAATCTGTAACATCTTGGGCCCATTTTGCCGAGTAACTGTTACAGATCGAGACGCTGACCTCCCGCCTGGGCGGTTCTAGTCGTTGGTAATCAGGAACTCATCTAGGAAGACATCGAGCAGGTCGTTCTTGCGCTGTGGTAGCCAGGCGGCGGCAATTGTCATTTCGGCCGATTTGCCTTCTATGGGAATCGCAACGACTTTGCCGTTGGTGGGAAAGGTCTGCGTTAGATACCCTGGCAGCAGCGCGTAGCCCAGGCCCGTGGCGACGCACAGCACGCTTGTCTCGACGTCCTCGGACACATAGGCAATCTTGGGGCGCTCTTCTATTTTGGCAAGCGTGGCCGCAATCGCCTCCGATTCGCCGTATCCGCTGGCTCCGCGCGTGGCATCGACAATCGGATACCCCTTAAGGTCTTCGATGCGAATCGATTGCCGATGGGCGAGCGGGTGATCGAGCGGTACCACGGCGTGCAGCGGATAGGACCTCAAGACCTGCCATTGCATATCGGACATGCGGTATTCGTTGTAGAGCAGGTTGATACACACGTCGATATCTTCTCGGCGCAGGGCGTCGTAGAGCTCCGAGACGTTGTCGCGCATAAAGCTCAGTCGCACGTTGGGGTAGCATTGGTGAAACCCAAACAGCATGTCGGCAAGATCGGTCCGCTCGTATCCCTTTATGTAGCCAACCTTGAGCTCGCCTTCGGGCATGTCGTCTGCCGTCCGCGCGCGTCTTACGGCCTCGGCAGTTCGCCCGACAATTGCACGGGCGTCATCGAGGAACAGGGCTCCCGCCATCGTAAGCTCAACGTGATGGTTATCGCGCTCGAACAGCTGCTTTCCCACGATGCGCTCGAGCGCCGCTATCTGGTTTGAAACCGTTGCCTGCGAAACAAAGAACTCCCTGGCGACCTTCGAAAAAGAGCGTGCCTCTGCCACGGCTATAAAGTACTCCAGCTGTTTGATGCGCATGGTTCTCCGTACATTAGATTTCCTTATCACGTAATGCATAGATTAGCGCAAACGCCCAGCGATTTCCCTTTTATGATTTAGGAGCGGTTATTTGCGTGCGTATCGACAACACCGCAAATTTCTTTTGAAGAGAGGGATCTCGATGAAGGGCCGTAAAACCATCAAGCTTGTTCAGGCCGCCACTGGTGCCGTTGTGCTCACACTCCTTATGCAGCTGATGGGGGTGTTTGGGTATGGGCAGTACACCTGGATGTGCTTTTTGCCGTTGCTGATGTTTTTTGCCTTTGGGGCCGATTTTAAGAAGATCCCCGAGATGCTGGTGAGCTATGCCGTCGGTGAGGTTTGGTGTGTGATCAATTCGCTGGTCATGGGCGTATTCGTCTCGGCCTTTGGCGCCGACAACATGGTTATGAGCAATATCGTTCCGACCATCCTCGTTATCTTTTGTATCCTGACGACTCACGAGAACCTGCTCGAAGGCAAGATCTGCTCCAATGTGCCCTGCGTCTTTATGGGTCTTGCCACGTCGTTCTTCACGTTTATGCTGCAGCAGCCGATCAACTTTGGCCACCTCTTTGCGTTCTGGGCCTTTGGAATCGCGCTCGCGGTTTGCCTGGTCATGTCGGGAACGCTCGTGTGCTCGGCGATCTTTGGAAAAGAGCGCACTATTCAGGCGCTTACGCCGCTCGCTGTTCTCGAGGCGCAGCAGAATCATAAATAAGAAAACTCGATTATCAGGGGGCGGGTGCCATAAGGCACACCGCCCCCTTTGTGCGTATGGCGCCAAGACCATGCGCTCGAAAACGTTGCCCAAGCGCATGGTTCATCTGCACAAAGCCCGTGGATGCTATGGGCAAACATCGGTGCGCCTGCACATGGTTTTGAGGCTGTTTTCGAGCGAAAGTATGGCTGTCGATACGCATGCAATTCGCATGAAGCCCGGGCTCGTCCAAGAGCCCTATAAAGGAGGATTCGCATGAAACAGTTAGAGACCGACGTCGTTGTCGTCGCCGCGGGTCTGAGTGGTCTTGCCGCAGCGGTCGCTGCAGCCGAGGCGGGCGCTCGCGTCATTGCCCTGGAGAAGGCCCCCATTACCGGTGGCGCCGCCAACATGGGCATGGGGCCTGCCGCAGCTGGCTCTCCGCTTCAGAAGGCCTCGATGATCGAGGTCACGCCTGGCGAGCTCTTCCGTCGCCATATGTTCTACACCCATTACCAGGTCGATGCTCGCCTGGTGCGCGACTACTACTTTAAGTCGGGCGACACCATTGCATGGCTGCAGGACATGGGCGTGGAGTTTAACTCTGTGCGTCCGGCATTCCGCGCTCGCGAGCGCACGCGCGCCTATTCCGACGGCGAGTACACCTGGCATGTCGTGCAGCCCGAGGACGGCTCCGAGCCCGGTCCTCGCGCGGCCACCACGATGACCAAACGCATGACCGAGCGCGCTCAGGACCTGGGTGTCGAGTTTATGTTTGAGTGCCCGGGCACCGGCCTTATCAAGGATGAGGATGGCGCCATTTGCGGCGTGACCGCCAAGGACAAGGACGGCGAGGAGTACCAGATCTCGTGCAAGTCCGCGATTGTCGCCACGGGCGGTTTTGGCCACAACGCCAAGCTCATCAAGGAAAAGCTCGACTTTGAGTGGGGTACCGACCTGTTCTCGTTTGCCATTCCGGGCATGGACGGCGACGGCATCAACATGTGCCACGAGGTCGGCGGCGGCCACACCCCGGTGACCATGGAGCTCATGTATCAGATCCCCGACAACATGAACCACTTCTATGTCGAGGGCGCATTCCGTCAGCCGTGCTACTGGTGCAACCGCCTGGGCGAGCGCTTTATGCCGGAGGACGAGATTTTCAACACCACCTTTGTCGGCAACGCCATCAACCATCTTCCCGGCAAGGTCGCCTATGCCATCTTTGATTCCCGTATGCTCAAGCACTGGAAGAAGGATGGTCCGGATATCGTCAGCCACGTTCATCCGCACGACCTGTACGACGGCTTTGAGGAGCAGTGGAACCGCGACCTGGAGGCTGGCTATCCGGCGATCTGCCAGGCCGATACGCTGGAGGAGCTTGCCGAGAAGGCGGGTATCGACGTGGAGGGCCTGCTCGCCAACGTCGACGAGTACAACGAGATGTGCGACAACGGCTGGGACGACATCTTTGAGAAAGAGCGCGAGTTTATGAAGCCGCTCGAGAAGGGCCCCTTCTACTGCTGCAAGCAGTACTGTGGCGCCTACGGCACCCTGGGCGGCGTGCTCATCAACCACAAGATGGAGGTCATGACCGACGACTACGAGGTCATCCCTGGTCTGTACTGCGTTGGCACCGATGCCTGCACCATCTATGGCGACTCCTATAACTACTGCATTCCTGGTAACACCATGGGCTTCTGCCTTAACTCGGGTCGCATCGCCGGTGAAAACGCCGCCGCAGCCCTCTTTGAGGACGCTGGCGACGAGGAGTGGTCGTAACACCGTAGCTATTCGCGTCTGCAGACACCCACGCGTTGGGTGCAGGCGGGGATTTGCCCTACACGCGAGGCGCTCGGGATCACTTTGGTCCCGGGCGCCTTTCTGGACAAAAGCGACGTTTTGAGGGGAACGAATGAAGCTAACGATTAATGGAGCCGAGGTCGAGGCGCGCGAGGGGCAGAATGTCCTGGAGGCCGCGCTCGATGCTGGCATCTACATTCCGCATCTGTGCAAACATCCCGATCTTGAGGCCGTTGGCGGGTGTCGTCTGTGCATGGTCGAAATCGAAGGCCAAGACGAGCCGGTGTGTGCCTGCAAGACGTCGGTTGCCGAGGGAATGGTCGTAAACACGACGGGTGAGCAGGCCGAGCGCGTGCGCAAGCTGGCGATGGAACTGATCCTGGCCACGCATCCCGCCGATTGCACCGGCTGCCCCAAGTACGGCAAGTGCGAGCTGCAGTCTATGTATCAGTACATGGGAGTTTCGCCGGCGCGCTGGCGCACCAAGAGCCGTCCGGTCGCCACGGACGAATCGAACCCGCTGATCACCCATATGTTCACCCGCTGCATCCGGTGCGGTCGCTGCGTACGTGCCTGCCGTGAGCTGCGCGGCGCCGGCGTTTTGGACTATCAGCGTACCGAGGACGGCATTCGCATTGGTACGGACGGCAGCGTGAGCCTGCAAGAGGCCGGATGCCGTTTTTGCGGCGCCTGTATCGAAGTGTGTCCCACGGGCTCGATCGTCGACACGCTCAATATGTTCGATGAGAACAAGTCGTATGCCGACAACGTGGTCCCCTGTCGCTCGGGCTGTCCCGCCCATGTGGATATCCCGCGCTACCTGCGGCATATTCGCAACGGTGAGTACACCCGCGCTGCCGCGGTGGTGCGCGAGAAGGTCCCGTTCCCCGAGAGCCTGGGCGACATTTGCGTTCATAGCTGCCAGGACGCCTGCAAGCGCAACGAGCTCAACGGCACGCCGGTTTCGGTCTGCCGACTTAAGCGCGCCGCGGCCGTGCGCGATACGGGCGACTGGAAGGCCAACGTGCGCCATGAGCCGTTGAGCGGTAAGCGCGTCGCCGTTGTGGGTGCCGGTCCCGCCGGCTTGACCGCCGCGCTCTATTGCGCCGAGAAGGGCCACAAGGTCGTGGTGTTCGAGGCCAACGAGAAGGTCGGCGGCCAGATGCGCTATGGCATTCCGGCGTATCGCCTGCCCGATGCCACGGTTGACGCCGAGGTCGCGACGATTTTGGAGATTGCCCAGGGTGATGACGCCGAGCCGCGCATTGAGCTGCGCTGTGGCGAGCGCATCGCCGAGCCCAAAGCCCTTCTTGACCAGGGCTTCGATGCCGTGCTGGTTGCGGTGGGTACCCACGACGGAACGGTACTCCCCATGCCCGGTCACGACTTCGAAGGCGTGCTGCGCAACACCGATTTTTTGAAGGCTGCCCGCACGGGCGATGCCCCGGACCTGACGGGCAAGCGCGTTGTGGTGCTTGGCGGCGGCAACGTGGCGTACGACTGCGCCCGCACCGCCGTGCGTCTGGGTGCCGCCTCGGTCGATGTCGCCTGCCTTGAGGCCCAAGACGCGATGACCTCGACGCCCGAGGAGCGTGCCGAGGCTGCCGAGGAAGGCGTGGTCCTGCACGATGCCTATGCCTTTACCAGCATTAACGAGACCGAGGACGGTTCGGCCAAGGTCGGTTCCATGACAATCCACAAGATCGAGCGGTTCTACTTTGACGAGAACCACCGCGCCGTCACCGAACTGCTCGACGGCGGCGAGAAGACCATCGATGCCGACTGCGTGATCTTTGCCGTGGGCCAAAAGCCCGAGGGCACGGCTCAGATGGGCCTTGAGCTTACGCACGGTCCGTACATCGTGGCCGATGCCGAGGGCAAGACGAGCGTTGAAGGCGTTTGGTCAGCGGGCGACTGCGTGACGGGTACCAAATCGGTGATCGCGGCAATCGCTGCGGGACGCACGTGTGCCTCGGCCATCGACCGCGCTTTGGGTGGCGATGGCGACATCGACGAGGAACTGACCGAGCATGATGCTCCCGAGCAGTGGATCGGGCATGCCCCCGAGGGCTTCTACGACGATGCCGTGCAGCCTCAATTTGTCGATGCCCAGACGCGTAAGGACAACTTCGATACGTTTGAGTGCCCCTATACCGACCATGAGGCTACGTGCGAGGCGAGCCGCTGCTTGCAATGCGATTTGCGCCTAACGATCAGCACGCCGCGCCTGTGGAACGAGTACTAGGAAAGGAGCGATAACCCATGACGATCATCAACTTTATGCCTGTGCATCGACAGGCGCCCGTGGCGCTCTGGCTCCTTAAGAAGGACGTGGCGGCCGCTGCGGAAAAAATTGCAGAGGCTGGCGCCCAGGCGGTTTTGATGCCGGCGGGCGACGAGGTCTCTGCCACGCTCGCGGATGCGTTGGGCGAGTCCTGCCGCGTGATTGAGTGCGACCCGAGCCGGGGCTTTGTCTATGCCAACGGTTCGGCCGCGGCCAAGATGCTCGACGGCGAAAAGCCTCTCCCATCTTGCTGCGAGGGCGATGGCGCCGACCGATGCCTGAACGGATCGGAGTTACTTGCTGCCGAAGGAAAGCGCTGGGTGTGGTTTGACGGGGCCGATGAGCCCGTTGAGGTCGACCGCGTCGTGAGTGCGGAATCCCTGGTTGCCGCGGCGGGCGCCGATGACGCCAAAGCGGTGGGGATTGGCTATCCCAGCGGTCTGCTGCTGAGGCCCGACGACACCTCAAAGATTGAGCTATGCAGCGACTACGTGCGCGTCTATACCTCCAAAAACTGCATGGCAAAGGCGCTTTTGGACATTTGCACGCTGTACCGTCACGAGAGCTGCGGACGCTGTGTCTTTGGCTACGAGGGCTCTCATCAGATTGCGACGATTCTTGCCGATATCTGCCGCAAGAAGGGTAAGCCGACCGACTTGGCGCTTCTTCGCGACCTTTGCCCCGTGATGCAGGCGCAGTGTCTGTGCGAGCAAGGTCGCGTGCTGGCGCGCACGGTGCAATCGTTCCTCGACCTGTTCGAGGGCGAGATTATGCAGCACACCACCAAGAAGGTCTGTGCCGCAGGGGAATGCCAGGCATTCTTGACCTTCCATATCTTGGCTTCCAAATGCCAGGCCTGCAACAAGTGCGTCGATTCGGACGTTTGCGAGGAGGACGCGATTCTGGGAAGGCCGCGGTTCATCCATGTGATTGACCAAAAGGCCTGCATCCAGTGCGGCGCTTGTCTGGATATCTGCGACAATGGCGCGATCGTTACTGCCGGTGCCGTGAAGCCCAAGTGCCCGCCCAAACCCATTCCCTTTAAGCGCAAATAGCGCGATCCCCCTCTCGTTTTGCCCCTTGTAGGCATGCGGGAGGGGCCTTTGTTTATCTGCACGAGGTATTCCGCAAATACCGAGCGGGCCTTGGTTGCCTGGACGGTGAACGCGTTTTGCGTCTGCCGTACGCTTTTTGCGAAGTACACACGGGCAGAATCCGTGTCCAAAATGCTCTGGAGAGGAGCGACCATGTCGTTTAAAGTGATGGCGATTTGTGCCGGCAGGCACGGTGGCAACGGCGAGGCTTTGGCCAAAGAGGTCCTTTGCGCGGTGCGCGAGGCGGGCGGCGAGGTCGAGCTGATCAATTTGTTCGACTACAACATCTTGCCCTGCACCGGTTGCGAGGGCTGCACCATGCAGATGGGAAAGATGGGCGCCGGCCTGCAAAAGGAATACCACGGCTGCGTCCTTAAAAACAAAGACGATGTAGATGCGATTATTCGCGAGTTGCAAACCTGCCAGGGCGTGATCTTCTCGGTTCCGACCTACGACCTTACGCCCAGCTCGGTGTACACCCGCTTTGCCCAGCGCTTCTTGGCATACGAGCTTTCGTTCTTGCTTGCCATCGGTGCCGTAAAGGAGAATCCGCATACCGTTGCCGGCCTTATTTCCGTTGGCGGCTCCATGCACGATTGGCAGTCCCTGGCGCTCGAGAGCCTGCAGGCGACTATGTTTACCATGTCGATGACTGTCGTCGATCGCTATATGGCGCAACGTGATGGTCGCCCGGGCAATACCTTTGTGTGGGGAGACGACGTGGAGTGGGGCGGACAGATTGCCCGCGCCCACAAAATGGGCGAGAACATCGTCAAGGCCATTCGCACACCGGTTGACGAGCGCTGCTGGCTGGGCGATCCGGATGACGGCGTGTGCCCCAACTGCCACAGCTCCCTGGTGTACCCCGGCGACAAGCATTGGGATGGAGTTGAGTTTCCGTGGGAGTGCGCGGTCTGCGGTGCTGGTGGCGACATCGTGACCGACGAGCGCACCGGTCGCCCCAAACTCAAGATTGCCGAGAACGGCCTGATCCGCGACCGCAACGACGACCACGCGCGCGCCGAGCACCTCAACGAGATCAACAAGACCCGCGACGAGTTCTTCGCCCACATGGACGAAGTAAAGCCGCTTATGGAGAAGTACGCCAAGATGACGTTCCCCACGCTGGAGATTAAGCGCGATTAGTTTTGTTTGAGCCCCGCCCGGCCTACTTGCGGCAGTGCAGGTCGGCGCTGGTGCGGGGCTTAATCCTCGGCTCAAGAAAGCCAAGGTAGATCAGGGCGCGAATCGAGAGATGGAACAAAAAGAGGTCTTCTCCCGATGCCAAGTCGTTACCGGTGATTTCCTTGATGCGGTTAATGCGATAGAGCAGCGTGTTTTTGTGAAGCGACAAGATCGCGGCGGTGCGCGCCGTGTTGCAGCCGTGTTGCATAAAGGCAAAGAGCGTCTCGACCAGCTCGGAATCGTGCGACTGGTCGTGTTTCCAAAGTGCCCAGATTGCCGGATGGCAGTAGTTCATAAGGTTGATGTGGTCGTTGCAGATATCGAGCATTTCCATGTAGGTGTATTCGCAATAGCGATACACATGGGTGTCTTCGAGGATTTTGGTAAAGGTCGAGCCGTAGCGAATGGCGGCGCGTGCCTGATTGAGGTGCGAACGCACATCGGTTGCCTGGGAAAACTCGTTGCTGATACCAATGAACAAATTGTTCGTGGCAGCAACGCGGGCAAGGATCGCCTCGTCGTTGGCGGGTAGCTGCGTGGAGGGCGGACGGCTTACCAGCGCCACGAGTTCGCCCTCGTACATGGTGATAAGGCTATGGTGCAGCAACGGCTGCAATTGTCCTCGGACGCTCTCCGCCTCGCGCGCCTCGAGCTGGGAATCTTTTTTGAGCAGGCATACAACGTAGAGGGCGGGAAGCGGCGTAAAACCGACGAGCTGCATTTTGCGTGTGCAGGTAATGGGGTTGGGGATTTCGTCGTCCAGGAGGCGCGAGAGAAAATATGGCCCCTGTTGCGGGCCGCCCATCGAAAGAAAGCCGCCTTTCTGCAGCTCTTGTGCGAGCAGACGGACGAAGAACTCAAAGACCTCGCGATCGCTATCGCCAAAGGCGTGATTGCGCTCGATCATCATCACCCGGCCCAGGCACGTGCCGTGCACCTTGATCGCGTCGGTCATGGTGTTGAGGCAAAACATGTCGTTATAACGCGTAAGCGGGCCTGTCGAGCGGGCGATCTTCTCGTCTAAGCCGCATTCGATGATGTAGCGCACGGCTTCGTCTTGCAGCATGTCACCTTCGGAGAGCTCGGCGCGGGTGATGGCTGCAAAGGGGGAGTCGTCGTCATCGTCGAGCTCAAAGCCGCCGCGGGCGGCATAGCGGTACACGGGATCGACGACGAGCACCGGGTTGTCCATAGCGGCAGAGGCTGTTTGCGTGAGGCTCTTGAGCCCCGCGTCGCTCAAGAGCGCCTCGAGCAGCGCTTGCTTTGCGGTAGACGTATCGGTGGTACTCGGTTGCATGGGTGTCCCTTCTGCCGCGTCTTCGCCGTAGTCGACGCGTGACCAAATTATTATCGCAGGCTGTGCAGTATTAGGTTGTTTAAAAAGGTGAGTGTGGCGGTCGTTTCCTCGAACGGGGACGGTGCCGCCGGGGGCTGTCTCGATTTGTAACAGATGGGTCCGATTTTGGCCTGTAGATGTTACAGATTGAGATTTCCGGTGCGCCGGCCCCGTTTATCTAAATCTGTAACATCTGGTGCCCATTTTGCCGAGTAACTGTTACAGATTTAGATCTTTCGTCAGGCCAGATTGGTTTGTCTCGATCTGTAACGGGTAGGGGCCAAAAGTGGGTCTAGGTGTTACAGATTTTGATTGCTGAGGATGGGCCGAGGGGAATGTCTCGATCTGTAACACGAGGGACGGATTATGCCGAGTAACTGTTACAGATCGAGACAAACCGAAGGGTCGTCTCGCCCCATCCACCTGTCGCTACCTGCTATCCGCCGATTTTCGTTGTGCCGCTGTGCCCCCATGCCATATCCTCTAGACAACTACGCGGCATCATCGCCGCCGCGCCTACAAGAGAGGAATGTCCATGACCACACCTGCGTCTAAGCTGCTTCAACCCATTACGGTTGGCCCCCTTGAGCTCAAGAACCGCATTATGTTCCCGCCGCTTACCACCGGCTACGAGGAGCGCGACGGTTCCATCGGCGAGCGCAGCCTGGCTTTTTACGAGCGCCTGGCCCGTGGCGGCGTGAGTTACATCGTCATCGGCGACGTCGCTCCCGTTATGACCGCAAGCCCCACGCCCAAGCTGGCGACCGACGCTCAGATCCCCACGTTTAAGGCACTGGCCGACGCCGTCCACAAGCACGGTGCCAAGGTCGCACTGCAGCTGTTCCACCCCGAGTACGACGTCCCCGGCGTCGGCCGCATGGTCATGGGCTCAATGGCCGCCGCCAAGGCCGCGCAGGAGGCCAAGGCCGCCGGCGACGAGGAGACCTTTGCCGCCAAGATGGCCGAGTCCAACGAGATCCGCAAACAGGCCTACGCCAAGCTGCACCACGACATGCAGCACTTTGTGAACGAGGCGAGTGTGGAGCAGCTCACCCAGATCAAGGAAGCCATCGCCGCTTCGGCCGCCCGCGCGCAGCAGGCCGGGATCGACGCCATCGAGGTCCACGGCGACCGTCTGGTGGGTTCGCTGTGCTCGGCTATCCTCAACCAGCGCACCGACGAGTACGGCGGATCGTTCGAGAACCGCGTCCGCTACGCGCTCGAGGTCGTCGCCGCCATTAAGGAGGCCGCGCCGGAGCTGATGGTGGAGTACAAGCTCCCCGTGATCATGGAGAACCCCGACGGCACGCCGCGCGGCAAGGGCGGCCTGCTGCCCGACGAGGCCTGCGAGTTCGCCAAGCTGCTCGAGGGCGCCGGCATCGACATGATCCAGGTGGCGCAGGCAAACCACACCGGCAACATGGGCGACACCATTCCGCCCATGGGCGCCATGCCCTACAACTGGACGCTGCCCGTGGCAGAGCGCGTCAAGGCCCTGGTCTCCGTGCCGGTGGCAACCGTCGGCCGCGTTGTTTCGGTCGAGGCCGGCGAGAAGATCCTGGAAGACGGCTCGGCCGACATCGTCGCGTACGGCCGCTCGCTCATGTGCGACCCCGACATTGCGCTCAAGGCCGCTACGGGTGAGCCCATCCGCGAGTGCCTCAACTGCAACAAGGGCTGCGTCGACGCGATCCAAAACCGCAAATACATCTCGTGCGTGCTCAATGCCGAGAACGGCGACGAGGCGACCATCGCCATTAAGCCGGGCGAGGGCGACAAGAAGATCGCCGTGGTGGGCGGCGGTATTGCCGGCCTGGAGGCGGCGCGCGTGGCGGCCAAGCGCGGCTACGACGTGACCGTCTACGAGGCGAGCGACCATCTGGGCGGCCAGATTGTGCTGGCGGCCGCGCCTCCGCGCAAGGACGAGATCATGCGCTCGGTCGAGTACTACGAGAAGATTCTGCCCGGCCTGGGCGTGAAGGTTGAACTCAACCACACCGCTAGCCCCGCGGACCTCAACGCCGCCGACGCCGCGATTGTGGCCGTGGGCGCGCACGATGTGGTCATTCCCGTACCCGGTGCCGATTCGGAGAAGGTTGTCTCGAGCTGGGACGTGCTGGCCGGCAAGGTGGAGCTCAGCGGGCGCGTCGCCGTCATTGGCGGTGGCCTGGTGGGCACCGAGACTGCCGAGTACCTGCTGCAGCACGGCTGCGAGGTGGCGATCGTGGAAATGCTCGACAAGATTGCCGCGGGCGAGTCCGAGACCATTCTGCCGCTGATTATGAGCGACTTTGCAGAGCATGGCGTTGAGCAGCATGTTAAGACCCGCCTGACCGCCATTACCGACGAGGGCGTTGAGGCCGTTCGCACCACCGAGGACGGTGCCGAGGAGCCGGTGAAGATTGCTTGCGATTACGTGGTGATGGCCGTGGGCTCCAAGGCCAACGCGTTTGACCTGGACGGCGTGACGGTGCCCGTGACCTGCGTGGGCGACTGCTCGGGCGAGCGCACCGCCGACATTGCGAGCGCTATCCGCACGGCGTATCACGCGGCCAACGAGCTCTAAGTAAGAAAGCTATCGCGTATTGAGTGGGCGGGGAGTGCCGTATCGGCGCTCCCCGCCTTTTTGTCAATGAGGGCGCCCCTGACCAGTGGGTTCAGAAAATCCGAATTTCATGCACCAGAAAATCCGACTCTTTAGAACATGAAAATCCGAATTATATGAACACGAAAATCCGAATCGCAACCACCCGAAAATCCGAATTTGCTACAGTGGAATAGAAGAATCAGAAAGCAGGAACTGGAAATCTGCGGGGGTGGCTCATGGCAGGCGAGAGGCTACATCGGGACGGATACATCCCACGTATCGTGGATGCGCAAATCGAGCGCTACCTTCGCGTCTTTGGCGCGGTCGAGATTGCAGGCACCAAGTGGTGCGGCAAGACGTGGGCCGCGCTCGAGCACGGGGCGTCCGTCTCGTATATCGACGAGAATCTCGACCTCGCGCGTGCCGACCCGGCGATGATGTTGCTGGGAGACCGTCCGCATATTATCGATGAGTGGCAGCGCGTTCCCCAGATTTGGGACTACGTTAGACACGAGGCCGACCGTGCCCGGGGCACGCGCGGCGCCTATATCCTCACGGGTTCCGCCACACCTGCGTTTGGCTCAAAGGCGGAGGCGCCAGCGCATAGTGGAGCCGGCCGCATCGGCCGCGTCCGCATGCACCCCATGACGCTTGTCGAGACAGGTGAGTCTAACGGCAAGGTGAGCCTGGCGGGCTTGTTTGAGCATCGTTTTGAGCCCTGCCGGTGCGATGGCGATACGCCGGGGCTTGTCGAAGCCGCTTGCCGCGGCGGCTGGCCCGAGGCGATCGATATGGTTTCGGCCGACGCCCAGCTCATCGCCCGCGAATATCTCAACACCACGTTTTCGAGCAGCTTCCCGGCGGTTGGTCTCGACCCCGATATTGCTCGTCGAGTCTCCGCATCGATCGCGCGCAATCTGGGACGGGCGACCACGTATAAAACGATTCTTATGGATATGTTCGGTGCCGAGGAGGAACCCGCAGCGTTTGCCGACGAGACCAAGGTGCGTAGGTACCTGGATGCCCTCAAAGGCATGTTCATTCTCGAGGAGGTCCCCGGTTGGGTTCCCGCCGCGCGCGACAAACGACGCTTTACCGTCAAACCCAAGCGCTATCTGGCAGATCCAAGCCTTGCTTGCGCCTTGCTGGGCATGTCCTTGCAGGCACTGCTTGCCGACTGGCAGACATTTGGTCTGGTGTTTGAGAATATGGTCATACGCGACCTTTCGGTCTACGCGCGGTCGCTCGACCTG
Organism: Collinsella sp. AF38-3AC; assembly: GCF_003474365.1. Lineage (NCBI taxonomy): Bacteria > Bacillati > Actinomycetota > Coriobacteriia > Coriobacteriales > Coriobacteriaceae > Collinsella > Collinsella sp. AF38-3AC. Next base: position 163,442 of record NZ_QROM01000001.1, read on the forward strand.
CTGGATAGTACGCCCGTGCGCTATTATCGCGACGATTCGGGCCTTGAATGCGATGCCATCGTGCAGCTAGCCGATGGACGGTGGGCCGCCTTTGAGATTAAGGTGAGCGAAGATAAGGCGAGCGCCGGCGTCGAGAGCCTCAAGCGCGTTCGCAAGAAGGTCTGTGGAAATCCTCGTTCACGCACACGCGAACCGGAGTTTATGGCCGTGATTGTGGGGGTGGGTGAGTACGCCCGCGAGGTCGAGAACGGTATCTACGTGATACCCGTGCGCGCGTTGGGGTGTTAAGGGGGCGGTACGTCGTGCGTCCGCTGCCCGGTGCTACGGATTGGTGCAAGGGGGTCAGGTTACTTTGCACCAAGGGCTCGACTTTTAAGACATCATTAAGGCTTGTGTTGTGGAGCAAACCGCAGGTCAATGCTATTCTTTTCCCTTATCGTATGGTGTTGTATTCTGCCTGAATTCTATGCCTACGAGCAATGGATTGAGCACGACCAAGCGGAAAGGATGGCATGCCCACTAGCAGGGCAAACGTAAACGATGAGTGGCATGGACCGACATAGCGAGCTCCAGCAGCACAAGACGGCGGCCGAGTACCGCCAAGCTGCCGACGAGCATGTGCGAACCCTCAAGGATTTCTGGAAGGATTTCCTGGTGAGCGGTCTGTTTGTGCTGGCCGCCATCGTTGCCATCTTTGCATGCCTGGCCTAGTTTGCCGCGAATAACCGAGTGAGCGCCACGGGAAGCACGATCGCGGCGAAGGGCCCGCGGTTTGTGCTCTTGGGAACGCAGGACGGCACGGCGGGCAAGTACGACGCCCAGGACAACTGCGCATCGGACAGTCCAAGCCTTGCCGTGAACAATTTTTTCAACCTCAATAACACGAGTGCCGATGGCAGTCTCTCTCCGGGATCGGCGGGCCAGCTCCAGCTCAACGTCAAGCCGCTCTGCAACGACCTGCACGATATCACGGCGGAGATGACCTAGGAGATTTCTGTCCAGACGAGCGCTGCGGGTACGGGCACCGCCGCGGACGCATCGAAAAACGAAGAGATCATCAACTCGCTTAAAGATTTGGTGCGCGGTCATATCCTGGTTTTCTAGGGCAAAGACACCTCTGGCTTTTACTCCAATCCGCTGGTTCCCACGACAACCACGGTGACCCAGGACGGAGCCAGCGTTACCGTCATCACGCAGAGCTTTGCCATTCCGGCGAGGAGCTTTCGCGCTGAGGGCTCAAACAATACGACCAAAACCGTACCCAAAACCCTCTACTGGATTTGGCCGGAGCAGTTTAAGAGCTACGTTCGCACGGGCAACGCCGGCTACGGCGGCAACCTTTTTGCGAGCACGGACCCCGCCGCGGGATACGCAGCCTTCGTCGGCGACATCAACAGTAACCACGCGCGCCATTTCCGCGCCGATAGCACGAGTGTGCCAGGTCAGGCGCCTAGTGCGGTTCCGCCTGTCGGAGCCGGCATGTTCGCTGCGGATGTGGAAACCTGCGCCAGCTACTACAACAACGCCGACGAGGTTATCGGCAAGAACATCAAGTACATTCGCGTGCGCTTTACCGCCAAGGAGGCGGATAAATAAATGGACGAGCAGCTTAATGCCCGCGAGCAGGGCGATATCAAACACAACGAAGGAGCGGCAAACCCCGGCGGCAACGGGTTCGGCTCGCACGGCGAAGCGCGTCCGGTTGGCCGCATCGAGCGCATCAAGACGTGGACCAGCAATCATCGTCGCGAATCCCTGGCCATCATGGGTCTGCTGGCCGTGCTTCTCGTGTTGCTGGGGTTGACGCTCGGATGGTTTGTCGATGCCAATCGCGGCTCCACCGTCGGCAAGATCAAGGAGCCGGCAGAGCTCAAGGTGCTGGGCCCCAACGCTACGGCCGCCGAGCAGATCGACCTGAGTTACAACCCCGAATACGGCGATACCAAGACCGGCAACACGGTGACGCTCAAGCGCCCGTTTTGCGTGCAGACGGGCGGCGATGGGTTTGAGCTGCAGCTTGCGAATACGACCAATATTAAAGGTCTCACTATCGAGCTGTATAAAGCCGAGAATCAGGGCCTAGGTGATACTCCCGACGTGAGCGGCACTGCGGGTGGCAAGCCCTATAGCATGAAAATGTCTGAAACGGATCTGCTGAAGAGCTTCACGCCCATCAACGACCCGGGCGGCGGCCTGGCAGCCGTGCCGGGCGAGGGCGCAAGCGACCCTACATTCAAGGACTATCAAAACGTCCAGCGCAACGCACGCCCGCTCTACCGTTTCAAGGTGTTCAGCAAAAGCGAACTCAACGCCAAGACACTCGACGGCTCGAATGGCAAGGACACGCTCAACTTTATCATCAAGCTTTCGTGGGACGAGAGCGCCAAAGAGACCGATGTGATCTACCTGATCGCGCGCAACACGAGCGGTAAGTAGGAGAGGGGGCGCACATGGAGAAGCAGGAGAAGCAGCAGGATGCCGAGCGCGAGCAGCTGGCAAAAAGCAAAAGCCTAGTCAAGAACAAGCTGGTTGTGGCGGCAATCGCACTTGTTTGCGCTGTGGCGCTCGTGACGGGTGGCTACTTTACCTATTCCGCCTACATCGCCAACGGATTTCTTAAGTCCGTCGCCGCGACGGGTACCGCTCAGAGCCTGTTTGCGAGCGACCTGCTCACGGGTTACATGAGTACGCCTAGCAGCGACGAGCTCGACCGTGCCCAGCGGATGCTAGTAATGAAGTGACGTACGTCTACAAGCAGGCGAGCAAAACATGAGAGAGACGGGTCGAGCCTAACAAAACCGACCCCAAAGATACGCTTGACGATGCGACGATGCATAGCTATCTCCAGAGTGCCTACTACAGCATCGAGCTGGAGAACGACAAGGGGGAAAGCATTGACACGCTTGAGCTGGACGCCGCCGTTTTTCAGGGCTTGGGTAATAAAGGTTACCCGTTCCGTGGCGTTATCGTTGGTAATCTGAGGGGCTCGTCGCAGGTAGCTACGCAGGCGGCTATCAAGATCCGCAACTCCAAGGACACAGGTGCGCTTTCTGGGTTGATCCCGTATAGCTACGGTAGCGTTGTGAGTAATCTGAACATTGAATACTCGGGCAAGGCGGCCTCTATTGCACATAAGAATAAAGACGCCTCTGGCGTGCCGGGCGCGTTTTTTGGCGGCGTGATCGGGTGCGTCCGCAGCGGGACCGATGGTTTGTATGAGAACGTAACGGATGGCATTTCCAACTACGTAAAAGTTCCAGAGAGTAAGCTTGCCGTGGTCAACGCCGCTGGCAATGCGATCACCTTTACTGACTCAACGAAGGAGAATGGCAAGTTCCGAACACAGAACGGCGACACCACGTTTAACCTGCCCTTTACCGTTCAGGTCAACACGCAGGTTGAGCCCAACACTCAGGTTGAGCCGAGTCGGTTCTACGCGAACTATCGCTTGGTGATGACAGCGAGCCTGGTTAAGGGTGACATGGCGAGCGCAACGCCTCAATCGCCCGACTATGTGACCTATACGCTCACGAGGGTGAACCTCAACGGCATCGATCACTGATTCCGAAGCCGACTAGCTTCGCAAAGGGGGGCGGCAACCACCCAGTTGCCGCCCCCCTAGTCTGCGCGATCCCAGTCTTGGACTCCGCTGGACAGTTAGTTCAGATACGTATAATTCCAGACCGCAGCAGGCGCATCCGGCGCTCGTTTTGGGGCAAAAAACAGTCCAGAACTATGGTTAGCTGGCCGATATGAGCTCTATTTGCATTTAGTGAGCTGCCAACGGGGCTTCTCAGGGGGCCAGAATAGAGTTTCGGCGCTGTCAAAAAATACGAATCTGAACTAACTGTCCAGCCGCCGCTGGAGAAAGGCGTTTTAGCTTTGCCGACTTCCCACCATCTTTCCAACTTTCCACTTAACTTAACACCTAGGGTGGAAAGCTGGAAAGTTAAGTGGAAAGCTGGAGAGTAAACGGAAGGCCTGCCGCGTTAACTTAGGGGCTAGGAGGGGTTAATAATTACGCAAACCATACCGAGCCAAACAAAAAGATATCAATCTGGTTGGTAAAACACGCTCAATGAGCTGCGAGCTAACTAGCTGCGTAAATAGAACGTAAAGAAATGTCGCAAATAAATGGCAAATGCCCAGATGCCGCCGTTGCTATTTTCAATTAACTGCTACGCGCGAACAGCAAAATGCTACTATCTAACATGCACGTAAGAAAGCAGATTAACGGTTAAGGCTAAGAAGTGGCAGGTATGTCAGAAGCAACTAGGACTCGTACGCATGCGCCCGAGGTTAGGCAGCGCGCCGTCGAGGTCCTCCAAGAGGGGGTCGGTCATCGCGCCCTCGCCGCGGAGCTTGGCATTCCCCAGGCAACGGCTCGTCAGTGGGCCCGCGCATATGCCGTGGGCGGTGCCGATGCCGTGCTCAACGCGGGCACTCACCATCACACGTATTCGTACGAGGTTAAGCTCGCCGTAGTTAAGGATCGCCTGGAAAACGGCCTGACGGTTCGCGAGGCCATGATCAAACACCAGATTCCCAGCGAGTCTTCGGTTAAGGCCTGGTGCCGCCAGTATCGCGACGGCGGCGAGGCAGCGCTGGTTGATAAGCCGCGCGGTCGTAAACCACGCGCCAAGAAAGCGGAGTAGCGAAAACGTGCGCCTACGGGGTGCATTTTTTCTATCGCGATGCCCCTCTAAAGGCTCTTTCGGAGCAGAGGAGGTTGTCATGTAATGGGGCGCGCCCTGCACTGCCGCGACGGGGCCCGCCATATTGCTTCAATACGGACAGGCTTCTTACCTCGCACGTCTAAAGTTCCACAGTTGGCCGAAAGCCCGCCTTCAGGTGCTCAAATTAGCGTTATAACGTAATGCATGTATAGCGTTTTTGCATGGGGGAGTGATGGTATGACGCTACTGTATTTCCTTACCCTGTTTCCGCTGGTACCGGCGCTGGGCATGCTGCTTGCGCGCGGTGACCGTGCTCGCGATGCGGTAGGGCTTGTAGGCTCCGGCGTCATTATGGCGACAACGGTTGTAGTTGCCGTCTTATTTTTTGGCACGGGTCCGCAGAGCTTTGAGGTTGCCCCCGGCACCTCGCACGTGCTCTCGATCATCAGCTCCGTCATCGACGTGATCCTGTGCGCCGTCATCCTGTACAACGCGCAAAAATATAAGAGTGTGCTTACCGGTGTGCTCGGCATCGTCCAGCTGGTGGGTTCGGTCGCCTTTGCGGCCATGACGCTGCCCGCGGTCGAAGCCGTTACGGCCACGCCGCTCTACCTGGATTACATGAGCGTGATCATGGTCCTCGCCGTTGGCATCGTCGGCAGCCTGATCTGCGTGTACGCCTTGGGCTACATGAAGGACTTCCAGGCCCACGACGAGCACGAGGCCGCACTGCGCGGGCAGACTGCGTCCGACCGTCGCCCGCAGTTCCTGGCGCTCATGTTCCTGTTCCTCTCGGCCATGTTCGTCATCGTGACGAGCGACAACCTTGAGTGGCTGTTCTGCGGTTGGGAAATCACCACCGTGTGCTCGTTCCTTATGATTGGCTACACGCGCACGCCCGAGGCCATTAAAAACGCCTTTACCCAGATCATCCTCAACATGCTGGGCGGCATCGCGTTTTTGGCCGGACTCATGTACCTGCACGTTAGCGGCATGCCGCTGACCATCTCGGGCATGATCGATCTTGCCGGCGCTGGTACCGCGCAATCTGCGCTGCTGGTGATGCCGGTCGTTCTGCTGTCGCTCGCCGCACTCACCAAGGCCGCACAGATGCCGTTCCACACCTGGCTGCTCGGCGCCATGGTTGCCCCCACGCCCACGAGCGCCCTGCTGCACTCGTCAACCATGGTCAAAGCCGGCGTGTTCCTGATGGTCAAGCTGAGCCCGCTCTATGCCATCTATCCCGTGACCGGCTTTATGGTTACGAGTGTGGGCGCCATCACGTTTTTGCTTGCTGCCCTCATGGCCATCTCGCAGAGCAACGCCAAACGCGTGCTCGCGTACTCCACCATTTCCAACTTGGGCCTCATCAGTGCCTGCTTGGGTGTCGGCGCGCCCGAGGCCGTATGGGCGGCCATCTTCCTGATCCTGTTCCATACGGTGGCCAAGTCGCTGCTGTTCCTGTGCGTGGGCACCGCCGAGCATCATATCGGCAGCCGTAACATTGAGGACATGGACGGTATGTTCAGCCGCATGCCGCACCTGACGCGTCTGATGATGCTGGGCATCATGGGTATGTTTGTGGCGCCGTTTGGCATGCTCGTTTCCAAGTGGGGCGCTCTGGTGGCGTTTGCGCAGACCGGCAACGTGCTCATGATCATGGTGCTTGCTTTTGGCTCGGCCGCGACGTTCTTCTTCTGGGGCAAGTGGCTTGCCAAGCTTTCGGGCGTCGACCCCACGGCTCAAAACGTTGAGGTCAATGTCCATAAGACCGAATGGATGGCGCTTAACACCATCGCCGCGCTGCTGATTCTGTGTTGCGTGGCGTTCCCGGTTATCTCGAGCGGTCTGGTGTCGCCTTACTTGGCCATGGTGTTTGGCCGCGTGCCGTACGTTATTGGCAAGGATGCCATGTATCTGATGGTGGTTATCGTGGCGTTTATTGCCGTGGTGCTGCTGACTTCATTCCGCGTGAGCAACAAGCCGCACGTAAACGTATATCTTTCGGGCGTGGGGACCGACAATTACCGCCATTTCCGTGGCTCGATGGGTCACGAGGTGAAGGCCGAAAAGCGCAATTGGTACTCGGAGGACGCCCTTGGCGAGAAGCGTATCGGCCCCGCGGGCAGCGTCGTGTGCTGCAGCATTATCTTGTTTGCGCTGCTGTGCTGCGCGTGGATCGGGCCCGAGAGACTTGCCATGAGCGCGCCCTCGGTGCTGCGCGGTAAGTATTTTGAAGGTTCGGGCGTCGTGGGCATATTTATTGGTACCGTGGCGTTCGCCTTGCTGGCGCCGCTTGTGGGCGGTTTGATCGACGGCGTTGACCGCAAGCTTTCGGCCCGCATGCAGGGCCGCGTGGGCCCGCGCCTGCTGCAACCGTTCTACGATGTGGCCAAGCTCCTGCGCAAGGCCCCTGCCAGCGTAAACACCATGGATGATACCTACATGGCGTGCGCGCTCATCTTTACCGTGGTGGGCGGCGGCATCTTTGTGTCGGGTTCCAACACGCTGTTGTGCGCTTTTATGGTGACGCTCGCCGCGATCTTTGTGGTGTTGGCGTCCGCCTCGACGCAAAGCCCGTTTGCCCAGGTTGGCGCCGACCGCGAGCTGCTGCAGGTTATGAGCTACGAGCCCGCCGTTCTGCTGATGAGCGTGGGTCTGTATCTCGCCACCGATAGCTTCGACTCCATCGCCGTAACCGGGCAGTCGGCGCCCATCATCGCGTACAGTGCGCCCATTTTCTTGGCGCTGCTTGCGGTGCTCACCATCAAACTGCGCAAGTCGCCGTTTGACCTTTCGTACTCGCATCACGCGCATCAAGAGATTGTCCAGGGTGTCGCCACCGAGATGAGCGGCGGTACGCTGGCCAAGATGACCCTTATGCACTGGTGTGAGACCGTGCTGTTTTTGATGTGGGTGGGCATGTTCTTTGTCTGGGACAACCCGGTGAGCTGGGTCGTAGCCCTGGTCGTGATGGTTGCGACGTACTTTGTCGAGGTGCTGATCGACAACACCTTCGCGCGCAGCACCTGGCGCAGCTGCTTTAAGCTCGGCTGGGGCGTGGCGCTGGTGTTTGGCCTGCTCAACCTTATGCCCATCCTCGTCGACGTGTTTATTTAGGAGGCGGCATCCATGGATCATAAAATGTCGCGCTCGCCGTGGGTTATTCATTACGACGGCTCGAGCTGCAACGGATGCGATATTGAGGTGTTGGCCTCGCTCACGCCGCTGTTCGATGCGGAGCGCTTTGGCGTGGTCAATACCGGCAACCCCAAGCATGCGGACATCTTTTTGGTGACGGGGTCGGTCAATGCCCAGAACCTGCCCGTCGTGCGCCAGATTTACAACCAGATGCTCGAGCCCAAGTGCGTGGTGGCCTGCGGCATTTGCGCGTGCTCGGGCGGCGTATTCCGCGATGCCTATAACGTGATCGGCGGCGTGGACCGCGCGATTCCCGTGGACGTGTACGCGCCCGGATGCGCCATCCGCCCCGAGACCGTGATCGATGCCATCGTGGAGGCGTGCGGCATTCTGGACCAGAAGGAGGCCGTGATGCGTGCCGGTGGCGACCCGCTCACCGTGGGAGGTGCCGCAACCTGGGACGGTGGCGTTGAGCTGGGCGAGGACGGGTTTGTGGCAGTTGCGGGGGCCGGCGACACGCCCGCTGGGACGCCCGCCGCGCCCGTCGCTGCAAAGGAGGCCGAGTAATGCAAAAGGCTATCTATACCACCGTTGGGATCGACGAGCTCCTGTTGCATGTCCAGGCGCTCAAGGGCGTCGGCGCGCGCTTTGTGCAAATGCACGCCGAGCGCAACGTCGACGACGGCACGTATCGCCTAGTCTATACGTTTATCAACGTTCGTGCTGCTCAGGAGCATATTGCGCAGGACGGCAGCTATGCGATTGAGAACCTGGTAGTCGAGGGCATCGACCAGTACCAGGAGATTCCGTCCATCAGCTCGTACTATCCGGCGGTGTTCCCGTTTGAAAACGAAGCGCACGACTTATTTGGGCTTGCCATCACCGACATGCAGATTGACTTTAAGGGCTTTTTCTACCAGGTTTCGACTGCCGAGCCCATGAGCGTTATCACGCCCGAGGTGAAGGCCGCGCGCGAGAAGGCCATGAAGGTCCGTGCCGCCGCCGAGGCCAAGGCGCGCAAGGCCGCGGCCGAGAAGGCCGCCGCGGCTGCGGCTGCTGCGGGGGAGGGCGCTGCGGGCGCTGGCGGTGCCGCGGGCGCTGTCGTCGCTCAGCCCGCTGCGGCTGCCGGCTCCGATGCTCAGCACGATGAGGCTGCCGCCAAGGCCGCGCTCAAGGCTGCCGAGATGGAGGCAAAGCTCGCCGCCATGGATCCCGAGAAAGCGGCCAAGGTCCGCGCGGCGCTTGCCGCCAAGGCCGCCCGCGACAAGCAGAAAAAGGAGGCGTAAGGTCCATGGCACATCGCTCCGTTATTCCGTTTGGTCCGCAGCACCCTGTGCTGCCCGAGCCGCTTCACCTGGACCTGGTGATCGAGGACGACCGCGTTATCGAGGCAATTCCGCAGATTGGCTTTGTGCACCGCGGCCTTGAGAAGCTCACCGAAAAGCGCGATATGCACCAGTTTGGCTACATCGCCGAGCGCATCTGCGGCATTTGCGCCGTGGGTCACAGCTACGGTTATGCCAGCGCCTGCGAGCGCATGCTCGATATCGAGGTGCCCGGGCGCGTGCAGTATATCCGCACCATTTTGCATGAGCTTTCGCGCATCCACTCGCACCTGCTGTGGCTGGGCCTGCTCGCCGATGCCTTTGGCTTCGAGGCGCTGTTCTATCGTTCGTGGACCCTGCGCGAGCAGATTCTCAAGATCTTTGAGAGCACGTGCGGCGGCCGCGTGATCCTTTCGATTAACGAGGTCGGCGGCCTTAAGCATGATATTGAGGATTCTGAGCTGGCGGGTATTGTCCAAACGCTCGACGCCATGCGCCCCGACTACGAGGCCCTGGTGCATACGTTTTTGGACGACGACAGCTGCGGCGAGCGCCTGCATGGCGTGGGCGTGATCAGCAAGAAGGACGCGCTGGACCTTTCGATGGTCGGTCCGTTTGGGCGCGCCTCGGGCGTGGACTACGACGTGCGCATGTTTGGCGACGGCGCCTATGCGGATCTGGCTGCGTTTGAGCCAATTGTCGCTACCGACGGCGACTGCTATGCCCGCTGCCAAGTGCGTTGTGCCGAGGTCACGCAGGCCATGGACATCATTAAGGAGCTTGTGGGCAAGATTCCGCACGACGGTATCGGCGGGCGCACCAAGCTCACGCCGGCTGACGGCGCGCTCGGCGAGGTTGTGATTGAGCAGCCGCGCGGCGAGGCGTATTACTATGTGCGCGGCAACGGCACCAAGAACCTTGACCGTTTCCGCGTGCGCACGCCGACGTCGCAAAACCTGGCGGGTCTGACGCATGCGCTGCAGGGCGTGCTCATTGCTAACGTGCCTATGATTATCCTGACCATCGACCCCTGCATTAGCTGCACGGAAAGGTAGGCGCGGCATGAGTTTGCTGACATTTGCCAAGACGGCCTTGGGCTCTATGATCAAGCAGCCGGTAACGGTGTGCTATCCGCAGGAGAAGCTCGCGGCACCCGAGCGCCTGCGTGGGCACATCGTCAACGACATGGACGTGTGCATTTGCTGCGGCATGTGCGCGCGCCGTTGCCCGGCGGGCGCGCTTGCGGTCGATCGCAAAGGCGGAACGTGGTCGATTGACCCGTACGCCTGCGTGGTGTGCGGCGAGTGCATCGAGAGCTGCCCCAAGCACTGCCTGACTATGGACACCGCCCGTACTCCGGTTGCGGCGGACAAGATTCTCACGGTAGAAACTAAGCCGGAATAGCGCCGGAATAGAGGCCGGCGGGGCAAAAATGCCCCGCCGGCCCCGCGCTTGAACGCGCGGTTGGGCCTCCGCTAACAAAACTATGCCGGATTACTACGATAAATCGCCTACCCCCAACCACACCGCATTTGGCAAAATCAAAATCGCAGGTAGACGGCTTGCGGTTTTGCGAAAAAGTCACGCGTGGTCGGGGATCTTATTTTTATCGTAGTAAACCGGCATAGTTTTGAAATGTCACCATATTCGTAACAGCCCTTGATCCCCCGGGGACGAAGGAAAGCGGATCATTTTTGCCTGATGACTCCGAGTCGCACCCGTTTTCCTGCGAAAACGCCGTGTCTCAACTTTGGTGAGACATTTGTCTCACGCCCAAAACAGAATCTGGAACATGTGTCACCTGCCCTAATTGTGTCTCATTTCGTAACTTTAGGCTGTTGCAAGGTCTGAGACCGCGAGAAGGGAGACGCGATGAGTAAGTACACGAAGGGTCTCTTGGCGGTGATACTGGCCGTAGTGCTGGTGTTGCCGGCTGCAGCATTTGCCATGCTGCCCGAGGCCAACGCCAGGTCCAGCACCGGAATGGACGGACCGACGAAGATAGTCGACCACGACACCAGTAACCACTGGAAGTTCTGGGCCGGCGGCTATAACGGAAAGGAAATAACAACTCAAAACGTCGGCCGAATCTGGACCGACAAGACGGTCAGGGCAGTCGAGAACGGGGATTCTGATTTCCTGACCACGCTGTCTGCTATCTCTTCGACATCCGATACGACGGTCTCCGGCAAGCCGCTCGACATCGTGCTGGTGTTGGATGCTTCTGGTTCGATGAATGATTCTATGGGCGGCGGAGATTCCACCGAGCGTATCGTCGCGCTCAAAAGAGCTGCCAACAGCTTTATCGATACCATCGCCACGCAAAACGAAAAGATTGCGGATGCGGGCAAACAGCATCAGGTTGCCATCGTAAAGTTCGCAGGTAAGAAGAAGAGCGATGGGGTCGGTAATGATACCTATCGCGAAGGCCGCTACACCTATAACTACTCGCAGACAATGCAAGAGTTAACGGCGTGCTCGGGCAATGACGCAAAGAGCCTCAAGGGAACGATCAATTCCATTGCTCCTGCCGGTGCCACGCACGCCGACTATGGGCTGCAGCTGGCCGAGGGCATTTCGTCTAATCGCGCGGATGCCCAGAAGATCGTTGTGTTCTTCACCGACGGCTCTCCTACGAGTTCTGGTGGTTTCGAGCCCGAGGTCGCTAGGGATGCCATCAATACCGCCAAGACTATAAAGAGCGGCGGGGCGACCATTTATACCATCGGAATCTTCAGCGGCGCAAAACCGAGTGACAATCCAACAAACGATGACACGAGCAACGCGAACAAGTTTATGCATGCCGTGTCGAGCAACTACCCGAGTGCCTCATCGTCCGTTAGCTATGGCCTTTTTGGAACTGTTGACTGGAGCGTTAATTTCGGCGACTCCGTTGCCGATGCCAGCTACTACAAGTCGGCAACCAGCGCCTCTGAGCTTGAAAAAATCTTCGAAGAGATCTCGGGAAGCATTATCCAAACTGGTTACCCGACCGAAGTCCACGGCGGATATGGCGAGCATAAGACTGGCTACATTACGTTTACTGACAAGCTGGGCGACTTTATGCAAGTCGACAACTTTACGTCTGTCGTGTACAACGGCGAGACGTTTACCAACCCGGCAATAAAGCCCGAGGGCAATGTCGACACCTACAAATTTATTGGCGCGGCTGCAAACCTGGTCATTACCGTTCAGCATGCCGGAAAGGGCGAGCCCCAGACCGGCGATATCGTAACAGTCAAGATTCCCGCGTCGCTGATTCCGCTGCGCCACTTTAAGATCACCGACGGCGTGCTTACGGTCGACAATACTGAGCCCATTCAGGTGAGCTACACCTCGAGCGTTAAGAAAGAAGCGCTCGATAACCTGTTTACGCCCGAGAATCTAACGGGCCTCGAGGGCTACATCAAGAGCAATACGACCACCGCGGAGAACGGTTCCAAGACCGTTAACTTCTACGCGAACAAGTGGAAGAACGGTGCGCTGGGCGATACGATTGCCAACTTTGAGCCAGCGGATTCCAACCGCTATTACTATTTCCAGAAGCAGACCCCCATTTACGTGGATGAAAGCTGCACAACGCCCGCGACGGGTTCGCTGGCTGCCGAGGGCATCTATTACTACAAGGATGAGTTCGAGGCGAAGGGTGCAGACGGCAGGGCCGAGTCTCGTGCGGCTGTTATTGAGTTTACCGGTGGACATGCCGCGCAGTTTGAGGGCGCAATCGTGTCCGATGCGAGCGGCAACCTGTCGTTTAGTGAGGGAACCGCGCGCCTAGCCTTTATTGACGAACTTCATACCACCAAGGAACGCGTGGGCGGCAACCCTACTGATACCGCGACCGACGTGCTCAATCCCAAGTGGAATAACACGTCTGCCAAGTCGAACGCCACGGAGGTTGACGTTCACCTGGGCAACAACGGCAAGATCAGCTATAAGTACGACATGACGCCGACAACGGTGGATACCAAGGCAAGCTTTGGTCTGACCAAGGTGCTCGAGGGCCGTGAGTGGACGGGTACGGATGCGTTCGAGTTTGAGCTCTCCGCGACGTCCGAGAACAGCGCCCCGATGCCGAAGTCCACGACCGTGGTCGCGACCGAGGGCAACAAAGCCATCGATTTCGGCAAGATTACCTACGCTGAGCCCGGCACGTACGTTTATAAGGTCAGCGAGAAGAACGCTGGTCAGACCATCGACGGCATCAAGTACAGCGATAACGTTGCGAAGATCACCGTGACGGTGACGCCCAACAAGAAGGGCGAGCTCAGTGCTGTCGTGAAGGTAACCTCGGGTGAGGCTGAGTTCGAGAACATCTACGCTACTGAGTCCGCTAAGTCCAGCGTCACCGATGAGATCAAGGTCACCAAGGTCCTGGACGGCCGCGACCTCAAGGCCGGCGAGTTCAGCTTTGAGCTGCGCGAGATCAAGGGTGAGGACTCTAAGCTTATCGAGACCGTCAAGAATGACGCCAGCGGCAAGGTTACGTTCAGCCCGATCAAGTACACCGAGATCGGTCAGCACACCTACACGCTGCGCGAGGTCAAGGGCAACGCCGGTGGCATCACTTACGACGAAACCGTCTACACCATCGTGACGACCATCAGCGATAACAAAAAGGGCCAGCTGGTGGCTACGCACGAGCTACAGGGTGCCGAAGACGTCAAGAACATTGAGTTTAAGAATGCTTACAACCTGACCCCCAAGAGCTCCAGCGTCACCGACCAGATAATCGCGAAAAAGGTCCTGGACGGGCGCGACCTCAAGGCTGGCGAGTTCCGTTTCGAGCTCGTCGAGGGTAACGATGTCGTCGCCAGGGGCACCAATGCGGCCGACGGCAAGATCACGATGGACAAGATCACCTACACCGAGGCCGGTGAGCACACCTACACGCTGCGCGAGGTCAAGGGCGACGCCGGTGGCATCACCTACAGCACCGCGACCTACACCATCGTGACCACGGTTACGGACAATGGCGATGGCACGCTCGATGTCCATCATGTCCTGAAGGATGCCAAGGCTGCCGAGTTCAAGAATTCTTACGGCCTGACCCCCGAGAGCTCTAGCGTCACCGACCAGATCGTCGCGACCAAGTCCCTGGACGGGCGCGACCTCAAGGACGGCGAATTCTCCTTCGAGCTCGTCGAGGGCGATAAGGTTGTTGCTAGGGGCACCAATGCTGCCGATGGCACAATCGTCATGGACAAAATCACTTACGATAAGCCTGGCAATCACACCTACACACTGCGCGAGAAGCTCCCCAACGAGGCGGGGCTGAGCAACGGGATTACGTACGATAAGACGAACTACACCATCAAGACGAGCGTCATCGACAACGGCGACGGCGCGCTTAAGGTGACCCATGCGCTCGAGGGCACCAAGCCGGCACGCTTTGAGAACAAGTACAACACTGCCCCGAACGAGTCCAGCGTCACCGACCAGATCATCGCGAAAAAGGTCCTGGACGGGCGCGGCCTCAAGGCTGGCGAGTTCCGTTTCGAGCTCGTCGAGGGTAATAACGTTGTCGCCACCGGCGCCAACAATGCCGACGGCAAAATCGTGATGGATCCCGTCACCTACACTGAGGCTGGCGAGCACACCTACATGCTGCGCGAGACCAAGGACGGCGCCATCGAAAACGGCATTACTTACAGCACCGCTGAGTACACTATTGTGACCATCGTCAAGGACAACGGCGACGGCACCCTCAACGTGGAGCACAAGCTGCAGAACGACGAGAAGGCGACCTTTGAGAACGCCTACAACGTGACGCCCAAGGATTCCAGCGTTACCGACAAGATCACCGCGACCAAGGTCCTGGACGGCCGCGACCTCAAGGAAGGCGAGTTCTCCTTCGAGCTCGTCGAGGGCGAGGACGCCAAGGTCGTCGCCACCGGCACCAACGCCGCCGACGGCAAGATCACGATGAGTGAGATCACCTACAACGAGCCCGGCAAGCATACCTACAAGCTGCGCGAGGTCCCGGGCGACGCCAACAACGGCATCACCTACGACGGCAAGACCTACACCATCGAGACGACCGTCACCGACAACGGTAAGGGTGAGCTCGTGGTAAAGCATGAGCTGAAGGGAGCCGATGAGGCGAAATTCAACAACAGCTACAAGCCGAAGCCCAACGAGTTTAGCGTTACCGACCAGATCACCGCGACCAAGGTCCTGACCGGTCGCGACCTCAAGGCTGGCGAGTTTAGCTTCTTGCTCGTCGAGGGCGAGGGCGAGGCCGCCAAGGTCGTCGCTACCGGCAACAACGCCGCTGACGGCACGATTACGATGAGCCCCGTGAAGTACGACAAGGCCGGAACGCACACCTACACGCTGCGCGAGGTCAACGGTGGAACCACTAGCAAGGGCATCACCTTCGACGACAAGACTTACACCATCGTGACTACCATTACCGACAAGGGCGATGGTACGCTCGAGGCAAAGCACGAGCTGAAGGGCCCCGAGGACGCCGAGAGCATTAAGTTCGAGAACACCTACAGCGTGACCCCGCTCGAGACCAAGGTTGACTTTGGCCTGAGCAAGGCCATTGACGGCCGCGACTGGACGGATGGGGACGAGTTCAGCTTTACCATCAGCGCAGCCGAGGGCACTGACGCCCCGTTGCCCGATCCCGCGACCGTAACCGTGGGCGAGAGCGATGCGAACGACGAAGGCATCGCCGCCATCAGCTTTGGCAAGATCCGCTTTACGGCTGCTGGAACCTATAAGTACGAGATCCGCGAGAACGCAGGCAGCGCGGCCGGCATGACGTATGACGGACATGTCGCGACCGCCGAAGTGACCGTGACCGAGAACGGCGAGGGCAAGCTGACCGCCAACGTCACCAAGAAGGAAAACGGCCGCTTCACCAACACGTACCGCACTGAGCTCGATTACGCCGCGGCCGGCGGCCTTAAGCTCAGCAAGACCCTCTCCGGACGTCCCATGACTGAGGGCCAGTTTAGCTTTACCGTGACGCCCGCCGACGAGGCTTCGGCCAACGCGCTCGGCTTGCTGCCCGGGGCGAACACTTTCAAATCCCCTGCGACGGCAGAGGCAACGGTCGGTCTGATTGACGTTCTGGCGGGCCATGAGGTCAAGTTTACGCAGGCTGATGCCGGCAAGACCTTTACGTACACCGTGGCCGAGAAGAATGACGGCCAGCCCGGTTACACCTACGACGAGGCCGTACGCACCGTGACGATCGCTATCGCCGACGATGGTGCCGGCACGCTCACTGCCACCACGACCGTTTCCGGCGGTTCCGATAGCCCGCTGACCACTGAGTACAAGACCGGTGCCAGCGCGGTCGAGAGCGCTGTGGTCCCGTTCCGCAACAGTTATAGTGCATCGACCGATAGCCCGGGTACTCCTGCCAAGGTCGTTGCCACCAAGAAGCTGACTGGTCGTCCGATGGCCAACGGCGAGTTCTACTTTGGCATCGCCTACGCGGGCGAGACGGAAGCCATCGATGGTACGTGCGTTACCAACTTCAATGGTCAGGTGAGCTTTGGATGGCTACATTACGACACCGAGATGCTCGCCAACCTGGTGAGCGCCGGGCGTGCCATCCGCACCGACGCAGACGGCAAGCTTACGTGGACCATCAGCTACACGGCCTTTGAGTACACGAACTTGCTGGCCGACCAGGGCATTACCGCCGCGAAGCCGAGCTTTAGCTTTAAGGTCACCGTCGTTGACAACGGCGACGGAACCCTGACGGCGACGCCCGACTACGGTGGCACCGAGCCCGTGTTCGAGAACGTTTACGGCGCCGAGGCCGTCGATGCCGCACTCGCCGGCACCAAGAAGCTCCAGGCAGACAAGGGCCTGACCCCGGCCGACATCGCGGGTAAGTTCACCTTTACCGTGGCTGCCGACGAGGACGGCGCCCCGATGCCCGAACTCACGACCGCAACTAACGACGCGGCCGGCAACGTGGACTTTGGCAAGATCCACTTTACGCTCGAGGACCTCAACCGCGCCCTGGGCGTGACGGCCAACGCTTCTGGCGATGCATCGAGCGACGCTGAGGCCAACGCCGACAAGGCCGAGGTTGACGCTGACGCCAGCGGTGACGAGACCAAGGACGAGTCCAAGCCCGAGGCTCCCGCCGCCCCGCGCTCGCACACCTTTACCTACACGGTGACCGAGTCCGGTAGCGCCCCTGGCGTGACCAACGACGCCAACACCGCGCGCAAGGTTTCCTACACCGTGACTGACGACCGTGCCGGACGCCTGAGTGTCGTGCGCAACGGCGACGACGGTGCGGCCTTCACGTTCACCAACACCTACAGCGTGACGCCCACCGATTCTGTCGTGACCGATCAGGTCAAGACGGTTAAGCGTCTGACCGGCCGCGACCTTGCAGCTGGCGAGTTCACGTTTGAGCTGCTCGAGGACGGCGTGGTTGTCGCTAGTGGCACCAACGACGCCAACGGCAACGTTACGCTGAGCCCGATCCGCTACGAGGCGCCCGGCACGCACACGTACACGCTGCGCGAGGCTTGCCCCAACGCGCTCGGCCTGTACAAGGGCGTCACCTATGACAGCGCGACCTACACCATCGTGACCACCGTCACCGACAACGGTGATGGCACGCTGACCGCGACGCACAAGCTCGAGGGAACCACCGAGTCGGCTGGGTTTACCAACAAGTATCACGCCATGCCCACGCAGGTTTCCATCGGCGCCATCAAGGTGCTCGAGGGACGCGAGCTCAAGAAGGACGAGTTTAGCTTTAAGCTCGTTGGCGAGGGCATCGAGTCCACGGTTACCAACGATGCCGACGGCAAGATCAACTTCGACAAGTTCGAGTACGACGAGCCCGGTACGTACGTCTACACCATCAGCGAGGTCAAGGGCGACGAGGCCGGTATGACCTACGACAAGTCCGTCTTTACCGCGACCGTCAACGTGGTCGATGACGGCGAGGGCAACCTCAAGGCGAACGTCGCCTTTACCAAGGGCGACAAGAGCGTCGAGGGTATCGTGTTCAACAACACGTACAAGAAGCCCGAGACGCCCGTGCCGACGCCCGATCCCGGCACGCCCAAGACCGTGACGAACATCGTCAAGACGGTCAAGGGTTTCCTGCCCACCACGGGTGACCAGCAGGCCGCTGCACTGCTCATGGCATTTGTCATTGCCATGGCCGGCGTCGGGGCCCTAGTCTGGGGTATCCGTAAGCGCTAGGCGCGCTGACAGCGCCCGGGGCCAAAAGGCCCCGGGCCGCTGGCGGGGAGCCAAAACATAGCCCCCACCCCACCCCCAGCCGCCACGGAGGTATCTCCCTCCTCCGGGGCGGCACTTTTGTGCGTAGGCGAGAAGGGCTTGCCACGAAATCGGCCCATCTACTACGTTTGACTGCCTGTCCCCAACCATACCGAAAAGTCCCAAAACAAAACCGCAGGTAGAACGCCTGCGGTTTTTTGGAAAACGGGGGGGGGTGTGGTCGGGGGTATCGAGTCAAACGTAGTAGATGGGCCGGTTTCGTGGCGGGCGCCGTCGGCACGTCTCCGGGGAAGGAGTAAAACGGATCATTTTTGGTCCCGCGAGGCCCGAGATGGCACTCGTGCGGCGTCGCCCAGGCAAAACTATGCCGGTTTACTACGATGAATCCGACATTCCTGACCACGCCGGCGTTTTTCTAAAAACCGCAAGTGTTCTACCTGCGGTTTTGCTAACGCGCGATTCGCCGTGGTCGGGGGGCGGGCGATTCATCGTAGTAAACCGGCATAGTTTTAAAATGGCATTAAATCGGTAGCAGCCATTTTACTTTGCCGGGGCGGTCGGTCGTTGGGTAATTACCCTCGCAGGTAGGCGATGGCGATCTGCGTGCGGTTGCGCAGGCCCATTTTGGCCAGGATCGAGCTGATGTGATTGCGCACCGTGCCCTCTCCCATATAAGCCGTGGCGGCAATCTCCTTGTTGTCCAGGCCGCGAGCGATGAGCTCGGCGACTTCGAACTCGCGGTCGGTTAGGCTGGCGAAGGCCGCGGGCCGGCGGGGCATGCCCGCTTCGACACCCGTTCCGTCAAAATCGATGTCCTCGATCGCCTTTCCCTCGAGCACGCGTTTGCCGTCCATGACCTGCGCCAACGCCGGCGGAATGGCGGCGACATCGGTTTTGATCAGATAACCGCGGGCGCCCAGCTTGAGCGCCGACACAATGTACTCGTCATCCGAGAATGTCGTCAGAAACACCACGCGCGCCGCAGGGTCGCGCTCAAGGATCTCGCGTGCCGCTGAAAGACCGTCGCGCCCCGGCATCTGGATGTCGAGAAGCGCGATATCGGGTGCGTGTTCGGCATAGAGCGAAACCGCATCGTCGCCATTGGCGCCGGTGCCCACTACCTCGATTTGCGGCTGGGCGCCCAGGATTATCTTGAGCGAATCGACCACCAAGCGGTCGTCGTCGACAACGATGAGCCTCATCGGCCCTCATCTCCTTGTGGTTTGGGAACGGTGGCAAACACGCGCCAGCCGCCGGCGCCGGCGCGCGGGCCGGCGGTGAAGGTGCCGCCAAGCGCCTCGATGCGCTCGCGCATGGAGACGAGCCCCATGCCCTCCGCGGCGCCGCAGCCGCTTGCTTGGACCCCGCCCGCGCCATCGTCGGTCACGATGAGCTGGTAAAACGACGGATGCTCCATGCATCGTACGGTGACAGCATGGGCGCAAGCGTGGCGCATGGTGTTGGAGAGCGCCTCGCGCAGGACCGCCGCAAAGCAGTTGGCGACGTTTGCGGGTGCATGCTCGGCCAAAACTTCAAGCTCAATCTGCGGGCCGCCGTCCGATCGCGCGCCTTCGACAATGCGTTCGAGCTGCACGGAAAGGTCGACGGCGTTGTCGTTGAGCGCGTGGACGCTGGTGCGTACGAGCTGGAGCGCCTCGTCAACCGTGCGTTTGACATCGGCGAAATCGGCGGCAACCCTGGGCTCGTCGGCGTGTACGACGCGCAGGGCCTCGGCCTGCAGCGAGGCGCGCGTGAGCTGGTGGCCCACGTTATCGTGGATCTCGCGCGCGATGCGGGCGCGTTCGGCGAGTGTCGCGAGCTCGACTTCGTAGTCCTGGCGATCGGCAAGGTCGCGGTTGCGCGCTTCGAGCGCGAGAGCTCGTTCCTGCAGCTCGTCGCGGATGCGGCGCATGCGCTGCTGCTCGCGCTCCAGCTGGGCGGTACGTAGCGATAGCAAGGTGGCGGCAACCGAAAGGATGGCGGTCAGCAGAAGCGTTCGGGCGGTGAGCGCGTCGGTGCGAAGGTCCGCGACGAGCGCAAAGGCAAAGGCGGCGCCAATGCCCAGCGCGACCCAGGCGTGCTCACGGCGCACGCGCCGCGTGATGTCATAGAGGGCGAGAGGCGCAAACGGCACAAACGGCGGCACGAAGACAACCGCGATGATGTAGACGTAGCTCGCGGCCTCGCTCGCACGGAGGGTGCGGTTTCCCCGTGCGACCTCGGCCAGCGAGGCGGCAATAACGCCAAGGCAAAACGCCGCGACCAGGCGAGCGTCCACAGCAAGGCCCGTGGCGGCTGCGATGCAGCACGCCAGCACGATCGATTTGTCGAAAAGCCTGTTCATACGGGTATTGTACGCGAATCCGCGCATGGTGGAGGGGCCGCCTGCGCAACCGTGACATTCTTCCCGCGCGGCAAATCGAGGGCGCCGGCGGGCCACGCGCCCAAGCCCCGCACTCGTGACAAAGCTCACTGGCGCGCGCCGGCGGCTCCTGCGATGATGCAATCGTACCGGGCCGCAATCAACAGGAGGGGCGCCTCATGACAGACATCGTCCATGTCGAAAACCTCGTCAAGCGCTATGACGATCTTATCGCGCTCGACCACTTTAACCTGAACATCGCCCCCGGCGAGATCTTTGGCCTGCTGGGCCCCAACGGCTCGGGCAAAACCACGTCCATCAACTGTATCCTGCAGCTGCTCTCCTACGACAAAGGTACCATCGAGCTGTTCGGCGAGCCCATTACGCCCACGCGTTACGACCTCAAGCGCCGCATCGGCGTGGTGCCGCAGCAGGTGGCGGTGTTTGACGAGCTCACGGTGCGCGAGAACATCGACTATTTCTGCAGTCTCTACGTCAACGACCGCAAGCGCCGCCGCGCGCTGGTGGACGAGGCGATCGACTTTGTCGGTCTGGGCGACTTTACCAAGTTCCGCCCCGGCAAGCTCTCGGGCGGCCTGGCGCGCCGCCTCAACATTGCCTGCGGCATCGCGCACAAGCCCGAGCTCATCTTTTTTGACGAGCCCACGGTGGCAGTCGACCCACAGAGCCGAAACGCCATCCTGGAGGGCATCTGCCGCCTGCGCGACGAGGGCGCCACGGTGGTGTATACCAGCCATTACATGGAGGAAGTCGAGCAGATTTGCAGCCGCATCATGATCATGGACGGCGGGCGCGTGCTGGCGCAGGGCACCAACGACGAGCTCAAGCGCATGATTCAGATGGGCGAGCGCGTGACCGTCGAGGTCGGCACCGTCGAGACCGCCACGGTCGAGCGCCTGCGTGCCCTCGAGCACGTGCTTAGCGTTGAGCTTTCCGGCGGCGAACTCGTCTGCACCTGCGAGGCGAGCCCGCACAATCTGGTCGACATCCTCGACACGCTGCGCGTCGCCGACGTGGCGCTCGGCCGCGTGTGGAGCGAGCCGCCGACCCTCAACGACGTGTTCCTCGAGATCACCGGCCGCGAGCTGCGCGACTAGGGGGCAGCCATGTTCAACACCATCATCACCACGGTCAAGACGCTGCTGCGTCGGCCGAGCACATGGGTCTGGGGCGCGATCTTTCCCATTGCGCTTTCAACGATGTTCATGTTTATGTTTGCGAACCTCAGCTCCGACGGCAAAATCGACCCGGTGCCGGTTGCCGTCGTGGCGGACGAGGCCTGGGACGCTTCGACCTTTAAGGGCGTGGTGGCTTCGCTTGCCAAGGAGGGCGACGATCAGCTGCTCGATGTGAGCGAGTGCGAGGATGTGGACGCCGCGAACCGTGCGCTCAAGTCCGGCGAGGTCGTGGGCATCTACACGGTCGATGCCGCGGGCACGCCCAAGCTCACGCTGCTTTCGAGTTATGACAGCTCGCGCGCCTCGTCGGTGCTCACCGACCGCAGCATCCTTGAGACGGTGGCGAGCTCGTATACGCAAAATGCCGAGCTCATGTCCCAGATTGCCCAGGACAACCCGGCGGCGCTCGCCGACCCCGAGGCGGTTGCGTGCGCCCTGTCGCTCGAGGGCGGCGTCCGCCGCGTAAGCCTGACACGCACCACGCCCGATGGCACAGTCATCTACTATTACGCGCTTTTTGGCCTAGTCGCGATGATGTCTGCCGAGTTTGCCGCCTTGAGCGTCGTCGACCTGCAGCCCAATCTGTCGGGTCTTGGCGCGCGCCGCTGCGTGGGCGGCCTTTCCAAGACGGCGTCGCTGGCCGGCATTTTTGTCGGCTCGTGGCTGGTCTCCTTCGCCTCGATGACGATCGCGATCGGCTACGTGCGCCTGGTCGTGGGCGTCGACTTTGGCGGGCGCGAGGGACTGTGTTTGGTGGGCGGCGCCGCTTCCGCGCTTGCCGCCACGGGCTTGGGACTCTTTGTGGGCACGCTTCCCGTTAAGGGTGGCAAGGCATCCAAGTCGGGCATCCTCACGGGTTTCGCTACCACGTGCGCCCTGTTCGCCGGGCTTTACGGCGAGCCGGCGATGGCACTTGCCGACGACGTTGCCCGCGCCTGCCCGGCCGAGTGCTGGCTCAACCCCGTCAAGCTCATCTGCGACATGTTCAACCGCTTATATTTCTTTGAGGACCTGGGTCCCTTTGTCATCCGTGCGGGCGCGCTGGTCCTCATGACGCTGGTGTTTGTTGTCGCCGCCACGCTGATTTTTGGAAGGAGCCGCTATGAGCACCTTTAAGACTGCGCTGCGCATGGCGCTCGCGCATCCGTTCTACCTGCTCATCTATACGGTGTTCATATCGCTGATGGGTGTGTTCATCGCGGCATCGGTGAGCTGGAACTCGTCGCAGCTCACCGAATACAAGCCCTACGACGCCAATGTGATTGTGGTCGACCGCGACGACAGCGATCTTTCGCGCGCGCTCACCAAGCACTTGGGCTCGCGCTTTGACCTGGTTACGGGTGTTGGCGACGACACGTACGACCTTGCGGACGCGCTCTCCAAGAGCAATAGCGCCAAGGGCAGCGCCGATTGCGTGTTCTTTATCCCGGAGGGGTTTGAGGACGACCTCGTTGCAGCCGCCCGCGTGGGGGAGTCCCTGCCCAAGCTCGATGTGACCTACGGTGCCGGCACCATGGCGGCGGCGCTTTCGTCTGCCGAGGCCTCGCGCTGGATCTCGCTCGCGGGCGCTGCGGCGGTACTTGAGCCCGCTGCTTCTAACGGCGACGTTGCCAAGGCGGCCGAGCACGCGGCCGCAAAGCGCGCGGAGGTCCAGATCGAGCAGGTCAAGGTCGACTCGACTGCCGCCGCCACGCTCGAGTCGTACTTCAACTTTGGCGCGTACGCGATCATCTCGTCGGTCATCGTGTCGGTGGGATTGGTGCTCTCGGGCATGAACGAGCCCGAGCGCGTGCACCGCATGGATGCCGGCCCGGTCTCCGAGCGCCAGCGTTCGCTCGCCGTGTTCGCGGCCGCCGCCGTGCTCACCGTCTGCATTTGGTTTGTGTCGAGCATGATGGGCGTCGTGGGCTTTGCCGGAGCGGTTGCCGAGGTTGGCGTGGATCGCGTGTGCCTAGCGCTGGCTGCAACGTTTGCCCTGGCGTGCACGCCGCTGGCCGTTGGCTTTACGCTGTCGAGCTTGGGCGCGCGCGAGGAGCTGCTCAACGGCGTGGGCAACTTACTCGGCATGCTCATGACGTTTTTGGGCGGCGCCTGGATGCCGCTGTCGCTCATGGGCTCGGCCGTGCAGACCGCGGCGCATTTTGTGCCGACGTATTGGGTGAACGACGCGATCGGCAAGGCACTTGCCTCGGATCTGACGCCTGCCGTGCTGGGCGACATTGCCTGCGACCTGGGCGTCACGGCGCTCTTTGCCGCCGCCATCGCCGCCGCAGGCCTAGCCCTCGCGCACAACAAATCCCGCGCCTAACCGCCTAGTCGTTGGGGACGTTCTTAAATGACTAGCCATGGGGGACAGTCTTTGCCGATTGGCCGGCTTGCCGGCCGGGCTGGCAAGGACTGTCCCTAACTGTCGGCAGGAAAGGAGCGTCCCCAACTGCCGGGTGGCGAAAGGGTGCCCCCAGCGACTAGTCGTTTATGAACGTCCAACGGCTAGGCGCCGCGCTTGACTTCAACCCCGCTATAACGGGTACCATCCTCTATGTCTGTAACGCCATATAGACCGAGGGGATATATCTATGACCGCAACTGCACCCGCTGCACCTGCCAAGGTGTACTTCACCAACCTGCGCACGCACGGCCGCGAGAGTCAGCTCGACAAGCTCAAGCGCCTGATTCGCCGCGCCGGCATCGAGCAGATCGACTTCGACAACAAGTTCGTCGCCATCAAGATCCACTTCGGCGAACTGGGCAACCTCTCCTTCCTGCGCCCCAACTACGCGCGCGCCGTCGCGGACGTGGTCAAGGAGCTGGGCGGCAAGCCCTTCCTCACCGATTGCAACACGCTTTACGTCGGTAGCCGCAAAAACGCGCTCGAGCACATCGACACCGCCTACCAGAACGGCTTTACCCCGTACGCCACGGGCTGCCAGGTCATCATCGCCGACGGCCTCAAGGGCACCGACGAGGCACTCGTTCCGGTCGAGGGCGGCGAGTACGTGCATGAGGCCAAGATCGGCCAGGCGCTCATGGATGCCGACATCGTGATCAGCCTCACCCACTTTAAGGGTCATGAGCAGGCCGGCTTTGGCGGCGCCATGAAGAACCTGGGCATGGGCGGCGGCAGCCGTGCCGGCAAGATGGAGCAGCATGCTGCCGGCAAGCCGAGCGTCGCGACCGAGCACTGCGTTGGCTGCCGTGCCTGCGAAAAGATTTGCGCGCACAACGCCGTCTCGTTCGACGGCACCCGCGAGCGCGAGCTGGCGAGTGGCAAGACCGTCGAGGTGCACGTGGCCGCCATCGACCACGACCGCTGCCTAGGCTGCGGCCGCTGCATCGGCGTGTGCAACCAGGATGCCATCAATCCCGACTATGACGCCGCTGCCGACGTGCTCAACTGCAAGATCGCCGAGTACACCAAGGCCATCGTTGACGGCCGCCCGAGCTTCCACATCTCGCTCGCCATGGACATCAGCCCCAACTGCGACTGCCATGCCGAGAACGACACGCCCATCGTCAACGACATTGGCATGTTTGCGAGCTTCGACCCGGTCGCCATCGACCAGGCCTGCGCCGACGCCGTTCTGGCCTCCGAGCCGCTGCCCAACACCGTACTCACCGACAGCGCGGCCAAGATGGAGCACGACCACGAGCATCTGGAGGGCGAGCAGGCCAAGGACCCCTTCTGCATCACGCATCCCGACACCGACTGGCGCTCCTGCATCGCACACGCCGAGAAGATCGGCCTGGGCACGAGCAAGTACGAGCTCATCGAGGTCAAGTAGCGCCTGTCTATTGGACATATCAAGCGCCTTTGTAGCGTAACGTAAGAAAAAACCGCCCGCGAGCGTAGTGCTCGCGGGCGGTTTTTCGAAAGTGCGGGGAAAAATCGAATATCGCAGACCACAAACCGTTTTTTGGCAACAACACCCCTGATAAATTACTGGTAAAACCGCGGTCTGGTCGGGGCTTCCGACATTTTCCCCGCACTTCCGAAAATAGGGGGTCAAATAAAGCCAAATATGCGTAAATTCACCTAGAAATTCTTGTCGAGGAAGCCGTTGACCGTGTTCCAGTAGAGTTCGGGGTCGACCTGCGCGCTCTTGGCGTGCGTGGCGCCATGGACGGTGAGCTTTTGCTTGACCTTGCTAGCGCACGCGTCGTAGTTTTGCTTGAGCATGCTGTACGGCACAAAGGTGTCTTGGTCGCCATGGATAAAGAGCATGGGGACCGTCGCGTGTTTAAGCTGCTCCACGCTGCTTGCCTTATGGAAGTCATAGCCTGTGCGAACGTTGCACACCAGGTTCGCCACACCGAGCAAGGGAAAGCTGGGCAGGGCAAACACGTCCTTGAGCTGCAGGGAAAACTCGTCCCAGACGCTCGTGTAGCCGCAGTCCTCGATGATGCACCTAACATTAGGGGGCAACGATTCCCCTGCGACATTCATGGCCGTCGCCGCGCCCATCGACTCGCCAAAGACCAGGATGCGTGCCTCGGGGTCGGCCTGAACGATTCGCCCGATCCATGCGACGACATCGAGCCGCTCGGGCCAGCCCATGCCGATATAGTCGCCGCCGGAGCGCTCGTGGGCGCGGGCGGCGGGTGCGAGTACGTTCATGCCGCGGTCGTGGAAGCGCTTGACGTATCGTGCCATACCGATGGGCTCGTCGGTGTATCCGTGCAGGCAGATAGCGTAATCGTGCGTGCTCTCCGGGCCGGCAAAATACCAAGCGGCAAGCTCGGTCCCGTCATCTGCGGTGAGGCTGCTGCTCTCGCGATGCTCTTTGAACCACGCCCGCGCCTCGACATCCTCGGCATCCATCTGCTCGTCTTTCTTAGCGTCCTTGCCGTCCTGCATCATCTTCATGGTGTACGGCGCTTGGGGGTTCAGGGCAAAGTCAAACAAAAAGTTGCCGGCAAATCCGAGCAACGTGACAACGAGCACCAGCGCAACAACGCCGGCTATCTTGAGCTTTCGATGGGGGTGTGCGCTTTGAGCCATAAGGTCTTCTCCTCTAAGATGTTAATACGTCAACAATTAAACGAAGCGCATTATGGATGTTCACTGTTGATGTGTCAACAGGCAAAGAATGGGTAAACAAAGGGTCACGTATGGTGCAAATGTCGCACGTACCCAGACGCTTTGATATAGTGTTGAGAACTCTTTTATGTTGGAGGATGTAACCGGCATGTCCGATTCGAGCGACAGTTCCAAGCCGCGGCCCAAGACCGCGGCCGTTCCGCACTACACGGTGGGCGAGGAGATCATGAACTCCGTCACCCATGGTGTCGGCTGCCTGCTGGGCATTGCGGGCCTGGTGCTCCTGATCGTATTCGCTGCCCTGCGCGGCGGCGGCCCGGCCCACATGGCTGCGGCAATCGTCTATGGCGTCAGTATTATTCTCGAATACCTCGCTTCCACGCTCTACCACGCCATCGCTCCGCAGGCCGCCAAGCGCGTCTTCCGCGTGATCGACCATTGCGGCATTTACGTGCTCATCGCGGGCAGCTACACCCCGTTTTGCCTCATCACGCTCGCAAACGACGGCGGCCCCGCGCTGTTCTTTGCCGTGTGGGCCATCGCCATCATCGGCATCGCCCTCGAGTGCTTTATGCGCGAGCGTCAACCGCACTGGGTATGCGGCCTGGTCTACCTGCTGATGGGCTGGCTTGTCGTCTTTAAGTTGCCCGAGCTTGTGGCGCTGCTGAATCCCGTGGCGCTTGCCCTGCTCGCCGTCGGCGGCGTGTGCTACACCGTGGGCGTGCCGTTCTATATCGCCAAAAACGTGCGCTATCTGCACAGCGTGTTTCACCTGTGGGTGCTCGCCGGCAGCATCTTCCAGTTCATGGCGGTGATTCTCTTCGTAATCTAGCGATCGCGTCTGTGCCCGCGGACCCATCCAGGCGGCCACCGGGCGCAACTGCCCTATCCGTTACCAACGTTTTAACCTGACGTCCCGAATCTTGGAGGTTCGAGAAACTCCCGATGGACATAACCATCTCCCTTATCACCACCCTCGTTTTGACCCTCATCAACGGCTACTTCTCCATGTCGGAGATGGCGCTCACCACGGCCAAGCGCGCCGTGCTGGAGCACGAGGCCGAGGAAGGCGACAGGCGCGCCGAGCGTGCCATTAAGCTGGCTGCCGACTCCGACCAGCTGCTCGCCACTATCCAGGTCGCCATCACGCTCGTGGGATTCGCCTCGTCCGCCGTCGCCTCGACGAGTCTGTCCGACCCGCTCGCCACGTGGCTCATGAGTTTTGGCATCGCGCCGCTCTCCGCCATCGCGCGCGGCCTGGCGCCGGTCATCATCACCGTCGCGGTCGCCTTCGTGTCCATCGTGATTGGCGAGCTTGTGCCCAAGCGCATCGGCCTGGCCAATGCCGAGGGCGTGTCCAAG
Source organism: Collinsella sp. AF38-3AC (assembly GCF_003474365.1). Lineage (NCBI taxonomy): Bacteria > Bacillati > Actinomycetota > Coriobacteriia > Coriobacteriales > Coriobacteriaceae > Collinsella > Collinsella sp. AF38-3AC. The sequence goes on from NZ_QROM01000001.1 coordinate 191,782, forward strand.
CAGGTCGTGGGGCCGTTGTCGTTTTTCCAAAAGATCGCCCGTCCGCTCGTGTGGCTGACTGGCGCTTGCTCCGATGGCCTAGCCCGCATCCTGCGCATCAAGAGCGCCGACGACCGTCAGAACGTCTCGGAAGAAGAGATCAAGTACATGGTCTCGGAGCAGGACGACCTGCTCGACGAGGAAAAGCGTATGATCCACGAGATCTTTGACTTGGGCGACACCGTTGCCCGCGAGGTCATGGTGCCGCGCGTGGACACCACCATGTGCGAGGATGACGAGACGGTCGCCAGCGTGCTATCCACCATGCGCCAGACCGGCTTTAGCCGCATCCCCGTCTATCACGAGGACCCCGACAACGTCGCCGGCATCGCGCATATCAAGGACCTGATTCAGCCCGCGCTCGACGGCAAGGGCGACCAGCCCATCGCCGGCTTTTTGCGCGACGCCACCTTTGTGCCCGACACCAAGGACATCCTGCCGCTGCTGTCCGAGATGCAGACCTCGCACGACCAGATCGTAGTGGTCGTGGACGAGTACGGCGGCACGGCCGGCATCATCACCATCGAGGACATCGTCGAGGAGATCGTGGGCGAGATCGAAGATGAGTTCGACCCCGACAACAAGTACCTCACGCGCCTTTCGCGCCGCGAGTGGCTCGTCGATGGGCGTTTTTCGTGCGATGACGCAATTGAGCTTGGTTGGCCGCTCGAGGAAAGCGATGATTATGAGACCATCGCCGGCTGGATTTTGGAGCTTTGCGACTCGGTGCCCGACATCGGAGAGGTGTTTGAGGTCGCGGGGTACAAGTTTAAGGTGCAGTCGATGCGTGGCCAGCGCATCTCGCTCATTCGCGTGATCGCTCCGGCCGAAACCGAAAAGAAGGATTCCGAGTCCTCGGCAGATAAGCCGGCAGCGTCGGGTGCGGGTTCTGCGAATCCGCACGACGGCGACGAGTAGGGCAAGGAAGAGTAGGGGAGAGTTATGGCAGGCCTGTTCAACATCCTTAAGGTCACCGTCAGCGAGGACAAGATCTGCGCGCATGTGCTGGTGAACCCCGGCATGCCGCTGATGACCTCGGAGGATATCGAGGCCACGGCGCGCGTGTACTACCTGGTGCCGGCGATTGCCAAGCACCTGTGCCTGGGCGATTCCGGCCGCGAGTTCCAGGATTGCATGGGTCAGACCGAGCTTTGCCACCTGCTGGAGCACGTGACGGTCGAGCTCATGGACGAGACCGGTCTTGCCGGCAGCATCTCGTGCGGTCGTACGCGCGTAAGCGAGCACGACGAGCGCGTCTTTGAGGTTGAGCTTTCGTGTCCCGACGACGCGCTGGCCATTGGCGCGCTGTCTTCGGCCACCTTTATGATGGACTGGGCCTATCTGTACGCCGACCAGCCGGCTCCCGATGTGGACGGTACGGTCGCGGGCCTGCGCAACCTGGTGCTGGGCATGCGCGCCGAGGCCGAGGGCAAGGATCCTCACGAGGCCGTCGCCGCCGCGAATGGCGAAGATGCTGCCGAGGACGAGGGCGCTGACGAGGGCGATGTGCCGGTCGACGCCGAGCCTGTTGCCGATGCGACCGCCGAGCCCGTTCCCACCGAGCCCCAGGGCGTCCCCAACTTTGACGACGAGCCCCAGGTGGCGATTGATACCGAGGGTGCGGTTGCCGAAAACCACGAGGCTTCCGCTGCCGTCTTTGGCGGTGCGGCGACGGTTCCGGCGGGACCTGCGCATGAGGGCGGCCTGCCGCTCGTAGACGGCGCCGGCGAGGACCCGGGTGCCACGGTGGCCATGCCGGCTATGCCTCAGGAGTAGGCCTACGCGTTTATTACCATCACGGACCTGCGCCTTTGCCGTACGCAGATGAGCGGAGCGGCAAGTGATGCGCTGCGGGTATAATGGACAGCATTCAAACGGTGGGCACCGACGTGCCCGCAGGAGAGGAATGATCATGGGTAAGACTTTCAGCTTTGTCTCCGGCGCACTTTTTGGTGCCGCTGCCGGCGCTATTATCGGCGTTGCTCTGGCCCCGCGCTCGGGCGCCGAGACCCGCGCCATGGCTGCCGATATCGCCAACGACGCCTGGGACAATATGCGCGACACCTACGAGCACGGCGCCGAGGAGGCCCGTGCTGCGGTCAACGATTTTGGCCCGATGGTCGACGCCAAGACCGACGACCTGCGCGCCAAGGTCGACCTGGCCCGCGAGCGCATGGACCAGCTGCGCGAGCAGCTCAACGACGCCATTTCGGGCGGCAACGTGACGCCTGCCGCCGACGTCGTGGTCGAGAACGCCGTCGAGGCTGATACCGAGGCTGCGGAGCCCTCGACCGAGGCATAATGCGCGCCGGGGATTTTGTCGGCGCCAAGATCTATCGCAAGCCTACCGAGGACAAGCGCATCAAAAAGGACGGCACGCCGCGCAGCCCTAAAAAGCTCGGAAAGATTCACTTTCCGGTTTTTACCCCGGGCGGTACGCGCGTGGTCGGCTTTATGGTCCGCCAGTCCGATATCGCGGGCATGATCGAGCGTCCCGACCGATTCGTAGCGCTCGACGCCATTGGTGTCTACGAGGGCGCCATTGCGGTCGATGACGTCAAGGACACGTACGATGCCGCCGCCGCCAAGCGCCTCGACATCAACCTGGACGATTGCATCATCTGGGTCGGTATGGACGTACGCACGGAATCGGGCGACGTCGTGGGCTATTGCTCGGACGTTGAGTTCAAGCCACGCTCGGGCATCGTGCAGGCATTCTATGTGACCGCCGGTGCTGCTTCGAGTGTTTTGGTTGGTGACACGCAGGTGCCGCCGACGATGCTGCGCGGCTACGAGAACGGCGCGATGGTCGTCTCGGACGAGGTCAAGTCGCTCGGGTATTCGGGCGGTGCGGCTGCCAAGGCCGCTGAGGCCAGCGTCGTGGTGGGTGACAAGGTCAAGAAGGGCGCCAAGGTGCTCGATGACAAGGGATCGGTCGCCGTGGACAAGGGCAGCCGCGCACTGGGCAAGCAGCTCGGCAAGACGCGCGGTATGTTCAAGGCGTTTAAGGACGAATATCAAAAGGCGAGCGGGGGCTCGTCAAAAGCTAGCAAATAGCGACGTACCAAATGATGGGAGGCGAGCCGGAGACCTGTTGCTCCGGCTCGCTGTGTTTATGGGGGAGGGCACATGCGCCAAAACGGATCTAACTTAAACGGGCGCTCGGGTGCGCGTCCGACGGCGCGCCGCGACCTGGGGCAGCTGCCCAGCGGTCAGCGTCGACGTCGCCGTAAGCCAGGCGCGATGTACCTCAACCATAGCCGTGGGTTTAGCGATCGCAGCGCGCGTATCGGCAACGGGCGCTCACCGCGCCGACCGTCCCGCCTGCCCTATGCGCTCATCGCCGTGGGTTGCGCGCTCGTACTGTTTATCGCTGCCGTCGTGGGCTACGTAAACCGCAGCGTGGACGTGGAACTCAACGGGCAAAAGACCGCGGTGCGCGTGGGCTCTACGTTGCAGAATCTTATCGACGACCAGGAGTTGGCTGACACCTACGACGCAGGCGACCTGTTGGCCGTCGACGACAGCGTGCTCAAGCGCCATGGGGGCGAAAAGCTGTCGGTGAAGGTCGACGGCAAGCGCGTGAAGCAGGGCAAATGGGATAGCCGCGAACTTGAGGGCGGCGAGAAGGTGACGGTCAAGGATGGCCGTAACACCTACGAGAAGCACGAGGTTCAGGCTACGGTTATCGAGCCCAAGCTCAAGGTCGAGGGCACGGGTGCTATCGAGTATGTGCAGACGTGGGGTGTCCAGGGCCGCTCCGAGGTGTGGGTTGGTGAGCGGTCGGGCAAGACGCAGGACCGCGGCGAGGTCGTGCCCGCCACCGACTGCGTAGTCGAGTGTGCAAGCGTGGCGCCCAAGGGCAACGAAAAGTACGTGGCCCTGACATTTGACGAGGGTCCGAGCGGCGCCACCAAACAGATTTTGCAGGTGCTCAAGGAAAAGGGCGTCACCGCGACGTTCTTCCTTTCGGGCGATGCCACGGAAGCCTCGCCCGCTACTGCCAAAGCGATTGCCGATGCCGGGTGCGAGATTGGCTCCAACAGCTACAGCGATGATTCGCTCAAGGGCGAGGATCGCGAGACGGTGCGCAAGCAGATCACGAAGGGCACCGAGGCGATTAAGTCGGCGACCGGCGTCGAGACGATGTTGCTGCGTGCCCCCTACGCCGCGTTTGACGAGCAAAACTGGATCGACTCGATGGACCTGGTCTCCGCCGTGGTCTCGTGGAATATCGATTCGGGTGACTGGCTGCTCAACGGTGCCGACGAGCAGGTCTCGACGGTGCTCGATTCGGTGACGCCAGGCAATATCGTGCTGCTCACCGATAGAGACGAATGCGCCGAGCAGACGCTCGAGGCGCTGCCGCAGATTATCGACGGGCTTATTGCCGACGGCTACAAGATCGTGACGCTCAGCGATCTGGTCAAGACGGACACAGCGCTGAGCAAAAAGCTCACCTCGCTCACCAAGGTTTCCATGCCCAAAAACGCTGTGTTCCCCCAACTCCCCGAGGACGACGACACCACAGAGTAGCTCAAACGAGTGGCACGGTGGGACAAAATTATCAGTAGTGTTTGTCCCAGGTGCGAAAGGCGCATCGGGCTTGTCGTCGCAAGCGACCCTGGGACAAACACTACTGATAATTTTGTCCCACCACTTCGCTGCGGACGACTATGTCACGGATGCGTCAGCGTTTGGTATGCCTGCAATGTGCAGCGCATAAATTCGGTGCCGCAGCGCGATGCTGATGCTATAGTTACTGCGGTTAATAAGGGTCAAGAGAAAGGTTACAGGTGAAATCCAAACCTCGACCATACAGTCGATGACCCCATGCAGGTGCTTTCTGCGCATGCACGGGGTGTAAGCGTCGAGCGGCGTGCCGCCCGCGCATGCGTATACATATCAAACAGTCCACGGATAGCGTGCCCGTCCGGCCGCGGTCCGCAGGGATAATGATGGGGAGCACCATTGAATTATCTGAGTGAGATGCTCAAATTGCCGGTCTTGGACATCGACGGCGAAAAGCTCGGCGTTGTGAACGATTTTGGCATTGCAACCGGCGAAGTTTTTCCGCACGTGACGTCGCTTGCGTTCCGTGGTCCCGGCAAGACGCCGTTTATGATCAGCTGGCGCAAATGGGTCGACCGTATCGACGAGACGGGCGTGTATCTCAATACGTCTGCCACCAACATTCGCTTTTCGTACCTGCAGCCGACCGAGCTCCTGCTGGCGCGCGATGTTCTCAATAAGCAGATCGTCGATACGCAAGGCATGAAAGTCGTGCGTGTCAACGACATCAAGTTCTCCATGTCGGGCGAAAATCAGCTGCGTCTGCTGGGTGCCGAGGTCGGCGCCCGCGGTCTGCTGCGTGCAATCGGTCCCGCGCTCGAGCATATCGTCGAGGGCTTTATGAAGCACTTGGGCAAGCCGCTCAGCGAGGACATTATCGCCTGGTCTTACATGGACCTGCTCGACCGCTCGACTAAGAACATCCAGCTCTCGGTGTCACACAAGACGCTTGGCGAGCTGCATCCTGCCGACATCGCTGACATCATCGAGCAGCTCGACCCGCGCCTGCGCGCGCAGGTGTTCGCGCAGCTCGATACGGCGCAGGCCGCCGAGGCCATCTCGGAGTTCGATGATGACGAGCTCATGACCGAGATGCTCGAGGGCCTGTCCGATACCGACGCATCGTCGATGCTGGCCATGATGGACCCGGACGACGCTGCCGACCTGATCGACGAGCTCGATTATGAGAAGGCCGAGAAGCTCCTGCGCCTGATGGGCGTCAAGGAGGAGAAGGCGATTCGTAATCTGTTGGGCTACGAGGACAACACCGCCGGCCGCATCATGACCTCGGAGTTTGTCTCGCTGCCCGCCACGGCGACGGTCGGCGATGCCATCGAGGCAATTCGCAAACTCGACGAGGATTTTGAGAGTGTCTATTACGTCTATACCGAGGATCCGAGCGGCATGCTGACGGGCGTGCTTTCGCTGCGCACGCTGATCGTGGCCGACCGCGACGCCACGCTGGGCCAGCTGGCCTATCGCGACCTGGTCTATGTGTCGCCCGACGAGGACCAGGAAGACGTGACGGATGAGATGACCAAGTATGACCTGGTAGCTATCCCCGTCTGTGACGAGAACCGCCACATCCTGGGTATCGTGACCTTCGACGACGCCATGGACGTTATTGCCGAGGAGCACCAGGAGGACCTGCAGATCGCCGGTGTCGGTTCGGGCGATAGCGCATCGGACGACTCGACGAACGTGCTCAGCTGGTTTGTGCATCGCCAGTACTGGGTCGTCGTGTGGGGCATTGCCTCGTGCATCATGGCGACGGTGCTGGGGACGGCGCTGGGCTCCGCGTATCTGGTGGTGTTCCCCATGTGCGCCATGCCGCTCGTGCTGCTGGCTGCCTCGCGCATGGTGTCGTTCGTCAAGAACTACTTCCTGGAGTACGACGGCCATGACGATGAGCCCAAGCCGTATCTGGGGTTCTTCTTCCAGAGCACGGGTATGGGCCTGATCCTTTCGCTTGTTACTTATCTGTGCGCGCAGCTGGTGCGCACCGCCGCGTTCCCCGATGCCCCTATGTTTGAGGAGCAGCTCTTTACCGGCTGCTTTAACATTGCTGCCATCATCTGCCTGGTGGGCAACATGAGCGCCGTGATTTATCTGATGGTGCTGTTCTGGCGCGATGAGCACGACCTCAACACGTCGGGTACCGCTATGAACGTCATCGCCGTCATGATCTCGTGTGTGGCGTACTGCATCGCCGCGGTGCTGCTCACCATGTCAGTCATGGGTTAGGTGGTCTCGTGGAAAACACGAAACAAAAGGCGAGCGCCAAGCAAAAGCTGACCATCGCCGCCATCTTTGGCGCTATGGGCCCCGGTCTGCTGGCGGCGCTTTCGGGTAACGACGCCGGCGGTATCGCCACGTATTCCAGCGCGGGCGCCAGCTATGGCTATAAGATGCTCTGGATGCTTCCCGTCATGACCGTGCTGCTTATCGTGACGCAGGAGACCGCGGCGCGCTGCGGCTGCGTCACGGGCAAGGGCCTGGCGTCGCTCATTCGCGAGCGCTTTGGCGTGCGCAAGAGTGTACTTGCTATGGCGGCGCTGTTGATCGCCAACACAGCTGTGACCATTTCGGAGTTTGCGGGTATCGCCAGCGGCCTTGCCCTCTTTGGCGTGCCGGCGAGCATCTCGGTGCCGTTGGTGGCGCTGCTGGTGTGGATGCTTACCATGTCGGGTAGCTTCCAGCGCATCGAGAAGATTCTGCTGCTGGTAAGCTGCGTCTTCGTGACCTATATTGTCGCCGCGTTTATGGCCGGTCCCAACTGGGGTGAGGTCGCGGTCGACTTGGTCGTCCCCAATATTCAGAACGATCCCAGCTACGTGTCGCTCGTGGTCGCAACGATCGGTACCACCATCGCGCCGTGGATGATTTTCTTGGCGCAGAATAACGTGGTCGATAAGAATGCGGGCGAGGACGATATCGTGCTGCAGCGTATTGATACCGTGAGCGGCTCGATCGCTGCTGATATCATTGCGGGCTTCATTATCATCACGACCGGTACGGTGCTGTTCCCGGCGGGTATTCAGATTAGCGATGCCGCCGATGCCGCCCGCGCGCTGGAGCCCATCGCGGGTCAGTGGTCCACGGTGCTGTTTGCCTCGGGCCTGGTCGCAGCGAGCTTTTTGGCTGCCTGCGTGCTGCCGGGCGTTACGTCGAGTGCCATCTGCGAGGCTTTTGGTTGGGAGCGCGGCGCCGATCGCAGCTGGGACGAGGCTCCGGTATATCGCGGCATCATTACGGCCATCATCGGTATCTCTGCCGTACTAGTGCTTATGCCTGGTGTCGATCTGTTCCAGATTATGATGACCTCGCAGGTCATCAACGGCGTGCTGTTGCCCGTGGTTTTGGTGTTTCAGGTGGTTATTGCCGCCGATCGTCACATTATGGGCGCCAACCGCAACGGCCGCGTGTGGAATGTGCTTACGTGGGCGACTATCGGCGTGATCACGGTGCTGACGGTTGTCATGTTTGTCCTGCAGGCGATGGGTTACAGCGCTTAGCGCCTCTTTTGGACTCCAAACAGGCCGCCGCCATGGGTTGCGGCCTGTATTTTGCCTGTTATAGGGGGTTAGTAATATGCGGGTGGACAAAAAATGCCAAATATGAGTACTGTTGCCTGGCCGATAGCATTTACAACTAAGAAAATAATAAACATATCTAAAAATCTGTTCATTAAAAGCGGAGCTCCAAGTCCTAAGCCGGCCATTCTGGTCAACTGGAAGGGTCGCGCGCTACCGCATGGGCGCCATTTTGGGTGGTTTTGCCTGCTATTAAAATTGTAACAGTACTCATATTTGCCTCTTTTTGTCCACGACCTCTTGGAGCCGGCTCGAAAAGAGTGATTTTGGGTTGTTTGCTGCGGGTGTGGGCTTGGAAACAACGCTCGGGGTGGCGAGGCGTCCAGAATTCGGTCGCAAGGAGGGCGTTCCTCGGCTGTGTCAGGAGTGTCCCTAGGTGCCGGCACATAAGGAACGTCCCTAACTGCCGGAGGGGGGAGTTTGCGCTGCAGGTTACTTGTCGGTGCCCAGCTTGTGCGGCTTGAGAGCGAGGGCATTGACGAGTGTGTCGGCGGCGGACTTGACGGCTGCCGGCTGCGGATCGTTGACGTGGTCCTCGGGATGCACGGGCAGGTCCTTCTTGACCGCATCGTGGATCAGGTTGAGGTACTCGGTCACGCCGGTAGTCGACAGGTGCGTGCCGTCGCCATCGAACAGGTCGTTGCGGTTGGCACTGTGCCCGTACCAGTCGATAACGCGTACATTCTTGTAGCGCGTGGCGGCGTTGGCGATGGCCTGGTTCGTGGACCCGACCCACGGCTGCGGGCTACGCGTGTTTACAAACACGACAATACGCTTATCTCCCGCATCGGCCATGATGGCGTCGACCTGGGCGTCCGTTACCAAACCGTTTGTGCCCAGCGCAAAGACCACGATCTTGCCGGCAAGATTCTGCTGGATATAGCCCTCAAATGTCGCGCGGCCCGCATCAAACTGGCGGCCCTTTTCGGCATCGATATGGCTGTGAGGAAACACGCTGTCAAAGGAATCAACGGCGCGCAGCGACACGGAGTCACCGATCATCAACAGGTCGTAGGAGCCATCGGGGAAGCCGTCGTTGTCCTTGTCGGTGTCCTCGGCCGCCTGCTGGTCGGTGGGCGCGGTGTTTTTGGCTTCCTTGTTGAGGACTTCGGCGCCCTCACCGCTCAGCGCGGAGGTCTCCGGCACAAAGATCAGGCCGCCCAGCGCGATGACAAGCACGATCCCGCAAGTGGCGCACACAGGAATATGCGCGCGCACCCAGTTGGCGGGTGTGGTGGTGCCGTCGCGGAACTCGGCGACGGTACGGCCGAAGGCGCCCTTTCTAAACGGCGTCTCGATAAAGCGATACGAACATTCGGCCACGGCGATCACCAACAACACCTGCAAGATGTACTGCCACCAGGGCGTGTCGTTGATGTTGGCGACCGGGTTCATGAGCAACAGCAGCGGATAGTGCCACAGGTAGATGCTGTACGAGCGCTTGCCAACCCACACGAGCGGTTCGGCGGACAGCGCGCGGGCAACCATTCCCTGGGGCTGCACGCAGGCGGCAATGACCATGAGCGTGAGGATCGAGCACAGCAGCGTGCCGCCGCGATACTGGAACGCGGTGTAGCCGTTGGTGAGCGCGACCATGGCGGCAAGGCCAACCAGACCCACGACGCCCAACACATCGATGGATGCGGGCGAGGACCAAAAGCGCACGAGGGCGCTCGGCTGTGCCGGGGCGGTCTCGGCTGCTTCGTCGGCCTTCTCGCCAGACTTGCCCTCGGCGTTCTTGCCGTGCTTGGCGGCGCCAGCCAGGCGATTGAGCCCCAAACGATGAGCGAGACGCACCGGCGCCAGGTCGCGATCGGGGATAAAGGCCATCCAGGCACCCAGCAGCAGCGAGAACACGCGGGTGTCGGTGCCGTAGTATACGCGGCTGGGGTCGGCGGCAGGGTTGTAAAGCGCCATCATGGCGAGGGCAGATACCGCGGCAAGGCCCAGAACCACGCGGCGCGTGTTGGGCTTGCTCACATGCATGGATACCATGGCAAACGGCAGTGACGGCCAAATCAGGTAGAACTGTTCCTCGATGGCAAGCGACCAAAAGTGCGTGAGCGGCGAGGGGTCGCCCAGAGCATTGAAGTACGAGACGTTTTGGGCAATCTGCCACCAGTTGTTGAAGAACAGCAGCGACGGCAGGATGTCGGGGCGCATCTTGGTGAGCATCACGTGGTTAAAGATGGTGCACAGCGCGCAGGTCACGAACACTACCGTTACCACGGCGGGGACCAGGCGACGGATACGGCGGATCCAGAAGCTCTTGAGGTCGATGCGGCCGGTCTTAGCGACTTCGTTGAGTAGCAGGCGTGTGATCAGATAGCCCGAAAGCACAAAGAAGATCGTGACGCCGAGCAGACCGCCCTGCGCCCACGTGAGGTTGAGGTGATAGAGCACCACCGCGACGACGGCAAGCGTGCGCAGACCGTCGAGCGCAGGGATATAGCGGGACTTGGGGCGAGCAGGCGTCTGCTCCGCGGCGGGAGTGTTGGCGCGGCCCTCGTTGTTGGCGGAAGCGCGATGGGGGCTCGCGGTGCGTCGCGGCTCGTTGGCACGGCGTTCGCCCTTCACGCGTTCGTGCGGCGCCGGCTCGTTGCCCGTGCGGCGTCGGCCGCGCGAGCCCGATTGCGAGAATTGTTCCATAAAACATCATCCAATGACGAGAATAATCAGCACGTATTCATTGTAGCTGCCTGCTCCTGTGAATGCTTGCTGCTGGCGCAAGCTCAAGCGCGCGTCCACATCAAAGTGAATTAAAGTTATGGAGGTGCGAGAGCACACAATTGACGGCCGACAGCGGGCGCAGAGCCCACGGACGAGGAGGTTTCCATGGCGGATCACAGCATCGTTGCGGTGTTCGGCAGCATGAACATGGACCTTTCGGTGGCGTGCGAGCGCATGCCGCGCGCGGGCGAGACAGTCGGTGGCAGCGGTTTTATCACCAACGCCGGCGGTAAGGGCGCCAACCAGGCCGTCGCCGCCGCGCGCATGGGTGCGCACACGTGCATGATTGGCGCTGTTGGGCGCGATACCTTTGGCGATGTGCTCGTGGCGGGGCTTCAGGATGCTGGCGTGAGCGTTGAGTTTGTGACACGTCTCGATGGCGTGGAGACCGGTACCGCGACTATCATTCGCTGCGAGAGCGATAACCGCATCGTGCTGTCGCCGGGCGCCAACCATGCACTTGCGGGCGAGGACGTTGCCCGCGCACTGAGGCGCCTGGTGGCCGACGAGCTCGACGGCGACGCCAGAGAGATTGCCCCGGCTGCCGGAAGCGTCTTTATCGCCCAGGGCGAATGTGATCTGATGGCAACGGCCGCGGCGCTCTCTTGCGCTCACGAGCTGGGATTCTATACGATCTTTAACCCGGCACCCGCCTGCGATCTGCCGGCAGGAGCGTGGCCTGCGGTCGACCTGGTCTGCCCCAACGAGACCGAGTGCCAGGTGCTGACGGGCATTCTGCCCACGGATGATGCGAGTTGCGTCGCCGCGCTCAATGCGCTGGTCGACAAGGGCGCCGGGGCTGCGGTCATCACGCTAGGCGGTGCCGGCTCAGTTGCACTTGGCGATGACGGTGAGCTGCTGCGCATGCCGGCACTTTCGAGCGAGGTGGTCGACACCACGGCTGCGGGCGATACGTTTATTGGTGCGCTTGCGGCGGCTCGTCTGGAGGGCCTGCCGCTCTTTGAGTGCATGGCGGCGGGCGCACGCGCCTCGGCGGTGACGGTGTCGCGCCTGGGCGCACAGCAGTCGATTCCCACGCGTGCCGAAGTTGAGCGCGTGTTTGATTTAGACGATTTGGTACAAGACGGAGAAGCGGAGTAGAACTATGGCGATTAAGAAGCTGATCCTTGATCTGGATATGGGTGTGGACGATGCAATGGCGCTCGCCTATGCCATCGCGAGCCCCGAGGTGGAGCTCGTGGGCATCACCACATGCTTTGGCAACGTGCGCGTCGAGCAGTCGGCGCACAACTGCCTGGCGGTGCTCGACCTGTTGGGTCGTCCCGAGGTGCCGGTGTACCTGGGTGCCGACCGTCCTCTGCAGGCGACCGAGCCCTATACGCCGCCGGCGTCCACCACGCTCATTCACGGTAAGAGCGGCATCGGCGGCGCGAGCGTGCCCGCATCGCCGTACGAGCCGGTGGGGGCGACGTCGGCCGATGGCAACGCTGCGGTCGATTATCTGACCGATGCCGCGCGTACCTATGGCCCCGACCTGATCTACGTGGCGACCGGCCCGCTCACCAATCTGGCGCTTGCCCTGGAGCGTGATGCAGCGGCGATGATGTCTATCGGTCGCGTGGTCGTGATGGGCGGTGCGCTCACCGTGCCCGGCAACGTGAGCGCGGGCGCCGAGGCCAACATAGCAAGCGACCCCGAGGCCGCCGACGCCGTGCTGCGCTCGGGCCGCAAGCTCACTATGGTGGGTCTGGATGTGACGCATCGCGTGGTGCTCACGCGTCGCGATATTGCCGGCTGGACGGGCTCGGGCACCATGGCGGGCTGCGCATTTGCGAGCATGGTCGAGCACTATATTGGCTCGTACGAGATGAACGCACCCTACCTGGGCGGCTGCGCACTGCACGATCCGCTGGCGGTTGCCGTGGCGATTGACCCCACGCTTGTGGGTGCGCTCGGCTGTAACCTGCGCGTCGACCTGCTGGGCGAGTACCGCGGCCGCACCATCTGCGACGAGCACCGCCTGTCCGATCCGGACAAGAGCGCGCTTGTGGCGCTGACCGTCGACGCCCCGCGCTTCCTCGCGGAGTTTAAGGCGCGTATGGCCCGCGTCCTAGGTTAAATGTTTTTCACGCCCCGTCCCAAATTAGCTACCGAGTAAATGTGCCCGTTGGGGGAATAGTCGCACCACTTCGCTTGACAACAGGCTAAACTAGCTATTAAACATTTACTATTCTGTTTAGATTGAATTTGCGGTCGTTTAGTTGTCGAGTCACGGGGCGGTCAGGCCACGTTGCTCGACCGCGACCGTTACTAGGGGGAACAATGGCTAAAGCAAGTGTTCGCGAGATCAGCCGCATCACCGGTTTTTCGCCTGCGACTGTGTCCAACGCGCTCAACCGCAAGCGCAGCGTGAGCGAGGAGACCGCCAAGGTCATCCTGGAGTGCGCGCAATCGCTCGGCTACCAGCAATCGACACAGCTCGAGAGCATTCAGTTTGTGCTCGCGCGCAAGACGGGCGCCATCCTGGACGAGAGCACCTTTCACCCCGCGGTCATCGAGGGCGTGGAGCGCCAGGCGCGTCGCCACGGCATGAGCACGAGCTTTGTCTCGCTCGACTTTAGCGACTTGAACGCCGTGCGCCCGCAGGTCGAGGGCCTTATCGCCGACCCGGCTGCCGCCATCGTGCTGATGGGCACCGAGTTGGGTGAGGAAGATTATGCCTTGTTCGCCAACACTGCCGCCCACCTGATCGTGCTCGACGGCTGGAGCGACCGCCAGTACTTTGATGCTGTAGTCATTGCCAACACCGATTCGGTGCTGCGTGCCGTGGATTACCTTATCGAGAAGGGTCACAAGCAAATTGGCTACCTAGCAGGCGACCTTCGCATCCGCAACTTTAAGGATCGCGAGCGCGGCTATCGCCAAGCGCTAGAGGACGCGGGCCTTGACGCCAATCCGACATGGCGCGTCACGCTGGGAACCACGCTCGAGGGCGCTTATCGCGACATGGGCGCGTGGCTCGACAGCATCTCGCGCGACGACCTGCCGACGGCTTTCTTTGCCGAGAACGACGTGCTTGCCGTGGGCGCCATGCGCGCGCTGAGCGAACACGGCGTACGCGTGCCCGAGGATGTCTCGATCATCGGCTTTGACGACCTGTCTCTGGGCGCCTTCTCAAACCCGCCGCTCACCACGGTGCACGTTCCCAAGCACGAGGTGGGCGAGATCGCGGTGCGCCGACTGGTGGGCAACATCCGCAATCCCAAGAGCTATACCTGCAAGACGGCCGTATCGACGTATTTTGTCGAGCGCCAGAGCGTGCGCGAAATCTAGGCGAAGGCAGCATCGCTCGCGGCGCGTCAAAGCGCGCGAGGGCAGTAAGTGCAACACCGTTCAAAAGGGGGGTCCTTCGGGACCCTTTTTTGTTCTCCTTGTATGTTCAGTTTGTTTACATACCGTTTAGGCTTATTTCTCTACCGCCTGTGGGTATTTCGCGCTAAACTTCTAAACAGAATAGTAAAACATTTAGTAAACAGAACAAAACGAAACAATCGTCTGTTTACTGAACATGTGACTAGGGGAGGACGTACATGGATAAGATCAAGCTCGGCTTTGTGCCCACGCGCCGAAGCATTTTTAGCGCGCCGGACGCGATCAAGTATCGCGGCCTGACGGCTGATCGCCTGCGCGAGATCGGCGTCGACATTGTGGACATCGACGACATCAACGACGAGGGACTGCTGTTTGACGACAGCCATATCGAGCCTATCGTCAAGAAGTTCCGCGCCGAGGGCGTTGACGGCATCATGCTGTGCCACGCCAACTTTGGCACCGAGTACGTTTGCGCCCGCCTTGCCCGTGAGCTCGGCCTGCCCGTGCTGCTGTGGGGCCCGCGCGACGAGCGCCCCGAGCCCGACGGCACCCGCCTGCGCGACAGCCAGTGTGGCCTGTTCGCGACCGGCAAGGTCCTGCGCCGCTTCCAGGTTCCCTTTACCTATATGACCAACTGCCGCCTGACCGACCCCGAGTTCGAGCGCGGCGTCTGGGACTTCCTGGCCGTGTGCAACGTGGTCAAGACCTTCAAGCACACTCGCATCCTGCAGATGGCCACCCGTCCGTTCGACTTCTGGTCCACTATGTGCAACGAGGGCGAGCTGCTCGAGAAGTTCAATATTCAGCTTTCGCCCATCCCCATGACCGAACTTGTTCAGGCCGTGCGCGACGCCCAGGCCGACGAGCAGGCCATGGCCGCCATGCTTGCCCACATCAACGATAGCTTTGAGATCTGCATTCCCGAGGACAAGGTCCCCGCGGTCGCAGGGCTTGCTATCGCCATGAAGCGCCTGGTCGATAAGTACGGCTGCAACGCCGGCGCCATCCAGTGCTGGAACGCCCTGCAGGACGAGCTGGGCATTATGCCCTGCGCCGCCAACGCCATCCTCAATGAGATGGGTATCCCCGTCGTGTGCGAGACCGATATCCACGGCGCCATTACCGCGCTGATGGTCGAGGCCGCCGACCTGGGCCGTCACCGCGGCATGTTCGCCGACTGGACCGTGCGCCATCCCGATAACGAGAACGGTGAGCTGCTGCAGCACTGCGGCCCCTGGCCCTGCAGCTGCGCGGCTGTCAAGCCCAAGCTCACCTACCCACTGGCTTTCGATCACCCCGGCGCACTGACGGCCGAGGCCAAGCACGGCGACCTCACCCTTGCCCGCTTTGATGGCGACAACGGCGAGTATTCGCTGCTGCTCGGCAACGCCCGCGGCATCGACGGGCCGGCCGGCATGGGCACCTACCTGTGGGTTGAGGTCGACAACCTCAAGCGCCTCGAGGCCAAGATCGTCGAGGGCCCCTACATTCACCACTGCGTCGCCATTCACGCCAACGTGGTACCGGTGCTCTACGAGGCGTGCAAGTACATTGGCATCCAGCCCGACTTGTACGACCCGATTGAAGAAGACGTCAAAGCCTACCTGCGAGGAGAGTAGAAATGGCAACTATCGAAGAGCTTGAGTCCCTGCGTTGGGATCTTCGCCGCGATTGCGTCGATATCATCATGGCTGGCGCCGGCGGCCACATCGGCGGCGACATGTCGGTGATCGACGCCCTCATGACCCTCTATGCCAACCACCTCAACATTTCGCCCGAGACCGTCGACGACCCCAACCGCGACCGCTTTGTGCTCTCTAAGGGCCACGCCATGGAGGCCTACTACGCGGTGCTGTGCCACGAGGGCTATCTGGACCTCGATGACGTCAAGGCCCGCTTCTCCAAGTTCGGCAGCCCCTACATCGGCCATCCCAACAATAAACTCAAGGGCATCGAGATGAACTCCGGCTCGCTCGGTCACGGCCTGCCCGTGGCGGTGGGTATGGCGCTCGCCGGCAAGATGGACGGTCGCGACTACCGCGTCTACACCATCATGGGCGACGGCGAGCTTGCCGAGGGCTCGGTCTGGGAAGGCGCCATGAGCGGCGGCAACTACCAGCTCGATAACCTGTGCGCGCTCGTGGACCGCAACCGCCTGCAGATCAGTGGCAGCACCGAGGACGTCATGAAGCAGGATTCGCAGGAGGAGCGCTGGGCCGCCTTCGGCTGGAACGTGCTGTCCATTCCGGGCAACGACGTCCAAGCCATCGATGCCGCGCTGACGTTGGCCACCGAGACCAAGGGCAAGCCCACGGTCATCATCCTCAACACGGTGAAGGGCTATGGCTCGCCCGTTATGGAGGACAAGGCCGCCTGGCATCATCACCTGCCCAACGATGAGGAATATGCCCAGATCATCGCCGATTTCGCTGCTCATAAGGAGGCCATCAATGGCTAACAAGATCGCCAACCGCAAGGTTATCTGCGACACGCTGCTCGAGGCCGCGAAGACCGATAAGGACATCGTCGTCCTGTGCTCCGACTCCCGCGGCTCCGCATCGCTCACGCCGTTCTTTGATCAGTATCCCCAGCAGTCCGTCGAGGTCGGCATCGCCGAGCAGGACCTGGTGAGCATCGCCGCCGGCATGGCTTCGTGCGGCAAGAAGGCCTGGGCCGCCTCGCCGGCGTCCTTTGTGACCACGCGTTCGTATGAGCAGTGCAAGGTCGATGTCTCGTACTCCAACACCAACGTTAAGCTCATCGGTATCTCGGGCGGCGTGTCCTACGGCGCCTTGGGCATGAGCCATCACTCCGCGCAGGATATCGCTGCCATGAGCGCGATTCCCAACATGCGCGTATATCTGCCGAGCGATCGTTTCCAGACTGCCGAGCTCGTGCGCGCCCTGGTTGCCGACAACAAGCCGGCCTACATCCGCGTGGGCCGCAACCCGGTCGAGGACGTGTATACCGAGGACGAGTGCCCGTTCCAGATGGATCGCGCCACCTGGGTGCGTCGTGGCACCGATGTGACGATTGTCGCCACCGGTGAGATGGTCCGCCATGCCGTGGACGCCGCCGACCTGCTGGCCGAGCAGGGTATCTCCGCTACCGTGCTCGACATGTACTGCGTCAAGCCGCTCGACGCCGAGGCCGTAATTGAGGCCGCCGGTGCCACGCGCGCCGTCGTGACCGTCGAGGAGCACAGCCCCTTTGGCGGCTTGGGCTCCATGGTCGCGCAGGTCGTGGGCGAGCATTGCCCTCGTCCGGTTAAGTGTCTGAGCCTGCCCGACGCGCCGGTCATCACCGGCACGAGTCCCGAGGTCTTTGCGCACTATGGCCTGACGGGTGCCGGAATCGCGCAGACCGTCGCCGAGTTCCTTCCCGCAGAGTAATTGGAATGTGACAAAGGGACAGTCCCTTTGTCACATTCATTTTGAAAGGGGTGGCCATGGGCCGCTACATCATCGGAATCGATCAATCCACGCAGGGCACCAAGGCGCTGCTGGTGGACGAGGGCGGCCATCTGATTCATCGTGCCGACCGCGCGCATCGCCAGATCGTCAACGAGGCCGGCTGGGTGAGCCATGATCCGGCCGAGATCGCGGCCAACGTTCTGGCCGTGGCGCGCGCCGTGGTGGAGGAGACCGGGGTCGACCCGGCCGACGTCGCCGGCATTGGCATTTCCAACCAGCGTGAGACCACCGTTGCCTGGAACCGTGCGACGGGCGAGCCGCTGTGCGACGCCGTGGTGTGGCAGTGCGCCCGCGCCCGTGAACTGTGTGACGAGCTGGCCGCCCGCGAGGGCGTGACCGAGCTGGTGCGCGACACGACAGGTCTGGTGCTCTCGCCCTACTATCCGGCGGGCAAGATGGCTTGGATCCTCGCGAACGTTCCGGCGGCTGCCGAGGCCGCGGCGGCGGGCGAGCTGTGTCTGGGCACCATCGATACTTGGGTGGTCTGGACGCTCACGGGCGGCGCGGAGTTCCGCTGCGACTGGTCCAATGCCAGCCGCACGCAGCTCTTCGACCTGCGCCGTGGCTGTTGGAGCGAGCCGGTGTGCGAGGCCTTTGGCATTGATCCGGCGTGCTTGCCGCAGGTGACCGATTCCGACGGCCTGTTCGGCACAACGGACCTGGGCGGCTTTTTGCCGGCCCCCGTGCCGGTGCACGGCGTGCTGGGCGACAGCCATGCGGCCCTGTTTGCGCAAGGCTGCCACAGCCGCGGCATGGCCAAGGCGACCTATGGCACCGGCAGCTCGGTCATGATGAACGTCGGCGACGAGTTTGTCGCGAGCTCGCACGGGCTTTCGAGCTCGCTTGCATGGCGTATGAACGGCGTGACCGAGTATGTGCTCGAGGGCAACGTGAGCTACGCCGGCGCCGTCAAGACCTGGCTGCGCGACGACCTGGAGCTCATCAACAACCCCGAGGAGGTCACCGACCTGTGCTACGCCGCCAATCCGGCGAGCCGCGTCTACTTTGTGCCGGCGTTTACCGGCCTGGGCGCGCCGCACTGGGCAAGTGATGCCGAGGGCTGCGTCTTTGGCATGACGCGCACCACGGGTCGCGCGGAGTTCGTAAAGGCCGCCGATGAGTCGATCGCCTATCAGATCTTCGACGTCATTGATGCGATGGTCGAGGATTCGGGCGCCGCACTGGCCGAGCTTCGTGTTGACGGCGGCCCCACGCGCGATGCGTACCTGATGCAGTTTGAGAGCGACTTGGTCGGCTCGCCCATCCGCATTGCGAGCAATGACGAGATGAGCGGTCTGGGCGCAGCTTGGGCCTGCGGCATTGCGCTGGGCATGTACGCGCGCGATGTCGTTGACGTCTATGGCGCCCGCGGCATCGTGGAGCCCACCATGTCCGTCGACGAGCGCGCCAAAAAGATCGCCGGCTGGCGCCGCGCCGTCGACGCTACAATCGCGTACACGGCCTAGGATGATTTTTCTGGGGGTTAAAAACTCATTGATCCCCGTCCTAGGCAGCTCATTTGGGATGGGGCTTTTTTGACTGGTATGATTGGTGCGACCATTCGAACCAGCTAAAAGAGCCCAGTCCCAAATTGACTACCGAGAGGATCTGCCATGGAGCGCATCGCGAGTTTTTCCGTTGACCATCTGCTGCTCGAGCCCGGCGTGTATGTGAGCCGCATCGACCGCGATCCGGCGACCGGCGCCGCCGTCACCACCTTTGACCTGCGCCTGACCACGCCCAACAAGGAGCCAGTTATGAACACGGCGGAGTGCCACACCATCGAGCATCTGGGTGCCACGTTCCTCCGCAATCATGCCGAGTGGTCGAGCCGCATTGTCTACTTTGGCCCCATGGGCTGCCGCACGGGCTTTTACCTGGTTGTCTTTGGTGAGCTGACGAGCGAGGAGATCTTGCCGCTCGTGCGCGAGCTGTTCGAGTTTGTTGCTGGTTTTGAGGGCGATATCCCCGGCGCCGCTCCCGAGGAGTGCGGTAACTATCTGGACCAGAACCTCCCCATGGCAAACTGGCTCGCGCGCCGTTATCTCGACCGCGACCTGGCCAATATCGACGAGAAGCACCTGCACTACCAGCAGGCGTAAGGGCTTTATCGCCCAAAGCGCGCGCATTGGGCGCCTTCGCTTATGCGGGGGCGCCTTTTTGTTGAGTGGTCGGGACGAGCGTTCAAAATCGCTCATGTTTGTTCTAGAATGTTCGTATAGTCACATTTACGAACAGGAGCGAACATGCACATCTATTCTGTCAACGATCCCGAGTTCAAATCCTATGGCAACGTTTGGGATGACGTTCCGTCCGAGCTCACGTCGCTCGTGCTCGAGGCGCTCTCTGCCACGCCCATCCCCGAAGGCAGCAAGTACGTAGCAAGCGCGCCGGAGCTCGAGAGCGTCAAGGGTGCCGATAAACTGGGCTTTCTCATGTTTGGCGGCCGCCCCTTCCAGCTCGGCTGGTGCAACGGCCACAACACGCAGCTCAACTGCCTGGAGTATCACCGCGCCAGCGAGTTTAACCTGGGCGCTCGCGACTTTATCCTGCTCGTGGCGCATCGCTGGGAGATCGAGGACGGCAAGCTCGACACCGCGTGCGTCAAGGCGTTCCGCGTGCCGGCGGGTACGGTCGTCGAAGTCTTCAACACCACGCTCCACTACACGCCCTGCATGGTCGACGACGGCGGCTTCCAGGTGATGGTGGCGCTGCCGGCGGGCACCAATGGCCCGCGCCCCGAGGCCGCAGCCGACATGCCTGCCGCCGGTGACAGCTACTGCTACTGGAAGGCCGACAAGTGGGTCCTCTGCCACGCCGACAGCCCCAAGGCAGCCGAAGGCGGCTACGTGGGCCTCGTCGGCAAGAACCTCGACATCACTGTGGACTAGAATCTTCCGTCTCGATCTGTAACATCTAGCGGGCTAAATCGTTGCTACCTGTTACAGATCGAGATAAAACGGGCCCAAACCACCACAAAGGTGCCTGTCCCCATTGTGGTGGCTGCCTAGAACTGGCTGCGAAGGTAGTCAGCCATATATGGTACGGCGAAGCGCACGTAGCCGCGGCGAGCCTGTTCGATCACGCCGGCGTCAATAAGGCGCCGGCGATACTTTTGCGCATAGTCGGGCGTGACCGACATTCGCTCGGCAATATCGGAGATGCGCGACGCAGCGTCTTCGTCGTCAGCCATTGCGGCGAGAAACGCGACGTCTTGGTCAGATAGCGCGGCGAGCGTCGTTTCGCAGACATCGTTTTCGAAATCGACCTTCGACGCTTCGATGGCTCCGTCAATTTGCCCTTGCGCTGCGCGTTCTCCAGCCTTGCAGCGATTGGCGATGTTATAGCCGATCAACTGCAGCATATAGGGCGAACCTTGGGTTGCGTGAGCGGCGCGGAGGCGAAGGTCGCTTGGAATATCAAGGCCGAGCTCCTCAAAAGCCCGCTGATAATAGGCATCGACATCTCCGACTGAAAGCGGATCGAGCGTGACCTTGCGAGCGCGGTTGAGAAATGTCAGCACGCGGTCATTGAGTGTTGCGCAGACGGCTCCCGGAAGGCCCGCCATGACGAGCGCGACGTTGAGTCGCTCGCCGACCAGCTCTTGATAGGCAGTGACGAGCTGTCTAATCTCGGGCGAATTTGCCTGGAGCTCATCGATAAGGATGAGGATGCCATGGCCCTGCTCGGTCAGTTTGCGCGCAAGCTGCGTGAGTTTAAACTGAAAGCTCTTGGTCTCCTGCACGTCTCGTGTGAACTCGAGGCCTGCCGAGAACCCAAAAACACTCAGGCTGCCACCCGTGAATTTGGGAAGACAGCGTTTGTTGACGTAAGGCTCGCCTGCCTCTTGGATTTTTTCAACAATGCGCTCGAGCATATCCTCGGAGGCCACGGTGGGCGTGGCGACAACGAAGCCGAGCTTACGAGCGCGATCGGCAAGTTCCCACAGAAGAACCGTCTTGCCGCTGACTCGCTGTCCAAGCATGAGCATGGCTCGGTCGCGATTGCCCGGTTCCTGCTCAAGGCCGGATATGAATGTCGAAATTACCGTTTCGCGCCCGACTAGATAAGAGGGGCGATTTCCAAATGAGGGGGAGAAGATGGGTTCAGTCATAAGTCTTCTTTCCTTTTTTTCCTATTTTTTCCTTTCTTTCCTATTCAGTCAAATGGTCTGTCACCCGAAGGCGGCTACGTGGGCCTCGTCGGCAAGAACCTCGACATCACCTGCGACTAGGGGCTTCCTGTTTGTCTCGATCTGTAACATCTGACAGGCTAAATCGTCTCTTCCTGTTACAGATTGAGATAAACCGCAGAGGGTGCCCGAAAGATCTCGATCTGTAACACCAGGCCCGGTTTTGGCGGTCTACCTGTTACAGATCAAGACAAACCCCAACCACCACAAAAGCATCTGTTCTCTTGCGATTTGGCGACTTGCGATGGAATGCGAACTGATCCGGTTTTGCAAACTGGAAAACAGTTCGTATTTAACCGTAGCTGAGGCTGTGGACGCCTGCATTGCCCGGTCCGCAATACATTCTGCAGCTGTGAGCGGTAGATTATCGTCCGTGAACGGTTTTTTTCGATTTAATCACTTCACATAGAATTGAATGTGTGCATACTATTTCTGCACCGCGTTACTCCTCGGGAGGCGCCACGAGCATCATATAGATAACGTCCTGCGGAGAGCGGGGCATGCTGGATGCTAGAAGTGGAGCCAGAGGAGTTTTTTTCATGCTGATAACCAAGGCCATAAACAATAACGTCGTTCTCGCCGAGGACGAGAACGGGCGTGAGCTCGTGCTGTTTGGCAAGGGCCTTGGCTTTCGCGGCGCCCCTTCCTATATTGAGGACGAGTCCAATATCCAACGCAGCTTTCGCGACGTAAGTCCTGAACTCTATGATGCACTTGCTTCGCTTACCGATGACGTGATTATTATCGCGTCCGGCATTGTGGACATTGCGCGCCAAGAACTCAACTGCAAACTTAACCCCAATCTTATCTTTACCATCGCTGACCACCTTCAGTTCGCGATCGAGCGCGCTCGCAACGACAAAGTGATCCCCAATCCTCTTTCCGAGGAAGTTCGGTTTGTGTATCCCCGTGAGTATGAGGTGGGCCGTCGCGGAGTGCTGCTCGTCAAGGCGATTGATGAGGACGTCGACTTTCCCGACTTTGAGGCAGCGTCAATTGCACTGCATGTCGTGAACGCAGAGAGTCTCGACGAGGGCGGCTCGGAAGCGTTGAGCCGCAATATGAGTCTCGTGGTGAAAAGTGCCGAGGTACTCGAGGCCGTTACCGATATCGTCCAGCGGACCCTCGATATCGAGATCGATCGTTGCTCCTATAGCTACGTTCGCTTCGTTACGCACATGCGTTTTCTTATCGGCCGTCTTATGAAAGGCGAGATCGAGCAGACGCGCAACAGCTCGCTTTTC
Organism: Collinsella sp. AF38-3AC; assembly: GCF_003474365.1. Taxonomy (NCBI): domain Bacteria; kingdom Bacillati; phylum Actinomycetota; class Coriobacteriia; order Coriobacteriales; family Coriobacteriaceae; genus Collinsella; species Collinsella sp. AF38-3AC. The sequence goes on from NZ_QROM01000001.1 coordinate 214,958, forward strand.
CGTCAGGCAACCCATGATTTCTCGGACGCGTACATTTGCGCTCGAACCATCGATGAATATCTGCGCACCAAGCACGGATGGAATTGCTCCGACGAGGAACTTCTGTACTTGATGATGCATATCAACCGCCTTTGCCCGGGGCACTAACCGGGCCTGTGATCGCTGTTTTGCCCCAAGGCGCCGGGGCTACAGATATTTTTCAATCGCTGTGAAACAAGGAGGTTTCACCATGGCAAAGGACTACACGCAGCTCGCGTGTTCGATTATTGAGCTGGTCGGCGGTGAGGAGAACGTCATGAGCGTCTCCCATTGCATCACTCGCCTGCGTTTCAGGCTCAAGGACGAGAGCAAGGCCCAGACCGAGAAGCTCAACCAGACCGAGGGCGTTATCTCGGTCATCAAGAGTGGTGGGCAGTATCAGGTCGTTATCGGCAATCACGTCACCGACGTCTATGACGCGATCCCCCGGGTTTCGAATATCGAGCTAGGTGGCGAGGTCGAGGATGAAGGGCAGGGCGGCAGCCTGGTTAATCGCGCGATCAACCTGATCTCGGGCATCTTCATGCCGATGCTTCCCGCCATGAGCGCCGCCGGCTTGCTCAAGGCGTTCGTCATTATGTTTAACACGTTCGGGGTCCTTGATTCGGCGACCACCACCTATCAGATTCTTTACGCCATGGGTGATGCGGTTTTCTATTTCATGCCCATCTTCCTGGCGCGTACGGCTGCGCAGAAGTTCAAGTGCAACGACTGGACTGCGATGGCCATCGCTGCGTTCTTCTGCTACCCGACGCTCACCACGCTCTTTAACGGTGCCGATCCTGTCGACCTGTTCGGTCTGCCGGTTACGCTCATCAGTTACACGTCCTCGGTCCTGCCCATCATCGTTGCCGTGTGGGTGCAGTCTTGGGTTGAGCGTGCGCTCAACAAGGTCACGCCTGACATGCTTAAGGGTCTTATCGTCCCCCTGCTCACCGTCTTCGTTGCGTGCGTTGTCACGATCTTTGTCGTCGGTCCCGTTACCGATATCATCGGCAAGTTGATTGCCAACGCCCTGGTCTCGCTGCTCAATACTGCTCCGCTTGTCGCCGGTTTCCTGCTCGCCGCCCTGCACCCCACCCTCATCATCTTCGGTATGCACTGGGCCTTCATCCCGATCATCGTGAGCAACATCGGTACGCTCGGCTATGACGTAACTCTTCCCATCACGGTGGGCACCAACTTTGCCGTGGGCGCTGCCACGCTGGCCGTCTTCCTTAAGACCAAGGACACCGACCTCAAGGAGCTTGCTGCCGCGAGCGCGGTGTCCGCACTGCTCGCTGGCATCACTGAGCCTGCCATCTACGGCGTCGTGCTCAAGTACAAGCGCCCATTTGTGATTATGGCCCTTTCCTGCGGCGTCTGCGGCGCCATTGCAGCGACGGGTGGCCTGCAGCAGTCGGTTCTCATAACCACGTGCGTTCTCACCATTCCCGCGATCGGCGGCATGGTTGGCTGGCTCGACGTCATCGCGCTTGCGGTTGCTGCTGTAATCACGTTTGTCGCGACGCTTGCCTTTGGCTACAGCGACAAAATGCTGCTCGAGGCCGACAAGTAATCTGCTAACAAATTTGCACCCCAATCCCCTTACTGGCCGGGGGCCCGGCAATGCGTCGGCGCCCCTGGTCCTGCTTGCCGAAGACGACACATCGCTGCCTGGTTGCAAGCCGATGTGTCGTTTTGGTCAAACAGAAAGGACTATTCATGCGAGACGACGAGGTTTTGGGTCTCCTGGGCCAAATGACGCTTAAAGAGAAAATCGGTCAGCTTGTGCAACTCGATGGCGGCTGCTTTGGTACCGATGCCGTGGCGGTGGGTCCGCGTGCCAAATTGGGCGTGACGCAAGAAGACGTTGACGTATGCGGCAGCGTACTTAACGTATTGGGTGCCGAGGAGGTGCATCGGATCCAGGATGCCTATCTCGAGCGCAACCGCCTCAAGATTCCCTTGGCCTTTATGGCTGACGTGATTTATGGCTACCAGACGTGCTATCCGATTCCTTTAGGGCTCGGTGCGACTTGGGATCCCGATTTGATCTGCGAGGACTACAAGCTGATAGCCGAAGAGGCCGTTGCCGACGGATGCATGGTGACGTTTAGCCCACCGGTCGATGTGGTGCGCGACGCCCGTTGGGGTCGCTGTCTCGAGATGCCTGGAGAAGATCCGGTTTTAAGCTCCCGATTTGCCGAAGCCATGGTCGAGGGGTTCAAGGGTGACGGGTCGCCGCGAGGTAGCATCGCCAGTTGCGTTAAGCACTATGCAGGGTACGGCGCTCCCGAGGCCGGCCGCGAATACAACACCGTTGACATGAGCGAATGGCGTCTCCGCAACGAATATCTTCCGCCCTACAAAGCCGCAGTCGATGCCGGTTGCGATTTGGTGATGACAAGCTTCAACACTATTGATGGCATCCCTGCCACTGCAAACAAATGGCTTATGGACGATGTCTTGCGCGGTGAGTGGGGTTTCGACGGACCGATTATCACCGACTATGCTGCCGTCTCCGAGTTAATCGGCCACGGCGTTGCCGCCAATCAGCGCGAGGCCGCCAAGCTGGCCATGGATGCGACGGTCGATATCGATATGAAAACTCCGTGCTACGCGCACGAGCTCGAGGGCCTTGTCGCCGACGGCGAGATCTCCATCGAGCAGATCGATGCCGCCTGCCTGCGCGTGCTGCGCCTTAAAAACAAACTTGGCCTGTTCGAAGATCCTTACCGCACCTGCTCGCCCGAGCGTCGCGATGCCGTGACCTGCTCACCCGAGCGCCTCGAGAGTGCTCGAAAGACCTGTGATGAGGCGCTCGTGCTACTCAAGAACGAGGACGGTATGCTGCCCCTCGCTACCGGCGCCTCGGCGCCGCGCGTGGCGCTCATAGGGCCTTATGCAAACAGCCACGATATCATCGGTATGTGGGCTATCCATGCCGATAAGTCCCGCTCTGTCACCCTGGCCGAGGCATTTGCCGAGGTGCTCGGCGAGGACGGTTTTGTCTGGGCTCAGGGCTGCAACATGCTTGACGATTATTCGGAGCTTGGCGAGTTTGGCAAGATTCCAGCGTTTGGCGTCGCTGCCGACGATTCCGATCCAAAGAAGCTGGAGGCCGAGGCGCTGGAACTTGCCGCTGCATCCGATGTGGTGGTTATGGCGCTCGGGGAGCATATGCTCCAGAGCGGAGAGGGCGGCGCCCGCACGGACATTACGATTCCGACGCCTCAGAAGCGTCTTCTCAAGAAGGTGCGTGCTCTGGGCAAGCCGGTGGTGCTCGTGCTCTTCAACGGGCGCCCGCTTGCCCTGACGGATATCTTGGATGACTGCGATGCAATTCTGGAGGCTTGGTTCCCCGGCACGGCAGGCGGTCGCTCGGTGGCAGACGTGCTATTTGGCAAGGTCAATCCCTCGGGCAGGCTTACCGTGAGCTTCCCGTATAACGTCGGTCAGGAGCCTCTGTATTACGCTCAGTTCTCGACGGGTCGCTGCGCCAAGACGTCGATCCACAGCGGAAGATTCGTCTCGCGCTATATGGATTGCCCCAACGGTGCGCTTTTCCCCTTTGGGTACGGCCTTTCCTATCACAAGGCGCGTTATGAGAACCTGCGCCTTTCGTCTACGCGGATGGTGACGGGCGAGCGTCTGCTCGTTTCGATTGACGTGGAGAATGAATCCGAGATCGCCGGTGTCGAGACCGTCCAGCTCTACTTCCATGACAAGGTGGGCACGCGCGTGCGTCCCCTGCTCGAGCTGTGCGATTTCAAGCGGGTGTCGCTTTCTGCGCACGAGCGCAAGACTGTCGAGTTCGAGCTCGGCGAGGAGCAATTAAGATTCTGGACACCTGAGCATGCTTGGGCGAGTGAGCCCGGTGAGTTTGAGGTGTTTGTCGGGCCCAACAGCGAGGATCTGCTCGGTGCGGAGTTCCAACTTGTCGATTGACGATAGCCGACATCACCTATTTTTCACTTACGTTTGAAAGGATTGGCATGCAGCACGTTGTAACAAATCCTTACTTACCGGGCTGGGAGTATATCCCTGACGGTGAGCCGCATGTGTTCGACGGACGCGTGTATGTGTATGGCAGCCATGACGCCCCCGATGGCACGGCATATTGCCCCGGTGACTATGTCTGCTGGTCGGCTCCTATCGATGACTTGGGGGCATGGACCTTTGAGGGTGTGGTTTGGCGCAAATCGGATGACCCCGCCAATGCCGATCTTGCTGGATACGGTGCGCCCGATGTATGCAGGGGAGCCGACGGCAAGTACTATCTTTTTTATTTTTGCATGGCAACACCCGATGGCCCGATCATATCGGTTGCCGTGTGCGACGATCCGGCGGGCCGTTATCGCTATCTCGGACCCGTGTGCACGCCCGATGGTAAGCGGTTTACGGCGGCATCGGGATACGGTCTTCCGTTCGATCCAGCGGTGCTTGCGTGCAAAGACGGCGGATGCTGGCTCTATTACGGCTTTGGTGCCAAGAAGTCCGGCGGGCGTCTGCCCTCTGCGGCGACCGAGGGCAGTTTTGTGGTGCGCCTTTCGGACGATATGCGTTCGATGGCAGGTGCCCCTGTGCGCCTGGCGCCGGGGTATCTGCAGGCGAATGGGACGGGCTTCGAGGGACATGCGTTCTTTGAGGCATCGAGCATCCGTGAACTCGATGGGCGCTATTACTTTGTGTATTCCAGCGAGGTGGGCCATGAGCTCTGCTGGGCAACGATGCCCGCCCCCGATGGCCCCGTGACGTACGGTGGCGCGCTTGTCTCCAACGGCGACGTGGGCTTGCCTGGTCATGAGACCGAGGACAAGGCCGTTATGGACCTTGGCAACAACCATGGAGGCATGGCGCGCATCGCGGGGCGCGATTACATCTTCTATCACCGTCACACCCACGGTGCCCAACATGCGCGGCAAGGCTGCGCGGAGCCGTTGCTTATTTCAGCCGACGGGTCAATCGAGCAGGTTGAAATCACGAGCTGCGGACTTAACGGGGCGGCGCTGCCCTGTGGTCGCGTTTACCCTGCAAGCATTTGTTGCCATCTAGTCGGTCCCCATGGCGCGGTTCACTATCGGGGGGATCTCGAGATCGCGTCCGATCACCCCGTCATCGATCAAGAGATCGACGCGGGCTGCGTGACTTCTGCTCGGACATATGTTGCGAACCTCTGCCGTGGGGCATCGGTTGGATACAAGTACTTAGCCTTTACGGGAACGGAGCATGCGTTGCGCTGCGAGGTGCGCGGCACGCTGTGCGGTGCGGTCGAGGTGCGCGTAGATGCGCCCGGCGGGCCGGTTGTCGGCCGCATCTCATGCGAGCCGAGCGTTGACTGGCATGAGATCGCTGCTCCCATTGAGATGCCCGCCGGCGATCATGCTGCGTATCTTTCGATCGAGGGCGATGGCTCCCTCGATCTCTCGACACTCTGTTTTAAATGATGAGTTCGGTGACAAGTGTGAGTTCGATTCCCAGACTCGAGAAAAATAAAGCGGGACGCTGGTCGCTGATGGTCGACGATCGGCCGTTTGCAACGTTGATGGGGCATCTTGCCGATGTTATAGCCGATTAGCTGCAACATATAGGGCGAGCTTGGGGGCACGCGAGCGGCTGCGTGTCTGTTACAGATCGAGACAAACCTGCCCAAACCACCACAAAGGTGCCTGTCCCCTTTGTGGTGGTTGGGGCTGGCGGGTATCAAGAAGTGTCAGGCGGGGCGGCTGCCGGGCCGCCGTGTGCGAAAAGAAGTGTCGGCCTGCGCCGCTGCCGTTGAGTAGCGCGCTGCTTGCGGGGATACTGAAGCCACGACAAACAGCGTATGAAAGGATCGATGCATGGCTTTCCGTAAAGACTTCCTGTGGGGCGGCGCGACGGCTGCCAACCAGTGCGAGGGTGCCTACGACGTGGACGGGCGCGGCCTGGCCAACGTGGACGTAGCCCCGCACGGCCCCGAGCGTTACGCGGTGGTCTCCGGCCAGCGCAAGATGCTCGACTTCGAGGACGGCTATTACTACCCCGCGCAGACCGGCATCGATTTCTACCACCACTACAAGGAGGACATTGCCCTCTTTGCCGAGATGGGCTTTAAGACCTTCCGCATGAGCCTGGCCTGGACCCGTATCTTCCCCAACGGCGACGAGACCGAGCCCAACGAGGCCGGTCTGGCTTTCTACGAGGACGTGTTCCGCGAGTGCCAAGCGCACGGCATCGAGCCGCTCGTGACCATCACGCACTTCGACTGCCCGATCCACCTCATCAAGGAGTACGGCGGCTGGCGCAACCGCAAGCTCATCGACTTCTACAAGAACCTCGCGACCACGATCTTCACCCGCTACAAGGGTCTGGTGAAGTACTGGCTCACCTTCAACGAGATCAACATGATCCTGCACCTGCCGTTTATGGGTGCCGGCCTTGTTTTTGAGGAGGGCGAGAACAAGGAGGCCGTCGAGTACCTGGCCGCCCACAACGAGCTCGTCGCTAGCGCCTGGGCAACCAAGATTGCCCACGGGATCGACCCCGAGGTCAAGATCGGCTGCATGCTCGCTGCCGGCACCTACTACCCCTACAGCTGCCGTCCGGGCGATGTGCGCCAGGCGCAGCTCGACAACCAGGACAACTACTTCTTTGTCGACGTCCAGAGCCGCGGCTACTACCCGGCCTATGCCGTCAAGAAGCTCGAGCGTCTGGGCATCGACGTCGGCATGACTGACGAGGACCGCGAGATCCTGGCCGAAAACACCGTCGACTTCATCAGCTTTAGCTACTATTCCACCCGCTGCTCCGCCGGTGCCGATAACCCCGATGTCGAGAAGACCAAGGGCAACGCCTTCGCCGGCGCCAAGAATCCCTATCTGCAGGAGAGCCAGTGGGGCTGGGCCATCGATCCGCTGGGCTTCCGCATTACCCTCAACGACCTGTACGACCGTTATCAGAAGCCGCTGTTTGTGGTCGAGAACGGCCTGGGCGCCAAGGATGTTGTCGAGGAGGATGGCTCCATCAACGACGACTACCGTATCGACTACCTGCGCCAGCATATCGCCGCGATGCGCGACGCGGTGACCGAGGACGGCGTCGACCTGCTGGGTTACACCACCTGGGGTCCGATCGACCTGGTCTCGGCCGGCACGGGCGAGATGTCCAAGCGCTACGGCTTCATCTACGTGGACCGCGACGACGCCGGCAACGGTACCCTCAAGCGCTCCAAGAAGAAGAGCTTCGACTGGTACAAGAAGGTTATCGCCACCAACGGCGAAGACCTGGCCTAAGGGCACTGAGGCACTCAACCTTGGGGCTCCAACCCTCCTCGCGTACCTAAAGTACGCTTCGTCGGGCTTGTCGCTCCCAATCTTGAGCACCTCAGGCCCTTAGGAGGTGGACCTGACCGCCGCATTTCGAAAGTTATGCTTTATAGCTTCCTAACCAAGGCGCCCGGCGAGCAGTTTATGCCCGCCGGGCGCTTTGTTAAAAGAAGTGAAAGAAAGCAAAAGAAGTTAAAACTTGCAAAAGAAGTTAAAACTTGCAAAACTAGTGAAAGCAGGATAGAGCTGACGGGGGAGTGTTCCATGGATGTGCCCATTAATCCGTTTACGCCGACATTTGGCATCGTCCCGCCAATTATGGCCGGCCGCACGTATCTTATTGATGATGTTGTGCGAGCGCTCGACCGCGGACCCGGCGATCCCAACTTGGCAACAATCTATGTTGGCGCACGAGGAACAGGTAAAACGGCCCTGCTCTCATACCTTAGCTCCGAGGCGCAAAGGCATGGTTGGATTTCGGTCGGCGTGGCTGCTGCTCCTGGAATGTTGGAAGACATTTACGAGCAAACGCGTGAAGTTGCGGCTGAATATATCGATAGCGGCTTAAATCCTAGGCTCAGAGGTTTGAGTGTGGGCCAGCTATTTAGCGTGGAATGGGAGCCGGAGCAGGCACCTTCGGCAAACTGGCGCACGCGGATGACTCGCCTTATAAAAGCTTTGGACAAATATGACATCGGTTTGCTGTTCACGATCGATGAGGTGTCGGCTTCGTTCGATGAAATGATTAGTTTTGCCTCTACGTACCAGATGTTTGTGCGCGAAGGCCGACGTGTGGGAGTGCTGATGGCGGGGCTGCCGCATCAGGTGTCAATGCTGCTGTGCAACCAGTCCGTTTCATTTTTGCGTCGATCAGTTCAGCACCACTTGGGGAATATTAGCGACAAGGAAATTGCCGTTGCATTGAAGGAGACCATCGAGGGCGGTGGCAGGCGCGTGAGTGCTGACGGCCTTCAGAAGATGGTAGATGCCATCGGCGGTTTTCCGTTTCTTATGCAGCTCGTCGGTTTCCGCTCTTGGGATATACGGCCTCAGGCAGAAGAGATAACCGCCCAAGATGCTGCAAGGGGCATTGCGCTTGCGCGTTCTGACATGGAGCAGCGCGTGTTGGCGCCGACGTATTACGAACTGTCCGAAGGCGATAAATCGTTCTTGGAGGCAATGCTTGCAGACGGGGGCGAGAGCAAGATTGCGGACGTTGCAGAGCGAATGGGCGTAAAGAGCAATTATGCGTCGCAATACCGCGCTCGCCTGATTGAGCAAGGGATTATTGGTGAGCGCGGCCGAGGAAGGGTTGGCTTTGACCTTCCGTATTTTAAGGAATACCTAGAGGAGACCCTCGCTGTCGATTAGTCATTGGGGGACGTTCTTGTTTGACTGGTCGTTTAAGAACGTCCCCAATGACTACTTGCCTAATTATCACCATTGTTTACCAGCGCGTTTAACCGAATTTACAGTTACCAATTAACCAAATATCAATTTTTTGGTTAACCATATTTACGCATTTCAATTAACGAAACAGATTAAACATGTACTGTTTGAGTTGGCACTTGGGGACGTTCCTTTTCTGTCGGCACCTGGGGACACTCCTGAGAGGTAGTCATTGGGGACGTTCTTAAACGACTAGTCGTCAGGGACACTCCTTGCGCGCCCTGCCGTCTGCGGATTTTGGGACATGCGGCCCGCTTTTTTAGCCCATCTGTCGGTACACTAAAAGCACTATGGGTACCCGCGAGCGACATATCGGTCACGCGGCCGCCCGATCCGCACCCGCGGCGGATCCCAGGGGCGGCAAGCTCTTTGCCATGCCGCGATTCCTTGTTGGCATATCGCATCGTGTATACCGCCGCCGCGTCTTTGCTATCGCCGGCGCCATCACCGCGCTGTTCCTTATGCTTTTAGCGGTCTTGCCGGCGCTGTTCGCCTCGGACCCCAAGCTTTCCAACACCGTGCCCGTCTATGGTGAGGTGTCCAAAGAGGTCGCGGACGAGCTTGCCCATACGAGCTCCTTTCCGCTACTTGTCGCCGCAGTCATGTTTTCAATCTGGGGCGTTCTCGCTTACCTGCGCTGCCTGGACTATATGTTGCGCCGCCGCCTTGTTGCTATCGCTGCCATCTGCCCCCTGTGGATGATCGAGGTCATCTTTAAGTACAACTCATTCACGCCAACTTACGCCACGCTGCTTTGGTACCTGTACTACGTGCCCATGACGCTCATCCCGCTGCTCTTTCAGCTATGCGGCATGCGCCTCGTGGGCGTGGAGCAACATCGCGCGGGCCGCCGCTACCGCACGGCCTTGTGGATTGCGGCAGCCCTGCTTATCGCGTTTGTGCTCACCAACGATTGGCACCGGCAGATATTCCACTTTGACCGCGCAAGCGAAACCTGGAGCAACGACTACACGTATGGCTGGGGTTACTTTCTCTTTCTGGCGTGGACGGCTTTTAACGTCGTTGCCTTTTTTGTCCTGGTGGGACGGTCCTCGTCTTATAGAATCCAGCGCTTTTCAGGCACGGCAGCACTCGTGTTGCTGGGCGGCGCGTTCTTTGCCGCTTCGTATGCCCTGCGTGTGCCCTGGGCGTGGAAACTCAACTTTTCGCTGGTCTATTGCGTGCTGTGCGTGGTAACACTCGAGATTTGCCTCGATTGTGGCGTTATCCCGTCGTATCACGATATCGCCGGCATCTTCGATACCCTGCCGCTCGATCTCAAGGTTCTGACGCGCGACTTGCAGGTGGCATATGCCACGCCGATGTCGGGACCAATCACGCCAGATGTGCGCGAAGAGCTTCGTGCGCAGGAGTACGGGCGTGCCCACGCCTTTACCGTGGCGTCTGCCCCCGATGTGATGTATCGAGCTTTTCCGCTGCTGGGCGGGTCGGCTCTCCTTGCCCAGGAGGTCTCGGAACTCAACGAGCTCAATCGCGAGCTGGCGTATCGGCGTATGGAACTGCAACGTCAAAACGAACTGCTCGCGGCCGACTATGACCTTAAGGCGCATTTGGCAGACCAGGAGGCCGAGGCGCTGCTGGTTCAAGATGTGGACCGGGCGCTTGCCCGCGCGCTCGATGAGATGTACAGCCTGCTGAGCTCGCTGCCTCCGCTTACCGACGAGGCATCCTCGCATGAGCGTTACCGCATGCTGCAGTGCGCCAAAATGCTCGTTGCCTATTGCAAGCGCAAAGGGTCGCTCACGTTGGCGCAACACGAGGAGAGCGGCTTTGACCGCGACCGTATTCAGCTGATTGCCAACGAGCTCGCAAGCGATCTGCGCACCATCGATGTCGACTGCGCCTCGATTGTCGCCATACGCCGCCCACTGCACGCCAGTACGGTAAGCGCCCTGTACGACTGCGTGTATGACTTTGCGTTTTTTGCCTACACCACCGACCATCCGGCGCTTATGTATCACTTGGGCGACCATGACCGGTGCAGTGTCGAGCTGCGCGCCGCGCTTTTTTCCAACGATGATGAAGATCTTTCGCAGACGCCCGCTGCACAAGAGCTCGAAAGCGCTCTGCAAGGGCGCAACGTGGCATACCGCCTTGAGGGCGAGCCCGGCCAGCTGCGCATGATCGTCTTGATGCCGCGGACGGGTGAGTGACCATGCAGATTCCGCTTATCCTTCCTCAGATTGTTGCGCTCGACGTTGTCTTTGCCCTGGCTGCGTGTCTGCAGACGATCCACGTCCCGCTCATCGCGTCGCGGCGCTCGTCCTATAACCGCAAGGTGATTTGCGCCTACGAGGCGAGCCTTGTGCTTCACCTGATGATTTCGGCGCTCATCTTATTCGCGTCGTCTGGCTCGTATCTGGTGGCGCCGCTTGACGTTTGCGCCAGGGCAATGGGCGGAGTGCTGTGGCTCAATGCCGCGATCTTTGCCTATGGCGTGGTCCTTATGGTGCACTATCGTCGCCCTGTCATGCTGGCCGAGCTGCTGCTTGTTGTCGCCGTTACACCGCCGGTGGTTTTTGCCATGGGCTCGGCGTGGGCCGTTGTCCTTATCGCAGAGGGAGCGTTCTTCCTGTTCCGCTCCATCGCAGCGCTTTTGATGGACGTCCGTAACCGCCAGGAGGACATCACCGCGTTCTCGACGATTGAAACCATCAACGTGATTCCCGTGGGCATTCTGTATCTAGACCCGAGGGGCCATCCGCTGCTCATGAACCGCTGCATGCGCAAAAACCTGGTGGAGCTTCATATGCCCACCGACCTAGGCGATATGAGCGGTACATGGAACGATCTGCGCAAACTCAGTATGCAAATGCCCGAAAGCAGCCAGAGCCGCGTGCGTATCAATTTAGACCGCTTTGGTGAGGCGCGCGTTGTGGTCGAGGTTTCTCCCGCCGAGATTCGCCTGTTTGTGTGCGATGACGTTATGGTCTCGGGCCGTTCGTTCGAGCGCATAATCGGTCTGGATGTGACAGAGTATGCGCATGCGCATGACCGCCTGGCGCAGGCCAACCACCTGCTTGAGCTTGCGGGCAAAGAGCTCCAGGCTCAGATCGAAGAAGTCAAAAAAGTTGCCGACAACGCGGCTTATCTGCGCATGCGTGCCCGCGTTCACGATGTGATCGGCCAGCGCCTGTCTATCCTCCATCGCTATCTGGAGGAGGGGCGTTTGGACGACGAGTCGCTCGAGCAGATTGACCCGTTGCTGCGCTCAATCGCCGCCGATCTGCGCCGTGGCGGTGCCGGCGAGCCTTCGGAGCAGCTGGGCGATATCGTCCACGCCTTCGGCCTGGTGAGCGTGCAGATCGATGTCGAGGGTGCACTGCCCCAGGATGCACGTGTCGCCGCAGCATTCTTGCAGATTATCCGCGAAGCCTCGACCAATGCTACCAAGCATGCGCAGGCACATCAGGTCCACGTGCGCCTGTGGCAGGAGGGGACGGATGCTGGTGCCGTCGCGCACATGACTATTTCTAACGACGGGTCCCCAGCCCCCGTATCGTATCGCGAAGGAACGGGTATCCCAGGTATGAGGCGTGTCGCGCAAGATCTGGGCGGCAGCTTGGAAGTCCGTCCCGCCCCGCCCTTTACGCTTGCGGTATCCATTCCGCTGCACTCCAACGCCATGGTCCAAAGGAGAAGCTCATGATCCGCGTGCTCATCGTCGAAGACCAGGCCATCTTGCGCGAGAGTCTCGCACGCTCCGTTGGCGACCAGTCCGATATGACCGTTGTCGCCGCGATAGCCGATGCTTCCGAAGCCCTCGATGTCGTGCTCAAGGAGCGCCCGGACATGATACTGATGGACGTGTGCACCGAGCACGATTCCAATGGCATCGTGGCGGCAGCGCGTATTAAAGAGGAACTGCCCGAGTGCCGTGTCATCATTATGACGGGTATGCCCGAGATCACCTTTGTCGATCAGGCGCGCGAGGCGGGCGTCGATAGCTTTGTGTACAAGAATGTCGGTATCGACGAGCTGTTTGGCGTGATGCGCTCCACGCTGGCGGGCTACTGCACGTTTCCCAAACCGCCCGAGAGCATTTTCTCGGGCACGGCGGCCCTCGATGATGTTGAGCTGTCGATTTTGCGCCTTGCCTGCGAGGGCAAGAGCCGTCGCGAGATTGCGGGCGAGCTGTTTATGAGTGAGGGCACCGTCAAGCGCCGCATCTCGGAGATTCTGAGCAAGACCGGCTACGACAATATCATGCGCCTGGCAGTGCATGCGGTGACCGAGGGCAGCATCGTCCCCAATATGGAGCGTCCGTAATCGATGCTCTCGACCGCGCTTCGACGCTAAAAAGCAGGCCGCCCGCCGCATCGCACCTGGAAGCGGCGGGCGGCCTGCTTGCGTGGGCAGAGCGTTGCGACGCAAAGCGACGGGGCCGCAGGATCATTTCCTGCGGCCCCGTCTGGTACGCGCGCGGGTTTGTCCGCCAATCCGCGGCTGTCGATGTCTGTCGCTACGCGATGGTTGCGCTGTAGGAAGCGACGTCCTCGTAGGAATCGGTCAGGTAGGCGTCGATGCCGATGGTCGTGTTGACTAGGCTGTCGAAGCTGTCAAGCGTGCCGTTCGAGAAGGTGAACTCTTCGGTGGCGTTGGTGCCGGGCATCAGGTGGGCCGAGAACCAGGCTTCCTTCATGGTGCCGTTGACGTTTGTCTTGCCGGTGGGGGCGTAGAAGGTCAGGTCCTTGTCGCTCTTGTTGACGATGTTGACGACAAAGCCGATGTCGCCCCAGTCGTCCTGGAACTTCTCGGTGATGGTGATGGTGCACAGGTCGTCATCGGCGACAGTGACGGCGGGGGAGATTTCGACGCTCTGGACATCGCCGTCTTCGACGGCCTCCTCGACTTCCTCTTCCTTCTCGGTGGTCTCGCGATCCTTCTTCACGGTACCGGACAGGTCCTTATCGGACTTGCTAAAGATGAGCTTGTCCTCGCCGTCCTCAAGGACAAGCTTGCCGTCCTCGAGCTTCACGTCGGTCGTCTCCTTGTCGACGGTGATACTCGCGGTGGTAGCGTCCTTGGCCTCCCACTTTAGGTCGGAAACTTCGGAGAACAAATCGAGGCTGCCCGTGCCGTCTTCGTCCAGGACCAAGATGCAGCTGATGCCCCATTCCTCGAACATATCCATATACTCATCGGTCAGCTCTTCGCCCTCCGTGGTTCCACCCGAGAGCTTCCAGCTGCCGACAAAGTTGGCCTTGGGGTCTTTGCCGCCGCTGCAGCCCGTGAGGGCAAAGGCGAGCGCCAAGACGCATGTCAGAAATGCGAGTGCGGACTTTTTGAACGTTGTCTTCATGGTGTCCTCCTTCTTGTGTGAAAACCCATAGAAGCAAATGCGGGGGTGGCGGATCCCCCGCCAATTACCAGATAAAGGGGTTAGGGCCTAGGCGTTCCGCAGTTGCTGCAGAACTTGCCGCCGTTTTCGCTACCGCAGTTGGGGCAGAACCACTTGGCCGGCGCCGGGGCGGGTGCGGGACTGCCGCACTCGGAGCAGAACTTGCCGGTGTTGGTGGCGCCGCAGCTGCAGGTCCACGTGCCGGCCGCAGGTGCGGCGGGAGCCGGTGCGGGAGCGGGTGCCGGAGCCGGCTGCGGGGCGGTCTGCTGCTGCGCCTGGCCGGCGGCGAACAGCTGGCTGGCGTTCATGCCGCCCATGCCACCTGCCATGCCCATGCCCATAAAGCCTGCCATCGCGCCGTTGGGGTTGGCCGCCGCGGCACGCATCGCGTCGCTCTGGGCGCTGGCGATGTTGGCGGCCGCCATGGTGGGGTCGCGCATGACCGCTGCCTTCTGCAGATCCTTGATCATCTGCTCGTCTTCTTGCGAGGCGGCGATGGAGTTAACGCCAAAGCTCACGATCTCGACGCCGCGCAGGTCACGCCAGTCGGCAGAGAGAACCTCGTTGAGCGCGCGGGCGAGCTCGGTGGTGTGGCCGGGGATGGCGCTGTAGCGGATGCCCATCTCCGAGATCTTGGCAAAGGCGGGCTGCAAGGCGGTGAGCAGCTCGGACTTAAGCTGGCTGTCGATCTTGTCGCGCGTGTAACTATCGGTCACGTTGCCGCATACGTTGGTGTAGAACAGCAGCGGGTTGGTGATGCGGTACGAATACTCGCCGTTGCAGCGCACGGAGATGTCGACGTCCAGGCCAATGTTGTTATCGACCACGCGGAAGGGTACGGGCGAGGCGGTGCCGTACTTGTTGCCGATGATCTCCTTGGTGTTGATGAAGTAGACGCGCTGGTCCTTGCCCGCGTCGCCGCCAAAGGTAAAGCGGCTGCCGATATTGGCGAAGGTCTCCTTGATGGAATCGCCCAGGTTGCCGCTAAAGACGCTCGGCTCGCTGCCGGTATCGAAGACGAACTCACCGGGCTCCAGCGCGACTTCGATGATCTTGCCGTTTTGCACCACGAGCATGCCCTGGCCGTCGTTGACGGCGATGACCGAGCCGTTGGAGATGACGTTGTCCTCGCCGCGCGTGTTGGAGCTGCGGCCACCGGTGCGTTTGCTGCCCTTGCAGGCCAAGACGTCAGCAGGCATCGATTCGCAGTAGATATATTCCTTCCACTGGTCGGCCATGACGCCGCCGGCAGCTCCCAATCCAGCTTTCAAGAGTCCCATGGTGATCTTCCTTTCTCGTCAAAGGCCGGGTGGTATTGGTTGGATTGCTTAGTCGTCCTTGTCGTCTTTCATGACAACGGTGGTCTCGGTGTGGCTGAAGGTGTCGTGCTTCTCGGTCAGGTCGAGCTCGCCGCAGTACTCGTCGGCGTGGGTGGCCTCGTTGGCCGTCTTGAGCTGGCCTACCAGTAGCACGTCTCCGATAATCACGATGATCAGCGGCGCGATGATGTTGATGAGGATGCCTTCGATGTCAAAGGTGAGGTAATTCGGATCGAAGGCGTTCTCACCCATAAAGAGAATCTGGGAGAGGATAAATCCGATCACAAAGAACAGCACCGAGGCAACAGCGAGCTTGGGCTTGGAGCAGGGAAGCTCGCCGACCATGCGGCCGGTCTGGCCGTTCATGGCAAACAGGTAGCGCTTGCCGTTCCATGAGGTGGAAAGCATCCAGACGGGGAACAGAGCGTAGTCACTGTCTTCCCAGGTGTAATCGAGCTGCTTGCTTTCGACCGTGGCGTCGTCATATTCGTCGACGACAGTCTCACGCAGGGCCGAGACCGTGCTTTCTTCCATACGGCGCTCGGCGCGCGCCTTGCACGTCTCGCAATCCTCATCGTAACGGTTGGCGATGTAGCCGGGCATATAGGCGACCGAGAACGGGCGCAGAGCCTCGTAATCAAACGGCTCGATGGCGTCCATATGGCCGTCGGGCATCTTGGACGATCCGTCGACGGGCACGCGCTTAAACGAGATATTGCCCTTGCGATAGGCATCGTAGTGGTCGGTGGTCGTGACGGTGCGGTCGGATTCCTCGGTCACGGTCTCGTTGGTCGCGTCAAAGTACACTTCGCCGTCAACGCGGGCGCCGTAGAGCCAAAACGGCACGTAGACACCTTGGACCTCGTCGATGTGGTTGCCGGTGACAAAGTTCTTGGGCAGCAAGATCTTGCCCTTGTAGTGCTCTTTGAGTGCGGCCATAACGTCATCGCGCCCGAGCTTAAACGGGATCACCAGGTCGGGCGAGAAGTCGCCCGAGAGCTGACCGGGTGCCACGGCGGGGTTGCCGCAGTATGGGCAGGTGGTAACGGCGACCGTGCCGTCCGAGACCAGCTCGGCGCCGCACGACGAGCAGATATAGCCGGCGTTTTGGGCAAGCTCCTGTACCGCGTCGTCGACAGCGGGCTTGGACGCCGTGGCCGCGGCGTCGGCTTTGGCATCCGCCTTGCCCTGGCGCTCGCGATAGAGAGCCTCGACCTCTTCGACTTCAAAGCGCGAATCGCAGTAGTCGCAGACGAGCTTTTGCTCGGCGCTGGCAAAGTGAAGGGGGCCGCCACACGCAGGGCACTGATAGTTGACGCTCTCGAAGGCCATGATCGGTCCTTTCTGCGCCGGGGACTATGCGCCGATGGCGCCGCCGCAGTATTCGCAGCGCCCACTGGCATCGGGAATCGTGGTTGCACCACAGAAGGGACAGGTGACTGCAGTCTTGGGAGCCTTGGCGGCCGCGACGCTATCGCGCGTCTCCTGGCGCAGCTGCACCAGCGCGTCGCGGACTTCGGTTGCCTGGCGCTTGGCCTCGCGGTACTCAACGGATCCGCGCTGCTCGATGGTGGAGTCGTTCACGCGCAGGCCGATCTCGGTAAAGTACGGCGTGTTGACGTGGATGGTCAGGTTAAAGTCGTAATCCAGGTCGTAGCGCGGCGGGTCGTAGCTCTTGCGCTCGCCGTCCTTGGTCTCGCGATAGACCTCGGTGCGATGCTCGTCGATGTCCATGTCGCAGCCGAGTACCTGCGAGAACTCGATGATGTCGGGGTTGGCGTCGCGCCAGCGGCTCTGCGAGGTAATGATCAGCTGGCCCGCGTCCTCGTCGAGCATGATGTTGGTGCGTCCGGCAGAAAGCGTGCGCGTGGGGTTGAACGACGCCAGGCGTTCGGCATTGGCCTCGCGGTAGGCGAGCTGCTCGCGGATGTCGTCTGCGGTGCTGGAGCGCCAGCCGCTAAAGAAGGGGGAGAGCTTGCCGGCGCACTCTTTGCACAGGTAGCCTTCGTTGATCTTGGTCTTTCCCAAAAGACCCAGCTCGGTACCGCAAATCGCGCACTCTTTCTTCTCGAACATCTTGTCAAAGAAGCCCATGGCTGCCTCCCATCAACTGGTAGCGTGTGTCACTTTTGATGATGGGTGAGTGCGCGGCCTTTCACGATACCCAAGCGGCTCAAGAAGTCTCCACAACTGGGACACATGGCCCATTTTGGGCAGTCATCGGGGACGTTCTTAAACGACTAGTCGCCGGGGACACTCTTTGCCAAAGGGTGGCACTTGGGGACGTTCCTTTCTGCCGGCACCTGGGGACACTCCTTGTGGGGGGCTCTTCTCGAGAGACAGGTTGGTTATGGCCCCACCCGCTGTCGGAAATTCGATCAACGCTTTCTAAAAATGTTCAATAGAGGTCAATTCCAATTGAGATTATGTTGAAATATATAAATACTCAATTGGAATTTTGCAGTTATCCCAGTTAAAATAGGAAAAGGGAGGCAAGTTATGCTCAAGCGTAAAATAATCGAGAAAATTGAAAGCTGGAAACAGACTAAAACCGGGCAGGGACTGCTTATTACCGGTGCTCGACAAGTTGGCAAAACAAGCGCTGTCGAGCAGTTCGCCCGTGACAACTATAGAAGCTTCCTGAAAATCGACTTCGTGGAGAGACCCGACGCGGTCGAGCTCATAGGGGAGGCAAGGAGCCTCGATGACCTCATTGTGAGAATCACCGCACTGGCTTCATCGCCCATCGCTTTGGATACAAAGACGCTTCTGTTTTTTGATGAGGTGCAGCGTTGCGGAGACGCCATCACCTGGATGCGTTATCTTGCGCAAGACGATCGTTTCGATGTCATTTACTCCGGCTCCATGCTCGGGATTGAGGCGTTCCATTTTCGGTCGTTGCCGGTAGGTACTATCGATATCCTCGAGATGTTTCCCATGGATTTCGAGGAATTCTCCTGGGCTCTGGGAGTCGACGAATCATTATGGGATGTCGTTCGTGCCTGTTATCGCAAACGGGAACAAGTGCCTCCGTTTATTCATGAACGGTTGATCGAGACGTATTATCGGTATGTCCTTGTGGGTGGCATGCCTGAGGCCGTTCAGCTGTTCGTCTCAACTCATGATACACAGGCGATGCGCGCTCGTCAGCAGGGCATTCTCGAAGCATATCGCGCAGATATCGCACGGTACGCCGAAGCCCCCGCGCATGCTCAACGGATCAGGACGATCTACGATGCCATGCCCGCGCAGCTCAATAAAGAGAACAAGCGCTTTCTCGTTACCGGGATAGACAAGCGGAAACGATTTTTGGATTTGCAGCCTGATTTTGACTGGCTTGTTAATGCGGGCGTTGCGATCCCGGTTAAGAGGGTGAGCGAGCCCATGTTCCCCTTGGGTCTCTCGCGGGAAGACAGTTTTTTCAAGTTCTACCTGAGCGATGTGGGGCTGCTGTTCTCTACTTTTTCTCCCGCTGATGTCGAGGCCATTGTTGCGCAGCGGGAATCGATCAACTTTGGGCAGGCTTTTGAGAATGCGGTCGCCCAGGAGCTGCGCGCATGCGGCTACTCTTCGTTGTTCTACTTTAACGCGGCCAAGGTTGGAGAAGTCGATTTTATTATCGAGGATAAGCGGAGCCCCGTCGTTTTGCCTATCGAGGTCAAATCGGGTAGGTACAGCACAAAGCACGTTGCCCTCGATCGCCTGATGAGCGTCGAAAACTATGGATTGGCTCGGGCGGTCGTGCTTCACCGGGACAACGTGGTGGATGGAAAGGCGATATTGTATTTGCCCCTATATATGGCGGGCCTGCTAAAAGAAATGCCATAGATGAAGGGTTGAGAGCTCTAGGGTAGTCATTGGGGACGTTCTTAAACGACTGGTCGCCGGGGACACTCTTTGCCGAGCAAGCAGTCCACGTCGTGCTCCTTCTGGGACAGACGGCTCAAAAACGCTGCACGCCGTGGACTACTGGGGTCAAATTCGCGGCATTTCGAGCTTGGCTTCGTTATCGGGACTGATTCTTTATTAAAATTGAAATCCAAACAGTTGAGCGGCGGGGGGGGGATTCATGAGAGGCATGGGAGACACAGCCGCATACTTACGTCGGGGCATTCGGGAGATTATATGCCTAGCGCTGTTCTATTTTACGTATTTGGCTGGCGAGTATCTTTTTGACGTGCGCGTTGCCGAGTTTGTGCCGCCGAGCGAGGTCGTTGTCTACGAGAGCTTCATCGTCGGCGCGAGCGCAATCGGCTTTCTTGTGCGTCCCCTTCTGTACTACCGCCGTCCCCGTGCGATCGATACGACAAGCGACATCGCGGGCGTGTTGCTGGCATCGGCGTTGCTGCTGTTGATGATGGCGGCTCAATTTGAGATGCTCATTGCCGGCGGGTTGCTGACGTTCTGCACGCTGGGCTACTGCGGATCGACCGCCCATGCCAACTTTGCGCGACGCTTTGCACGGACGCCGTATTTGGCGCGCGTGTTGGCACTTTCGTATGCTTTGGGCGTTTTGCTGCAGGTGCTCAACCATATGGTGATGCCTGCGGGGATTCCGCAGCAGTTTGTTCTTGTTGCCTGTGCGGTTGCGCAGGTGGTACTGCTCCACAACGTCCGTCGCGCCAAGCTACACGGTGAGCCTGAGGTTGGGCGCGAGTCCGATATCGCCGAGCTTTCGGTGGATGCGTCGGAATTTGGCGCCAAGTGGCAAGACGATTCTGAATCAACGGCGGCTTTTCGGCGCGCCGTGGTGCGTCTGACGGTCGCAACCGCCTGCCTTACCGGTGTGTTTGCCGCCCTCAATGCAGGGCTCACGACCTCGCATGCCGCCGGGGCCATCGATTTGGGCGATTGGCCGCGCCTGTTGATGGCGGCGAGCGCTCTAGCTGCCGGCGCCTTGTTTGACCTGCACGGTCGTTCGTATATGAACATCACCATGACTTGCACTGCCATGTTGTCCACGCTTTCGTTCTTTGTCTTGCTCGTCGACGGCAATGGCGGCAATGTGCTTGCGGCCATGGCGATTTTCTATCTGGGTTCGGGCTTCTTCGTGGTGTTTTTTACGACGAAATTTGCTGCCATTTCGGTTTATGCGCACTGGTCGTATCTGTGGCCGTGCATGGGTCGTGTCATCAGCAACATTTGCGCGATGCTCGTGTCGGCGCCGGCGGTGGCGATTATCTCGAGCCAGAACGTGCTGCTGGCGGTGGGTGCGGTGCTCGTACTGTTTGTGGGCATTGCGATTTCGCTGCTGGGACAGTTTGGGCATCGGGCAGATGACGCTGCGGTGCCCGGCGAGCTGGCGTTTGCTGCCGATGATCTTGGCGCGGATCGCGCGTCTGCTCAGAGCGAGCCCGCTTCCGCGGAGGTGCCGGAGCTCACGCTCGACGAACGTCTCCATGCCTTTGTCGCCGCCTTTGAGCTTACAGAGCGCGAGCGCGATATTTTGGAGGCCTTGGTCGCATCGCACGAGAGCGTTCAGGATATCGCTGCAACGCTCTTCCTTTCGCGCTCTACGCTCTACCGTCATATCGCCTCAATCAACAAAAAGACCGGTGCCGCCTCGCGCGTGGCCCTCATTAACTTCTTCTGGTCCTGGACGCCTCAAGACTAGCTAATTTGGGACGGGGCTTTTTTAGCTGTTTTGGGCCGCTGCGGCCAGCAGGGGTGGGTCGCGACGGCCCAGACATTCTTGACGATGGTGCCGGCAACGCTACAGCAGCTCGCCGTGGCGGGCGATGTAGCGGCGCTTGGCCAGCTGGGTGAGCGCGACGTAGGAGCCGACGATGCCGATGAGCAGCGCGAAGAAGCTCGTTGGCAGCGGCATGAGCCCCAGTGCATCGGCGATGGGGCTTGCCGGCAGCCAAGTGACGAGCGCCAGGCCCAGCACGGTGAGAACGCACAGCGCGGGCGCGGCGTGGTCGCGCGGGCTCGGCAGGCGCGGGGAGCGCAGCATGTGGATCACGAGCGTCTGCGACCACATGGACTCGACAAACCAGCCACTCTGGAAGAGCGCCGCAAAGGTCGCCATACCCGCGACGTCGCCCGCGGCGGCAAGCTCGGACCAGCTTGCGCCCACGGCGGCGGGGCACACCACAAAGAAGAGAGCGGCGAAGGTCACGATGTCAAACAGCGAGCTCACGGGGCCCAGCTCGAGCATAAAGCCCTTGATGGACGCAGCGTCCCAAGCGCGCGGGCGGGCAGTCCAGGCGTTGTCGACGGTGTCCCACGGCAGTGCGATGCACACGATCTCGTAGACCAGCGACAGCAGCACCAGCTGCAGAGCGCTCATGGGCAAAAACGGCAAGAACAGGCTCGCAGCGGTTACGGACAGCACGTTGCCAAAGTTGGAGCTCACCGTGGTCTTGAGGTACTTGAGCAGGTTGCCGTAGGTGCGGCGGCCTTCGATGATGCCGCGCTCGAGCACGCCCAGGTCCTTTTGGAGCAAGATGATATCGGCGGATTCCTTGGCGATATCGACGGCGGAGTCGACCGAGATGCCGCAGTCGCTCGCACGCATCGCGGCGGCGTCGTTGATGCCGTCGCCCATAAAGCCCACGGTGTGGCCGAGCAACTCGCGCATGACGCGCACCAGGCGCGCCTTCTGCAGCGGCGAGAGCTTGGCGAAGAGGTGGGTGTTCTCGGCGCGCTCGGCAAGCTCGGCGTCGTCGAGCGCATCGATCTCGGAGCCCAGCAAGACGTTGCTCGCGTCGATGCCGATCTGCTCGCAGACGGTGGCGGCGACACGGTCATTGTCGCCGGTCAGGACCTTAACGGCGACGCCCTTGGCCTCGAGGGTGGCGACGGCGCCCGCGGCACTTGCTTTGGGCGGATCGAGGAAGGCCAAAAAGCCCATCAGCACCATGTCGCACTCGTCGGCGATGCCAAACTCGCCCACGCAGCGCGGATCGGTCTTCTGCGCCACAGCAATCACGCGCAGGCCCTCGGCGTTAAGCCCAGCGACCTGCTTGCGAATCTGGGCGAGCTTCTCGTCGGTGAGCGGCTGAGCGATGCCATCGACCTCGACAAAGGAGCAGATCTCGAGCATCTCCTCGGCAGCTCCCTTGGTAACCATCTGGGTTTTGCCTTGGGCGTCGGCTACAACTACGCTCAGGCGACGGCGCGAGAAATCGAAGGGCACCTCGTCGACCTTGGCATAGCGGTCACGCAGGCTCTGGCCCAGCATGGAATCGGGCGCGACGGTCGAGGGCGTCACGTCGGCGCGGTCGATGACGGCCAGGTCGATAAGGTTCTTGAGGCCAGTCTGGAAGAAGCTGTTCAAAAACGCATGGCGCAGCACGCGTGTGTCCTCGTTGCCGTCGGTGTTGAGGTAGCGCTCGAGCACGATGCGGTCTTCGGTGAGGGTGCCGGTCTTGTCGCAGCACAGGACGTCCATCGCGCCGAGGTTTTGGATCGCCGGCAGTTCCTTGACGATAACCTGACGACGGGCGAGGTCCTTGGCGCCCTGCGACAGGCTCGTGGTCACGATGACGGGAAGCATCTGCGGCGTGATGCCCACGGCCACGCTCGTGGCGAACAGCAGCGCGTCGATGACGTTGCCCTTGGTGGCGGCGTTGATGGCAAAGACGGCCGGCGCCATAACGAGCATGAGGCGTACGAGCAGCATGGAGACGCTCGAGACGCCGCGGTCAAACGCGCTCTTCTCGCCGCGCCCGTTGAGCATCTTGGCGATGCCGCCCAGGTAAGTGTCCGAGCCGGTGGCAACGACAAGTGCCATGGCGGTGCCGTTTTGCACGGAGGTGCCGGTAAAGACGATGTTCTTGCAGGCAGAGAGCGGCAGCGCGGAGCTGTCGGCGCCCTCGATAACCGTGGCGGCAGCGGTTTTCTCGACGGCCTCGCTCTCGCCGGTGAGCGCGGACTCGATCACAAACAGGTCGCGCGCGGCGATGATGCGGGCGTCGGCCGGCACCATATCGCCGGCAGAGAGGCGGATCACATCGCCGGGGACGAGCTCGTCGAAGGGAATCTCGAGACGCTCGCCGTCGCGCAGGGCGCAGCAGGTGTTGGAGACCAGGTCCTTGAGGGCCTCGGCCGCATTGCCGCCGCGGGCTTCCTGGATAAACTTCATGCCGCCCGATACCAGCAGCATGATGCCGATGACGATGACCGTGGAGGGATCGCGCTGCGGCTCGGGCACGGCGAGCACGTCGATGTAGAGCGAGACCAGCGCGAGCGCGGCGAGGATGCCGGCGAAGGGATCGATGAATGCGTCGGCGATGCGGCGGGCGAGCGTCTTGGTCGGCGCCTCGATGGTGTTGGGGCCGGCGGCGTCCAGGCGCTCGGCGGCGTGCTCGGCAGTGAGCCCGTCGGCCGTGGCGTCGAGCAGCACGAGGGCGTCATCGGCGCTATGGGTGGCGGCGAATATGGTGTTCTTGGCAAGGCCGGTGTGAGCGGCAGGGCGCGCCGTGCGGCGGCGCTTGGAGATGGCTTCGAGTACCGTGGCGGTTTTGAGCATCAGCATAGGGTCCTCCTTGTTGAAGGGAGTTAGCGTACGTGTCGTATTTGCTTCAAAAAAACCTAGATGTCGCTCACGTCATGCTTGCGAGCCACCACAAAGGGGACAGGCACCTTTGTGGTGGTTTTGACGATCGGCTATTGGTGCTTATGCGTGTGCGGAGTCCTCGCGGCGTGCCGAGGGCGGCATGCAGGTTTTTCGACTATGACTGCCTTCCATGGCACACCTCCTTATGGACGGGCGCAGCGCGCTTTGGGTATCTCGTACCCGTTTTAATCCGCCCGTATTCTTGATGAGGGGGTTTGACATGTCAACCCCCATTGTTCGGAAAACCGTTGCCCCTGACAAAGCCTTTACAGAATGCCGTGGCCTCAAAGCGCGCCCGCATCGACGCTTCGCCTGCGCTAAACTGGAAGGCACGTACGCGATTACGAGAGGAGCCCGCATGGAGGCTTACAAGCAAGAGTTCATCAAGTTTATGGTCGAGTCCGACGTTCTTAAATTCGGCAGCTTTACGCTCAAGAGCGGCCGTCAATCCCCGTTCTTTATGAACGCCGGCGCTTACGTGACGGGCTACCAGCTCAAGAAGCTGGGCGAGTATTACGCCCAGGCTATCCACGATAACTTTGGCGACGACTTTGATGTGCTGTTTGGGCCGGCCTACAAGGGTATTCCGCTGGCCGTCGTGACCGCCATTGCCTACCACGAGCTGTACGGCAAGGAGGTCAAGTACTGCTGCGACCGCAAGGAGGCCAAGGACCACGGTGCCGATAAGGGCAACCTGCTGGGTTATGAGCCCCAGGACGGCGACCGCGTGGTCATGGTCGAGGACGTCACCACCAGCGGCAAGTCCATCGACGAGACCTATCCCAAGGTCAAGGCTGCTGCCGATGTCGAGATCAAGGGCCTGATCGTGTCCCTCAACCGCATGGAGGTCGGCAAGGGCGGCGTGACCACCGCGCAGAAGGAGATCGAGGCCAAGTACGGCTTCCCTGTCGCGAGCATCGTCTCCATGGCCGAGGTCGTCGAGACCCTCTACAACCACGAGATCGACGGTAAGGTCGTCATCGACGACGAGCTCAAGACCGCCATCGACGCCTACTACGAGCAGTACGGAGTTCGTTAGTTACGCGGGTTTACCAACCCGCGTAACCACTTGACGCTGCAAACCCGCCAGAGCGGCAATCTGCCTTTCAACTTCGGCGGCATGACCAGAAGGTCAATGCCGCCTCGTTTCAAGGCACCTTGCTCGCTCTGGCGGGTTTTCGCTGTCGTTGCCAAAACATCGGCGGTGCCGTTGCCGTGGGGGTACTCATTGGGGACGTACTTAAATGAGTGCCCGTAGAGTGAGAGTGGATAATCTCCCGTTTTTGGTCTGTTTGCGGGCTCAAAGTGGGAGATTATCCACTCTCGTCATTTGAGTGTCCAAAAATCCTCGCTCGGCGAACAGGCGGCACTTGGGGACGTTCCTTTTGTGCCGGCGCCTGGGGACACTCCTTGCCGAATGTGGGCGCCGTCGGTTGCTACGCGACGGTGATGGCGACCTGGGCGTAGCGGCTGCAGGGGCGCTCGGCGCGTGTCTGCACGGTGAGGGTGAGCGCGAAGCGATCGCCGGGCCGTGCGTCGGCGGGCACGACGAAAGTGGTGTCCGGCGTGCATTTTTGCCACAGCGACAGGTCTTGGGCGCCCGCATAGCTCGACGGGTCCACGGCGACATCCCAATGCGCATCGAAGCCCTTGTCGTCGGGGTCGACGATGGTCGCTGCAAGGGCGACGCGTTCGCCGGCTACGGCACTGCGATCGGCCACAGCTTCGACAACATGCGCCGGATGCGAGCAGGCTGCCGGATCATGGGCACACCATTGCGCGCGGGCGGCAAAGTCTTCCTGATAGGCGCGCAGGTAGGGATTGGGGTTGTCGTCTGCAGGCGTGCTGATGGCGGCAAAAACGGTGGGTGCGTCTGCATCGGGGCGCCCATCATGAAACATGCGGCCGAGTAGCGTATCGAAGTCGGGGTCGTCGATACCGCGCAGGCCAAACGGCAGCAGCGGAATATAGGTCATGCTGTCGCCTTCGGCCATAAAGTCGCCGCGCTCAAACTGCATCGCGGGCATGCCCTCCAGGCCCCAATCCAGACGGGCATGCTTGCCAAACTGAAAGCGCTCGGGCTCGTTTTCGTAGACCTTGCCATCGCCATAGAGCACATAGCGCGCCATGAGGGGGCCGTTTCCCTGCGTGAGATTCTGCTCGGGCCAAGGGGCCTTAAATAGCGGCAGCGTATCGGGCTGAGCCGTCTTGGCGTCGATATAGCCGCCGTACCTATAGGGCACGCGCCAAAAGACGAGCTCGGGAAAGAGCTCGCGCCCATGGTCGAGCCATGAGTTGTCCTGCCCTACGCCATCGGCAACACCCATCACGCGCACCTTCTGATGGACCCTCTGCTGCACGGCGGGCCACTCGGGTGTGTTCTGCCATTGTTCGGCGATGGACATGAGGGCGCGAACGATAGTGTTCATACCGCCCCAGGAAAGGAGCCACAGCGCGCGGGGGTCATCATCCATGATGGCGTTGGCGATGACGCGCGAACCGGGCGTTTCCTCGCGTACGTCGCCCTCAAAGGCGGCGTTGCCCATATAGGTGCGCTCGATCATCTGAGCGGGCGTGGGGAAGGACGGCTCGCCGGCGGCAGCGGCATTGGCCTGCAGCTGCGGCCAGGCCTGGGCATACTCGTTGCTCCACAGGCTTTCGATCCAACCCTTGGGGAATGGGCGGTACTCCATGAGCGAGCCAGCTTCGGGGTCGGGCTCGTGCGGAACGACGTCCCAGGTATAGGAGCGCACGCCTTTGGTCCGCCAATGCGGATTCACCTCGCCCAGCGTATGGACACCATCGCCAAGAAAGTGATATTGCGAAGCCGTGTACACCACAGCCTGCACATCGAGCACATTGAGATACAGAGCCAAATGAACCAGAGAGTTCATATCATCGACTTCCATATCGGTGGTAACAATCACTCGAGTCAAATTCTGAGACATAGGAACAACTCCAGCCAAGATTTTTTTTCAGCCAGTTACGCGCAAGGCAAGACGGGACCCACGCCCCCATCGCCACCGACCCGGTGGTCCGCCGGAAGCGCTCGGCCAGGGCCAATGACAATGGAAACGCAGCGGGGACCGGGGCTTAGCTTTGCAAACATTCCGCAGGGGGCATGGGGCGGCGCAGCGCGAAGCGCAAAGCGCCGGCCCATGCATGCCCGAGGACGTTTGCAAAGCTAAGCCCCGGTCCCCGCGCTGGGACAGATTACCGTTCGACCCTGGCCGACCACTCCCAGCAGCCCACCGGCTCGCCGTCGATGAGTACGTTGCCCCCGTCGAAGTCTTGATAACACAGGTCGTTGAACTGGTGGATCCACACGCCGTGATTGAACGTCTTCTTGGGCGAGCCGTCGGCCTCGCGGTACACGCCGGTCAGGTCCTCGACATGGCTAAAGTAGGTGAGGTGCACGTTGGCGTCGGCATCACGCAGGCGCGCCGTGAGCGGCAGCACCGTCTGCTGCGGGCACACGAGCTCGTCGCCCTTGGAGTGCGTAAACCACAGCGGCGTCTTGGAGAGTGCGGCCACGTCCTCGTCCGTGGCGTTGTACCACGGCGCGCAGCAGGGAAGGCCCGCGGCGAAGAAATCGGGGTAGTCGGCGCACAGGCGCAGGGTCATAAAGCCGCCGTTGGAAAGGCCGGCGACCACGATACGATTGGTGTCGATGCGGTCGGCATGCTCGGCGACAAACTCGTCGATGAGCGCCTTGAGCACGGGGGAGTAGATGCTCTGGTTGGAGCGACCGAGCTGCTCGACGCCGTTGTCCATCCAAAACGTGGGCGACTGCGGCACAAGAACCCAGGCAAAGCCGCCAAAGTAGCGCTGAATCTGCTTTTGCGAGAGCGCTGTCACGCGGTTGCCGGTGTAGGCACGCGTTGCGCCCTCGCCCTGTGTGGCGCCCTTGCCCTCGCCGGCGCCGTGCAGGTACACGATCAGCGGCGCCTTCTCGACGGCGGGCGTGTCCTTGGGCGCAAACGGGTTGAAAAGCGCGGAGTCAGCGGGCTCAAAGCTCGGCTCAAAATAGCCGTACTCGAGCGCGATGCCGTCGACGGGCGTCTGCTGCACGGCGTTATGCCAGCCCTTGAGCGCGGGGCAGATATCGCCACGGCAGGTGTCGAAGACGAGCCCCACGGTGGGGTCGTCGCCGTCGTTGCCGGGAAGAGCCGCGAGCTGCGTGATGCGCATCTGGTCGTCGAGCATGCGCGAGCCCATGACGCCGCCTTCGATCTTTTTGGTCAGGCGCTGCTCGGCGACCTCAAGCGCCGCATGGGTGCTTACGGCGAGTTTGCGCCCGTTCTCGTCACACGGATATGCGGCGAGAACGTCGATGTAGCCCACGGAGGGCGCGGCATGGTCGGCACCGCGCTCCTTGCGCATCAGGACCTCGCCCGTGCGCTCGTGACGCTCTGCATATATATGGAAGGTGTTCGCGTCGATATCGTTGGCGCGTACGGTGCAGGGCAGGTCGAGTACGACCTTGCTGATCCAGGGGCCAAAGTCGCCCAAGGTGGTGACGGTTGCGTAGGTACACGATTTGAGTTCCATAAGCTGCTCCCTTGTGCCGCAAATACTAAACATAATCGGCAATACAATCTAAACATGTTTAGTTTAATCCAGAATTGTAGAACAAGCAGCTGAACTCGGTAAACGGCAAAAGTGAACGCGCAATCAACAGCTAAACACATATTTACTAACGTCTAGCATGGCTTTTGTTAATGAGTTAACAGGCTATAGAGGTGTTCATCAAAGTAAAAGCCCACGTAATTAGCCAAATACCAATACGGAACCAAATAGACGCTCTTCTGCTGTTCAAATACGTTCACCCCCGATTTCCTACCGTTCACCGGACTCCAGACGGCAAAATTGCCACAAATCAGGCACTCCGTGTAAACTAAAGCCCGTAAACGTTCAGTAAACAAATTGTTTACGACAGCGTATCCAAGGGTTCGGCAACCGTAAGGGGTTATAGTCGCCGAGCCAAAGGCGTGCTTACACAAGCGAGTAGGCACACGAAGATATGGGGAGGGGTCCCATGGCAGTAGATAACAAGCAGATTGCCACCGATGTCCTCGAGCTCGTGGGCGGTGCGGAGAATGTTACCGTCGCCACCAACTGCATGACGCGCTTGCGTCTGACGCTCAAGGATAACAGCAAGGCCGACGTGGAGAAGATCAAGAAGGTCAAGGGTGTTCTGGGTTGCCAGTTCGCCGGCAGCCAGCTCCAGGTCATCATCGGCCAGAACGTGCCCAAGGTGCTCACCGAGTTCGTCGCCATCTCCGGCGTCAAGCAGGGTGCCGCCGTTGACGAGAATCTCGATGCTCCCAAGGAGAAGTTCGAGCTCAAGAACCTGCCTAACATCATCCTCGACTATCTGTCCGGCTCCATGACCCAGCTCATCCCGCTGCTCATGGCTGGCGGTCTGTTCCGCACCATCGCGGCCGTCCTCGGCCCCACCATGCTGGGCGTTATTTCGGACACGGACCCGACTTATACGTTCCTCTACACCACACTGTATGAGGCCACGTTTACGTTTATCCCGATCTACCTGGGTTATGCTGCGGCTAAGAAGCTCGGCGCCAGCCCCGTTCTCGGCATGCTTCTCGGCGGTGCCCTTATGGCCCCGTCCGTGGTGAGCGTCGCAACCCAGGAGGGTGGCGGCATCATCTCGGTCTACGGCATTCAGATCGCCGCTGCCAACTATCAGCAGTCCGTCCTACCGATCATCCTTTCGGTGCCGGTCCTCTACTTCATCGAGAAGTTCTTTAAGAAGGTCATGCCCGACGTGCTCTCCACGGTCTTCACGCCGTTCTGCACCATGATCGTCACGATTCCCATCGCTTTTATCGTCCTCGCTCCGATCGGCAACGAGCTCGGCAGCCTCATCGCCAACATTCTTTTCGGGCTTGCTGACCTTGGCGGCATCGGTATCCTGATCGTGATGGCCATCCTCGGCGCCTTCTGGCAGCTCTTCGTGGTCTGCGGTATGCACATGCCCGTTATCCTGCTCGCTCAGGTGCAGATCATCGCTGCTGGCTACGATCCCTTCGTCTTCGTTTCCACCAACTGCGCTATGGCCGCTGTCTGGGGCTGCGCCTTCGGTGCCTTCCTCAAGATGAAGAACGTTGACGAGAAGAGTCTTGCCCTGGGCTACGTCATCTCCGCCATCGCCGGCGGCGTCACCGAGCCCGCGCTCTTCGGTATCCTCATGCGCTTCCGCCGCACCATGCTCGGCATGTTCATCGGCGGTGCCATCGGCGCTGTGTTCTCGGGCCTCATGGGCGTCACCTATTACCTCGCAGGCGGTGCCTCCAACTTCCTGGTCTTCACCAACTACCTGCAGGGTGGCCAGATGAACACCGTCTGGGCTATCGTCGGTATGGCAATCTCCTTTGCTATTGCCGCTGCCGTCGTCTTTGTCACCGGCTTCTCCAAGGAGGAGCTCGCCGAGATGGAGGCCTAGTCGCCCCGGCCTTGGTCTAAATAAGACCCCCTACACGACAGGCCCCGCTTGGCATAAGCCCGGCGGGGCCTTCCTGTAGACTTTTTAGGAGAGACGTAAGGGCCCTGTGCTTCGCGTGCGTTCAATTTGAGCTGAGCAACTGCAGCCGCAGACCCTACTGTGATAATGCGGCAGGCGACTTCTTTACCTCCCTCCTAGCAAGTCTCCCCAAGAGAAAGGTGCCATATGAGCTTGGGAAAACTGACCGTCAATACCCGTGAGGACGGGTTCCTCTGCGACGGCAAACCATTCTTTTGGTTTGCCGATACGTGCTGGAGTGCCTTTACGAGCATCACCGAGAACGATTGGGACTACTACCTCACCCGCCGTGCCGAGCAGGGTATGAACGTACTGCAGATCAACACCCTTCCGCAGTGGGACCGCTGCCTGCCCGACTTGGGCATTTGGCCCTATGCGAGCGAGGACGGCGTGCACTTTGATTGGAGTGCACCCAACCAGGAGTACTGGGACCGCGCCCGCCGCATGTGCCAGGCAGCCGTGGAGCACGGCATTCGCCCGGCGCTCGTGCTCATGTGGTGCAACTACGTGCCCGGTACCTGGGGCTCCGTGATCGCCGAGCGCCTGGGTGCCGAGGTCATGCCGCGCGAGGAGGTTCGCGCCCACGTTGCCCGCGTCGTCGAGAACCTGGGCGAGTTCGACCCCGTCTACGTGGTGACAGGCGACACCGACTTTAAGACCGACGAGGCTATCGCCTATTACGGGGATGCACTCGACGAGGTCACCAAGCTGGCTCCCGAGTCCTTGCACACCATGCATATCAACCGTGGCAACCGCGCCCTGCCCGAGCAGTTTGCCGATCGCTTGGACTTCTACATGTTCCAGCCCGGCCACAACTATAGCGGTCAGGAGGAAGCTTGGAAGCTGCCCGAGGATTTTCGCGCGCAGTATCCCAAAAAGCCGATGGTCAATTCCGAGCCCTGCTACGAGCAAATGGGCGCGAGCCGCAACGTGTACTGGCGTTTTACCGCGCAGGATTGTCGCGCGAGTGTTTGGTCGAGCATTCTGGCCGGTTCCAGTGCCGGCATTACCTACGGTGCGCACGGCGTGTGGAACTGGCAGACCTCTCAGAGCCGTGGCAGCGTCCTTGGCGAGGGCTTTGACATGCCGTTCCGCTGGCAAGAGTGCCTGCAGTTTGCGGGCGTGTGGGACTTTGGCCTGATCGAGCACGTGCTGCGCGGCCTGGGTGCCACGAGCGCGGATGGGGCGGTAGCTGTTGAACCCGCGCAGGAGCTGCTCGACGATGCACGCGAAGCCATCCGTGTGGCGCGCGTGGGCGAACGCGTGGTGGTCTATCTGCCGAGGACCACGGCCGTCAAGCTCAAACTCGAGGGCGGCGCCACCGCCTGGAATGCTGTGGCGTTTGACCTGGAGAATAAACGCGTGGCCAACCTGCCGGTTATGTCCGTCGACGATGCCGTGCGCGTGGCCCAGCATCCCTTCGAGCACGATGCACTCCTGGTGGTCTCGCCCGCTCAGTAGCGCGCGGTTCCAACGCGACCAGCGGCAAAAGGGCCCGAGTAACGACTACAGAATGAGGGTGGATAATCTCCCGTTTTTGGCCTGTGCGCAGGCTCAAAGTGGGAGATTATCCACCCTCGTCATTTAAGTGTCCAAAAATCCTCTCTCGTTTTATTTGAGCCCGGGCAGCTTGGTAAAGGGGAAGGACTGCTCGAGGAACTCGGAGCAGCGGGCGTAATCTTTGGCAAAGTAGCTGCTGTAGAGCGAATCGAGCACGTATTGCACGGCGATGTGACTGGCAAACTGCGTGATGCGGTGGCTCAGGCTCTCGATATCGCCCACGGTGAGATAGGCGGCAAAGCCGGGGTGAATGCGGGCACAGTATGGCGTGCCGATGACGATGACCGGGACATGCCGACTGCTAAGGATCGGCAAGATCTCCTTGAGGTTGGGGGCAAGGCCGCTGTAGGAGATGACGATTGCCGTATGGTCGGGGCCCGAGGCGAGCGCCGTGCGCACTTGGGCCTCGATATTGTCGTAGCACGTCGAGCTCTTACCGGCGGAAAGCAGGCGATCGCGGAACATTCCCGCCGGATACAGGTTATGCGAGCCCGTGTAGATGTCCACGGTGTCGGCGCGTAAGACGAGCTTGGCGGCGTAGTCGAGCTGTGCCGGGTCGAGGATCTCGCGCGTCTCGGAAAGCGTGGTCTCGTACAGTCGCGCCATGCGCTCGGAGATCTCCTGGGCGCTGGAGGTCGCATCAAAGGGAAAGTTGATATCCACCTCGGGGGCGGAGTCTGCGCGCGAGGCTGCGCGCATCAGCTCGACCTTGAGTTCTTTGAAGCCCTCGAGGCCGAGCTTTTTGCAAAAGCGGTGGATGCTCGCAACGGAGACATTGGCTTGGCGCGCAAATTCCTTAATGGAGAGCCCGCGGACGTCCTCGCCCATGGCAAGAACCGTCTGCCCGAGCTGCTGCTCGGTGGGGGTGAGCTCCTTGCCCTGCGTGATTTTGCGCTTGATGTCCATATGACTCCTATGCGTTCGTATTGCGATGTATCAATCATAGCGGTAAACAAAACGCCCGGCTTGGCTGGGGAGAGCAAGCCGGGCGTCCCGTAAAGGACCGTTACCCGAGCAAGCGGACGGGGCCGAGCAGGCCACTGGGCTCGGAGGGTTCGGTGAGGGCGAAGATGTCGGTGATGGCGTGGTCGAGGGTGTTGATCACATCGATTGTGAGCGCATGTTCGCCGGCGGCAAGGGTGCCGAGCTCAAAGCGGTAGGGCGGACAGATGCGGCAGCCCAGATCCGCGCCGTCAAGCGTGATCGTGGCGGTCTCAAAGACCTCGCCCAGGTCGAGCGCGGCGCCGGCGAGGTTCTCAGCAACGGCAAAGCTTGCCTGGTAGCGGAAAGTGCCTGCCTCGCCGGGGAATTCGGCGCAGGAAAGATCGTGCAGGTCGTCAAGCTCGACGGGCTCGCCAAAGGCCGGGTGCGTGGTATCGGCGCCGGGCGTGGCAAAGGAGACGTTCCAGGGGCCGTCAACGCGCGTGACCTCACGCTCGGCATCGGAGCCTCCGCGCTCGTCGGCAGCGGGCGCCTCGGTCCCGAGCACCACAATGCAGCTCTCGTAGGGCGCGAGCTCAAGCGTGCCGTCAAAGGCGACGGGTGCGCTGCCGTTGAGCAAATCGAGGCGCACGCCGTGCACGGGCGCGCCGTCAGCGAGCTCAACATGCGTGTGAATGCCCTGCTTGGGATGCTCGTTTACCAGCATGAGGTAGCTCTCGTCGGCGCGGTCGTAGCGAAGCGCGCGCAGCCACGGCTGCGGATCGGTGCACGCCACGGTCTGCATGCCGGCTGCGGCGAGCACGCTCGCAAGCTCGGAAGTGGCAACAACGCGCACGCCTGCAAGCTCGTTGGCCTCCACAGGGGCAAAGCCCGCGCGGCTGGCAGCTTCGCCGTCATAGCGCTTGCTCGGCAGCTTATCCAGGGCATATACGCCAACGCCTGCGGCCGCAGCGCGCGCGGCAAAGTTGAGTACGGCCCCGCCGGCATATTCGGCGTTGGGCATCACCAGACAGCGGTACGCCTGGCCGTTCACGCTAAAGCCGCTGCCGTCTGCGGCGAACTCCACGACGTAGCGCCCGGCGTCATCAAACGCCTCGGCCGGCACGATATCGAAATCGACCCGCGCACGCGCAAGCCCGGCGGCGGCATGCTGCATAAACGAGGCCTCGCCCGCCCACTCGGCGTCGGCGTGGTACAGAAGCGCCACCGGTGTGACGACTCGTCCACCCGAAAGCAGGCTCGAGGTGCGGTTCATGTAGCTCATGAGCTTGCCAAGGTGCGCAAACTGGGGGTTCTGACCGTGCGCGTAGAAGTGCGGCGGGCAGTCGAAGTCGGGGAAGGCGGCCATGCTAAAGGCGTGCGGCACAAACCAGTTGACGCCGCGCACCATAAAGTGGTCGGCGATCCATTTCATCTCGCGCAGGCCCTCGTGCCAGCCAAAAGCGCCAAACACCTCGGCCATGCAGCGGCCCTGCTTTTTGGGGTCGAGATGCGCTGCCGAGGAGCCCAGCTTGGGCAGCACGTAGTTGTAGAACTCCAGGTCCCACACGCCGCGGCCGTAGGAGTGGAGTCCCTGGTCCATGCCGGGGATGAGCTGGTTGATCACGATGTCCACGCCCGCCATGTCCTGGCCGCCCACGGCGCGGAAGTAGTGGCCGGCGCCCACACCCAGGCGCGCGTGGCAATCCTTGTCTTCGATCACGTGGCCGATATACTGCACGCCGTGCGCGCGGCACCAGTCGCCGAGCTGGTCGCAGAAGCACTCCTTGTAGAGCGTGCTCGCAATGTCCATGTACACGTGGCGCACGTGCGCGCCGGCGTCCTTGCGATCCCACAGATGCGGGAGCTCGTCCAGGTAGCGCTCGCCCAGCGCCGCGCGCAGGCGGCGCTCGAGCTCAGCCGACCAGGGCAGGGGCGCGGTGGCCTTACCGATGAGCGTGTCGGAGATACCATCGGCGCCGGTGACGCCCTTCTCGTTGGCAAAGCCGGGTTCATCGGAGAAAAAGCCCAGGATGGTCTCGCCAAACTCATCGCCCAGATGCGCAAAGTGCGGCTCGTACACGGCATTGATGAGCTGCGCCACCGAGGCACGGTCGACCATGTTGATGTAGTCCTCGTTGTAGGAGGTCTTGCCGCTCGTGAACATCACGCACGCCTGCGTAATGCCGGCCGGTGCGTCAAAGACCAAGCGGCAGGGCATGCCGTGCTCGTCCTCGATTACGCGGTGCTCCACCTCGACGGCGCACCCCTCCTGCATAAACGTAATGCCATAGAAGCGCTCCGTCTTGTCGAACATGTTGGTGAGCACGATGCTCGCCTGCGGCGTGGGGCCCACCACGTCGATGGTGCGGTGGGTGAGAACGACCTTGCGGAGCTCGGGCGCCGCCTTCTTGACGGCGCCGTTGGCGTATCCGGTGGGAAAGTGTGCGTCGTCCAAGATCCAGATCTTGAGGCCCAGCTGCTTACACGTGTCGATCACAAAGCGCAGGTCGCGCCACCAGCCCTCACCGCAAAAATCGGGATGCGGGCGACTCTCGAGGCAGACCTCGTGGATATCGGCGCCGGCAATCTTCTCCAGATACTCGGCAATGGTCTGTTGGCTCTCGCCCTTCATCCACAAAAACGGGAGCACGTGGTTGTCGTAGGTACCGTTGAGCACCTGCTGGTAGTACGCGGTCATGGATCCTCCTTGCAAACCGATGGTGGGCAGCGTATGTTGCATGACTCCATTCTGGCGTGCGGGCGGCGGCGTGCTAATATCCAAATCACGGCAGAATATGACCGAATCAACGATTGGCGGGGCCATGGAGATCTTGGAGCTCGAGCGCCGGCTGAGCGAGCTGAGCACCAGCGAGAGACGATATAGGGACGAGGCT
The DNA here is from genome assembly GCF_003474365.1 of Collinsella sp. AF38-3AC. Lineage (NCBI taxonomy): Bacteria > Bacillati > Actinomycetota > Coriobacteriia > Coriobacteriales > Coriobacteriaceae > Collinsella > Collinsella sp. AF38-3AC. Next base: position 250,898 of record NZ_QROM01000001.1, read on the forward strand.
CCCTTTGACTGGTCGATCATGACCGAGCGCGTTGAGGTCGATGGACGGTCGGTGCGAAAGATCGGACAGATGGGGGCGGAATATGCTCAGGCCGAAATGCCAGCTGGCCTGATGATTAGGAGAAACTCGCGCTTTAACGCGGTACCCGAGCATGTGCACGACTACGTTGAGATCAGCTATGTGTACCGGGGGCGCTGTCCGCAGACGGTTGCGGGGGAGAAGCTCGTGCTCGAACGCAACGAGGTGCTGCTGCTCGATGCCGCCTGCCCGCATGCGGTGGCAGCGCTCGGCGAGGATGACATCATGCTAAGTATGACCGTTTCACGTACCTTTTTGCAGCGCAGCCTCGAGGCGAGCCTCTCGCGCGAGAGCGCGGTATCGCGGTTTTTGTTCAACGCGCTCAACAGCGAGACCGACCATCGCGGGCACGTGCGCTTTCGCTGCGGGGAGAGTCGGCGCGTGCGACGCTACATGCAGGAGATGCTCTGCGAACACTACGAGCCGAGCCTCAACAGCGCCGAGATCGTTCTGCGCCTGTTTCAGCTCCTGTTGGCCGAGCTCATGGATTGCTACGAGCGCGAGCTCGTGCGCGGCGCGGCGGCGGGGCGCGATGAGTCGGGGCGCGCGGCCTCGCTCGTGGCAGGGATGCTCGGCTATATCGAGCGTTCGTTTGCCGCCTGCTCGCTCGAGGAGGTGGCGGCACGCTTTCATGTGAGCCCTAACTACGCGTCGGCGCTGCTCAAGCAGCATGTGGGAAAGACCTATCGGCAGCTGGTCCAGGAGCGCAGACTCGTGCGTGCCGTGGAGCTCTTGCGCGCGGGTGCCACGGCCGAGGCGGCGGCGCGCGCCGTTGGCTACGAGAACATGAGCTTTTTCTATCGCAAGTTCCGCGCCGCCTACGGCTGCACGCCGGCAAAATACCGTGGATGAGTAAGACGGAACGGGCTTTTAGCTATCGATATGCCACACCTAAATACTGTGTCTCATGTTTCGTTTCATCCACCCAGGTTGGAGGGTGGCCGTCAGGTCGATTTTTGCCCCGTCTAGGCCTCGGTATCAAAAAGTGTCAGCCGGCGGACGTGTTGGGGCGAAAAGAAGTGTCCAATGCAGCGCCTCCGCGCCTTGGGCGCCCGGGCGCGCGCGATACTCAGCTCAGCACATAAAACCCGCTGCGAGGAGGCACATATGGGATTTCCCGAGGGATTCTTTTGGGGCGGCGCCACGGCCGCAAACCAGTTTGAGGGCGCATGGAACGTTGACGGCCGCGGCCCCAGCGTAGATGACCACTTCCTGGGCGGCAGCTACAAGGAGCCACGTCAGATTACGCTCGACATCGACCCCAACCGCTTCTACCCCAATCACGACGGTATCGACTTCTACCATCACTACGAGGAAGACATCGCGCTCTTTGCCGAGATGGGCTTCAACATGTTCCGCATGTCCATTTCCTGGAGCCGCATCTTCCCCAACGGTGACGATGCCGAGCCCAACGAGGCCGGCCTCGCCTTCTACGACCGTGTCTTCGACTGCCTGCGCGCACACAACATCGAGCCGCTTGTTACGCTCAGCCACTACGAGATGCCCTATGCCCTGGTCGAGAAGTACAACGGTTGGGAGAGCCGCGAGCTTATCGGCTTCTTTGAACGCTATGCCCAGACCGTGCTCGAGCGCTATCACGACAAGGTGACCTACTGGCTCACCTTCAACGAGATCAACTGTGGCACCCTGGACCTGGGCAACCTCTTTGAGACCAGCATGATTCGCGGCTACGAGGGCCCGGCCTCCGGCGCCCACACCACCCCGCAGCAGCGCTTCCAGGCCCTCCACCACCAGTTTGTGGCGAGCGGTCGCGCCATCCGCTATGCGCACGAGCACTTCCCCAAACTCAAGATGGGCAACATGGACTGCTTTATCCTGTCCTATGCCGCCACGTGCGACCCGGCCGACGTCTTTGCCACCCAGCAGGAGATGAACACCATGAACTGGTACTGCTCCGACGTGCAGGTGCGCGGCAAATACCCGTTCTACGCCAAGCGCTTCTGGGCCGAGAACGGCATCGAGCTTAACATCGCCGACGGCGACCTGCAGGACATCGCCGACGGCAAGGTCGACTTCTACACCTTTAGCTACTACATGTCGGGCACCGTGGGCACCCACAAGGACCACGAGATGACCGAGGGCAACATGACCCTTGGCGGCAAGAACCCCTACCTCGAGAGCACCGACTGGGGCTGGCAGATTGACCCGACGGGCCTGCGTATCGCCCTCAACGAGATCTACGCCCGCTACGAGATTCCGCTGATGGTGGTCGAGAACGGCATGGGCGCCTACGACGAGGTGGAGGAGGACGGCTCCATCCACGATCCGTACCGTATCGCCTACCTCCAGAGCCATGTCAAGGCCATGGGCGAGGCCATCGAGGACGGCGTCGACCTGATCGCCTATACCTGGTGGGGTCCCATCGACCTGGTCTCTGCCGGCACCGGCGAGATGCGCAAGCGCTACGGCTTTATCCACGTCGATAAGTACGATGACGGCACCGGCACTTACGAGCGCCGCCGCAAGGACAGCTTCTTCGCCTACCAGAAGATCATCAAGTCCAACGGTACCGAGGGCCTGGCTTAATCGACAAGATGAGTGCCACCGTGGAAAAGCCTCGGGATGGGTTCGCGATTCGAGTCCCCACCTTAGCATTTGAACCATTTGGCACTATAATCACCATAGGCATGCGCATAACGTTGCGCTTAATCAAGAGGAGAAAACCTATGGGTCTGTTTGACATGTTCAAGAAGAAGGCTGAGCCCGCGGCTGCCGCTGCTCCGGCCTCCATCTCTGCTTCTGCCGGCGCCGACGTACTGTGCTCGCCCGTCAAGGGCAAGGTCATCAAGATGGCCGACGTGCCCGATCCCGTCTTTGGTGGCGAGGTTCTGGGCAAGGGCTGCGCCGTGTGGCCCGAGGACGACCTGGTCTATGCCCCCTGCGACGGCAAGGTGACCGTCACCATGGGTCACGCCGTGGGTTTGCAGTCCGATAATGGCATCGAGGTCCTGGTGCACGTTGGCGTCGATACCGTCAACATGAACGGCGACGGCTTCGAGGGCTTCGTCAAGGCCGATGACGTCGTGAAGGCTGGCCAGCCCATGCTCAAGATCGACCGCGCCAAGATCGCCGCTGCCGGCTACAAGGACTGCGTCGTCGTGGCTGTGTCCAACACCGCCGAGTTCGCCGATGTTGAGCTCGCCGTCGAGGCTGACTCCGCTGTCGCCGCCGGCGATGCCATCGTCAAGGTCGTCCGCAAGTAAGCTGCGGCATCCAAAGGGTGTGCAAGGGTGGTCGGGTTATCCGGCCGCCTTTTTTAATGGGCCAAGCAGGTGCGTTTTATTGCAGGGGGCTTGCTTTACGGGCCATTCGTTCATCAAATTGAGCCGCCTGCGCGGTTGTGGCCTCGATTCGTTTTGAATCTAATTGTTGACCTCTCCATACGATCGAGGTTTTTTATTGGATAAAAACGCTTGCCATGCAAGTTCTACCGTTCGTATTTGTTGCTCAACAACTTGCCAATGCTTCTCTGTAACCTAGGTATGAAATTGGCGTACGCATAAGGGGAGGAATTGATGAAAGATATCTCGAGAAGGGACTTTCTAGCCGGAATTGCAACGCTGGGCCTTGCTGGATGTTCGGGCAAACCTGATAAAACGGACAGTTCCACGCTAAAACCGAAAAAGGGCACGCTTAAGAATGAAAGTAGTCCACAGAGTTCCGATATTGTAGTAACCATGGACCCTATTTACAACTATCAGGTTGGTCAAAGCGGCTGTGGCTATATTACAAAAATCAAAAACACTAGTGATCAAGTTGCTGTCGATTGGGGAGTTGATGGCATCGCAAAGAAGGCGGATGGCACACTGTGTGGCACCGTGAGTAGCACAATATCTAGCTGCTGTGCTCTTCTTCCGGGGCAAGAAATATGGTACTTCGGCGCAATCGATGGCATAGATGAACTACCGGTGTCACTTGAGCTTACGTTTAGGGTTAATTGCTTTAAGAAGGTCACCGAAAAAGACACCTATGAGTTCACAGTGTTAAATGAACGATTAGAACAAATCGCTACTAACATGTATCGTTTTGATGTCGAAATTCAAAATGATTCGCCGTATGACTATGGTATGGGCACGACGCTCATGGGCGTATTGAAAGATGATATGGGGAACGTCGTGAACGGATTTGCGGGTGGCTCTGATGTTCTTGAAGCGGGCTGCCATACGATAATCTCCGCCAATAGTGGTCTCGATTTGACTGGATCTCCCTATGCATCGTATGAGTACAGCATTTTGAAGAACGTTCTTGAACCGTGCTAAGCAGATGAAAATCAACAGCGTTTCTTAGTTTGCAGCATCCGGTTATCGTTCTCCCCCGCAACTTCATCACAACGGAAAGAATCTCGTATGTTTCAGGATCGACGTGAACAAGCGTGTATCGAATATCACAGCATCTGAGCGCTTTTACATTATCCTAGTCAATTGGAATATCATCGCTATTTTGAACCTGTCCCAAGCCTGAGGGGTTAAGGGGCCGCCGGTTCGAATCCGGTCGTCCCGGCCAGAAGCCCGTTTTTGCGACTCAGGGGTTTGGGTCGAGCCGTTAATATGGACTTACTGTCACAACGTGCGTTGCGCATGGAACGCAGCGCCGCTTGTTTGGAGGAATGTCATGAAAAAGAAGCCGCTGCTTGCGCTCATGTTGGCTGTAGTGGTTGCATGCTTGATCTCTCTTTCCGGTTGCGGTGATCCCACAGTCGAGCAACTTATTAACGAAGATCTGATCAATCAGCTTGATGAGATTAAAAATAACGACGAGTCATTTCTGGATGGCTTGGATAAGGCTGCAGGGAAAGAGTTTAAAAGGGTCGGCATCAATACCGAGGAATACGCCAAGAGCTATCTCGAGGGCTTCGACTATAAAATCGGCGACATTGTAGTCGATGAAGATAAGGGTACCGCTACTGCCGAAGTGACCGTTTCTTGTAAGTCGATGGCTCAAATTCAAGGGGATTTTGCCACCAAATACCAAGAGAAGGTTGCTGCTCTTGATGGGTCGCCTTCCGAAGATGAGTTGTACAAGCTGGCTGGACAGGTAATGCTCGATGTGACCAAGGCCGCCAAGCCCAAGGACACCAAGGTTACCTTTAAGTATTCTGCTAACGATGACAACGAATGGTCGGGGGACGACTCTAATATCTCCGAGATGATGAGCGCTCTGCAAGGGTAGCGCTTTATATTTAGGTTGCCATGCGACAAACAGTTCGTTATGCAATAAAGGGAGGATCGTTGGGGCGACCCTCCCTTTAGGACAACCAAAGCCAAATGTGTCTGCGATATTGGTAAGCGTTATTCTGCCGGCAGTTGGGGACACTCCTTGTGCCAGCGTTGCATCGAGTGCTTGGGAAACCGCGACCCGGTTTTTGGCCGAATAGTGGGTCGCATTTTCCGGATGGGGTGGGTTGCGGAAAGTGCGACCCGGAATATTGCTCTGAAACGGGATGCGGTTTCCCTGATGCGCCTCAAACGGAAAGCGCATCCCATTCCGGAGCTCCAAAACGGGATGCGCTTTCCGCGCGGAAGAATTGTCGCAGCTGCGTTAAGCAGTGTCGCTCGTTACTCGCCCAGAATCAGCGCCGTGAGCTCTGCCTGGGTGTCCACCACGTAGTCGGCGCCGGCGGACTCCAGCTCTGCGCGGCCGCGGAAGCCCCAGCTGACGCCCGCACTCTTAAGGCCGGCGTTGTGGCCGGTTAAAACATCGACATTGGAATCGCCCACATAGAGCGTGGTCGCCGGATTGGCGCCCAGCTCTTCCATCACATGCAGTGTGACGGGTGCTTCGGGCTTGGGCGGAAACGAATCAACACGGCCCTGCACCAGCGCAAAGCGCTCAGAACCAAAGTACTTCTCGATAAGCGGAGCCGCCGAGACGTGGTCCTTGTTAGTGAGCACGGCGAGCGTGACGCCCGCGGTGCGCAGGCGGTCGAGCATTTCGATCGTACCGGCATAGGGCGCGGTGTGGTCCTCCTTGTGCTCGCCGTAATAGGCCCTAAACTCGGCAAGCGTCTGCTCAAACATACGCCCGTCGCCCGCATACTCGGCGGGCATAAAGCGCTCAACCAGCTTGAGCATGCCGTTTCCCACCTTATAGCGGTATTCGTCAACGGCAAACGTGGGCCAGCCGTGCATCTCACAGGTATGGTTACCGGCGGCTGCCAGGTCCTCGAGCGTGTTGAGGATGGTGCCGTCCAGATCAAAGATCACATGGGTAAAAGCTGCTGCCATGGGTGCTCCTGCCGCTTGAGTTGTAAAACGCACCCCATGATACTGGGCATGCGTGCCGGGCATGTTTGGAATCTGAATATCTTTAATAGCCCTGAGCCTTTGTCGTTAGCAAATCCTCGGCAGCTGCTCTCCTACGAGCATGTCGAGGATACGGGTCGAGCCCCAGCCGGTGCGTACGCGCACGGCGGGACGGGTGCCCTCGGCAAGCGGCAGCACACGGCCGATGATGGCGGCGTTCTCGCCGTAGCGGGCAGCACGCATGGCGGCCAGCGCGGCATCGACTTGCTCGGCCGGCACAACGGCAACCATCTTGCCCTCGTTTGCCACTTGCAGCACATCGTAGCCGAGCATCTCGCAGGCTGCCTGCACGTCGGGGCGCACGGGCACGGCATCCTCGTCGACCTCCATGGCAACGCCGCTGGCCTGGGCAAACTCGTTGAGCGTGGATGCCAGGCCGCCGCGCGTGGGGTCGCGGAAGCAGCGCGCGTCGGGTGCTGCGGCCAGTACGTCGGCGATCAGGCGATTGAGCGGCGCGGCGTCGCTTTCGATGGTGCTCGAAAACGCCAGACCCTCGCGCTGGCTCATGATGGCGATGCCGTGGTCGCCGAGTGTACCCGACACCAGGATGACGTCGCCGGGCTGACAGTTTGCGCCAGAGAGCGCCACGCCCGCGGGCACCTCGCCCACGCCGGCGGTATTGATGTAGACGCCGTCGGCTCCGCCACACTCGACCACCTTGGTGTCGCCGGTGATGATCGCCACGCCCGCCTCGCGCGCGGTCTCGGCCATGGTCTGCACGATCTGGCGGAGCTTCTCCATGGGATAGCCCTCTTCGAGGATAAAGCCGCACGATAGGTAGCGCACGTTGGCGCCCGAGGTCGCGACATCGTTGACGGTTCCGCACACGGCGAGTCGGCCGATGTTGCCACCGGGGAAGAACTGCGGCGTTACCACAAAGCTGTCGGTCGACATGGCGATTCGCCCGCTTGCGGGCAGCGCGGCGACGCCGGCATCGTTGCCCTCGAGCAGCTCGGGCGACCCAAAGGCATCCAGAAAGACCTCATCGATGATGCGCTTCATCATCTGACCGCCAGAGCCGTGGCCCAACAGGACGGTGCTATCGGTAACGCTATGGGACATATCGAAAACTCCAATCGTGGGTGGAATTATATGGGTGAGGCGCAGCGTCGACCGGTCCGCCATTCGTTGAGACGGCGGAACCTAATAGTCGCGGTAGCGGTGGTACGCCGCGCAGCTGCCCTCGGAGCTCACCATGCACGGGCCGACGGGGTGCTCGGGCGTGCAGGTGCGGCCAAAGAGCGGGCAGCTGCTCGGCGTAATGGCCCCGCGCAGCACGTCGCCGCAGCGGCACCCACGCGGCTCGACCGTCGCCTCAACGGGCACGTCAAAGCGGGCGCCGGCATCAAAGCGCGAGAACTCAGGGCGGATGGAAAGACCCGAGCCGGCAATCGGCCCCAGCCCGCGCCACGTGGTGTCGCACGGTTCAAATACCTGCTCGACCAGCTGGCGCGCTACGGGGTTGCCGTTCGCATTGACACCGCGGCGGTAGGCGTTGTCGATCGCCGGCCTGCTCTCGACAACCATCTGGACCAGCATGCAGATGCCCTGCAGGATATCGACCGGCTCAAATCCGGTAACCACGCCCGGGGTCTCGAACTCATCGACCAAAAACCCAAAGGGTGCCAGGCCTGTGATGGTAGCGACGTGACCAGGCAGGATAAAGCCGTCGATGGTCGTCTCGGGGTCGTTGGAGATCGCACGCAGAGCCGGCGGCGTGGTCTTGTGAGCACAGTAGACCGAGAAGTTCTGGAGCCCGCGCGCGTCAGCCTCCAGGATAGCGGCGGCGATGGTGGGCGTCGTGGTCTCAAAGCCGACACCCATAAAGATGACCGGGCGTTCGGGATTTTGCTCGGCAATGTCGAGTGCGTCGAGCGGGGAGTACACAATGCGAATATCGCGCCCCGACGCCTTTTGCGCGGCGAGCGAGGTAGACGACCCGGGCACGCGCATCATGTCGCCAAAGGAGGTGATGATGGCGCCGTCCATCTTGGCGAGCGCGATTGCATGGTCGATATTGCGGTTGGCGGTAACGCAGACGGGGCAACCCGGACCGCTCAGAAGTTTGAGCCCGGCAGGCATAATGGAGCGAAAGCCATAGCGCCCGATGCTCACGGTATGCGTGCCGCAGACTTCCATAAGGTTGATGGCGCGGTCGCCGACAAGCTCATGAATGCGCTCGATGAGCTCGCGAGCCAGCTTGGGGTCGCGAAATGCCGAAAAGTCGATACCGGAGCGAACCGGCTGCGCCGCCGTCACTAGTATGCCTCGGCCGGGTTGGTGGCGAGCTGGTCCTCTTCGGCCAGCTCGGTCATGGTATTGACGAGCTCGAGTGTCTCTTGGGCTTCCTGCTCATCGACAATCTGAATGCCAAAGCCGGCGTGTACGAGAATATAGTCGCCCACCCGTGCCGTCGGCACGAGGCGCAGCGAAACGGGGCGCTCGATGCCCATCATGTCGACGGTGGCCTTGAGGTCGTCGTCGCGTTTGACTACTTTACCGGGAACGGCAAGGCACATAATGTTCCCCTTTTATACGTTTTGCGCTGGATAGGCGCTTAATTACCCATCAGATGATGGTAGCGCTCGCGGGAGTCACGAGCAAACGCGTTACACCTGTGAGACGGCGGCGCGCAGGCTGGCAAAACAGCCTATCGCGACGCCGTCTGCGCGAGGCGAGCGCGAGCGATGGCGGCCTGACCGTAGGCGATGCAGCCGTCGTTGACGGGTACAGCGTGGGGGACCAAAACGGCAAGACCGACGTCTTTGAGTTCGTGGGTAAGGAGCTGAAGCAAAAGTCGGTTCATGAACACGCCGCCCGAGAGCGCGACGGTATCGATGCCCTCGCGCGCGCAGATTTCGCGTGCGATTCGTGCCGAAGAGCGCGCGATGGCGATATGGAACCCGAGCGCGAGCCGGTCGGCGGATTCTCCGGTCTCGATTCTGCTCAAAAGTGCCTCAAAAAGTGGCTTGGGGTCCAGAACGAAAGGGCTGTCCGAGGCAGCCTGGACAGTTAGTTCAGATACGTATTTTTTAGAGCGGCTCTGGGTGGCAAAAGTCGTCTGTGAGGACTCAAAATGGGTCGATTTGGGGCCTGTGCCGGGTGCGCTTGTCGCAAATAGGGTGTCCGGAGAGCCTTTTTTGGCAAAATCTGAGGCAAAAATGCCAGATAGGGGGTTAGTAGTTAATACGTATCTGAACAAACTGTCCAGCGACGTTGAGACGGATGCCGATACGCCCGCCTGATTGCCAGCGAAACGGCTGATTTCGCCGTCAAGCGCGCGCCAGGCGGCGGCTTCGAGTTCTATGGCAGGCTCGCCCTCGTAGGTTGCCTTGTCGCAGATGCTCAGAATCGCTGCCGCGGCATCAAAGAGACGCCCCATGCTGCTGGTACGCGGGCTGTTGATGCCGCGCTCGATCATGGTGGCTGTCACGCTGCGCGTTTGCTCGTCGAGGCTGTCCAAAAGCCGAGCGGCGCCTGGGTGCTCGAGCAGACCGAGCTCACTGAGCAGGGCAAAGGCGTTGCGGCGGGCGTCGCGCACGGAGGCCGCCCCGCCGGGGAGCGCCCAGGTGAGCAAATGCGCGGCGCGCTCAAAGCCGCCAAGGCCGGCAACAAGAAACTCGCCGCCCCAAATGGTCCCATCGGTGCCGGCGCCGGTGCCGTCAAAGGCGATGCCAAGGACACGCGCGTCGATTGTAAGCTGGCCCGCGGCGATGGCCTCGGCCATTACGCTCGCGATATGCGCATGATGGTGCTGCACCTCGACGAGCGGCAGATTGTGCTCCCGTGCCTGCTCGCGCGCCCACTGACTCGATAGATAGCTGGGGTGCAAATCGCAGGCCAAGGCGGCGGGCGCCAAGTCAAAGAGATCTTCCAAGCGCGTGCGCGCGGCGTTCCAGGCATCGAAGGTCTCGCCGTTTTCAACATCGCCGATATGCTGCGACACAAAACAGGTTGCCTCGCCGTTCGTCCCTTCACGCGTGAGCGCAATCGTGGCCTTTTGTTGTGGCCCGCAGGCGAGCACGCAGGACGGAGCGCCGTCGAGCGCCGGCAACGGCAGCGGCTGGGGTGCATATCCGCGAGCGCGGCGCACGGGCATAACGGCGCCGTCGACCACGCGCACCACGGAGTCGTCGTAGCGCGAGAGGATCGCGCGGTCGTTGCCGAGCAGCGCGTCGGCAATGCCGGCGGCAACGAGGCGCTCCCAGGCAAGATCGTCATCGGTCTCGATGGGCTCTTCGCTCAGGTTTCCGCTGGTCATGACGAGCGCGTGCATACCGCGGGCTTCTGCCGCGGCAAGCAGAAGATGCTGAAGCGGGGTGTAGGGGAGCATAACACCGAGCTCTGGAAGGTCGTGCGCGACGGACGGCGCGAGCGCGAGGGCGTCGGGGGAGCCGCCGCTCTCGCAGGCAGCACGTCGGCGCAGCAGCACAATGGGGCGAATGCTGCCGGCCAGCAAGCCGCGTGCAACGTCGTTGACATGGCACAGGCGTTCAGCGTCGGCAAGGTCGCGTACCATAACGGCAAGCGGTTTGTTGCTGCGGCGTTTGCGACGGCGCAGCTCGGCTACCGCCTGCTCGTTGGAGGCGTCGCATGCCAAGTGAAATCCGCCCAGACCCTTGATGGCGACGATACCGCCACCGGCCAGCAGCTCAACACAGCGGTCGATGATAGCGTCGCTGGCCTCGCGCGTGGTGCCGACGGCCGGTGTCGCGGACGAATTCCCGCACGCATCGCCGTTCACAGCCTCGCGCCAAGTAATATGCGGCCCGCAATCAAAGCAGGCATCGGGCTGCGCATGAAAGCGCCGGTCGAGCGGGTCAGCATACTCTGCGGCGCAGGTGGGGCACATAGGAAAGTGATCCATCGACGTGGCCGCTCGGTCATAGGGCAGCGAGCGGATGATGGTAAAGCGCGGCCCGCAGTTGGTGCAGTTGATAAAAGGATAGTGATAGCGCCGATCGGCGGGGTCGAACAGCTCACGCAGGCAATCGTCACAGGTGGCGATATCGGGCGAAATGAGCGTGGTGTGAGCGGTTTGATCTTGCGATGCCACAATGCGAAAGCCCTGCTCATCGGCAGCGCTCCAGTCGCCAGGCTCCAAATCCGCAATATAGACACGCTCCACGAGAGCCGCCGCAGGCGCATGCTCAGAAAGCGCGGCAACAAAAGCATCGAGCGCATCGACCGGAGCGTGCGCCTCGATATGCACGCCGTCGCCCGCATTGAGCACCCATCCGCAAATGCCATGCGCCATGGCCTCGCGATACACAAACGGCCGCATGCCAACGCCCTGCACAATGCCCGTCACATGAATATGCACATGCCGCATGCGACCTTCCCTCATCAAAACCTACCAAAAAGGGACAGGTCTATTTTGGTAGGTAAAACGTTAAGCCTGCCAAAACAAGCCTGTCACTTTTTGGTAGGTGCGCTACAGCCCCAGGCTCTGCCTGGTTGCGGCACACGTGAGCTCGCCGTGCTTAACGCCGCGCAGGCCCAGCAGACGGTCGGCCAGCTCGTAGACGCGCTCGCCGCGACCCTTAAGTGCCAGAATCTCCAAGCAGTTGTGGTGATCCAGATGCACGTGCATCGTCGATACGATCTCGTCGGTGTAGTCGTGCTGCACCTCGTCCAGACGGCGCGTCAGATCGCCGGTGTGATGGTCGTAGATCATGGTGAGCGACCCGATAACATGCTCATTGGGCGTGCGCATCTGCTCCTTGGCGATCGATGCGCGAATCAGGTCGCGCACCGCCTCGGAGCGGTTGGCCACGTCGCCGCGGCGTGCGATTTGCTCGTCAAAACGGCGCAGCAGGTCGTCGGGTGCGGTAACCGAAAAGCGGACCAGCTCGGAGCCGGAGCCACTACAGTGGCAGCCCGCGTCACCGTCCGCCCCGTGCGGATGCTCGTGCTCGTACCCGCAGCCGTGCTCGTGTTCGGCCACCTTACACCAGCTTCACGGAGCCGACGGAGTTGTGGTCGGCCTCGATGGCCTCTTCGTAGCCCTCGAGTGCGTCGTGCGCCTCGTGCAGCGCGGCCATGGCGGCCTCGAGCTTGGCGCCGATGCGCTCCATGTCAAAATTCTCGGTCGCATGCAGCAGCTGATGGCTCCACTCGTGAGCGAGCTCGATGGTGTCGTCGACCTGCTTGACGCTCATGGCAAGCTGGCTCATGTTCATTCCAACATCATGCATGGGAAATCTCCTTTTGTATGGGGCAGTTCAGTGGTTCAGATTTTACTACGCCCGCTCTGCGTGCAGCTGCATAAGAAAACGGGTACGAGCCTGTGCGACCCGCACCCGTTCACTGGGGGCTGTTTGTGGCTACCATACTATCCGTGGTCGCACGCGGTGCACCCAAAAGTCCGGTGAGCGGCGCAAAACCGCTCATGGACGGCAGCACATGACCGGCGTATTACAGGTGCTTCTCCAGCAGCGCCTGCAGCCTCGCCTTGGGCAGCGCGCCGACCGAGCGGTCAATCTCCTCGCCGTTCTTAAACACAATCAGCGTGGGGATGCTCATGACGCCATACTTCATGGCCAGGTCCTGGTTGTCGTCGACGTTGCATTTGGCAACGGCAAGCTTACCCGCCAGCTCGTCGGCAACCTCGTCAACGATGGGCGAGAGTGAGCGGCAGGGACCGCACCACGGTGCCCAAAAATCGACCAGCACGGGCAGGCTGTCGTTAACGACGGAATCGAAATTCTCGGGGGTAATCTGCTTAATGTCAGCCATGGTGACCTCCATAATGTGATGCGGCTCAGCCGCGTAAAACTCAGTACGACCGTGCTTATACCCAGCCGCCCGCAAAGCAACCACTCGCAGGTGGCTCTTTTATATAATGGTTGGCACGCAAACGATTGGAGAGCGCATGTCCACGTCACAAAGCCAGAAAAAAGAAGCCATCGCCCAGGCGGCTGAGCAGGAGCTCACATCGCTTGCGATCCGTGGCGTGCGTATCGCGGGCAACGCGTGCTCGCCGATCGTACTGGTCAAAGGCGATTTGGACGAGGCCGAACGTTTGGGTGGCGAGCTTGCCGCCGGCCCGGATGGCGCGGCGTTGCGCAAGGCGCTTGGGGCCATCGGCTACGCGCCCGAGGATTTTTGCGTGCTGGCAAGCGTCGCCGGCGCGGGTGACGGAGCGGTCGCGGTGGGCGAGACTCTGCCGTGCGAGCTGTTCCGCGAGGCGCTTGAGGCCTTGGATCCCGAGGCGGTGCTACTGCTCGACAACAACGCGGCTGATGCCATGCGCGAGACCTACGCCGATATGCTCGTGGCGATCGATGACTTCGATACCGCCATGCTCAAGCCCGGCCTGGTCGCCCATGTGCAGGGCCGCCGCGTGCTCGCGCTCGACGGCTTTGAGGCGGCACTCACCGACAAGGCCGCTAAGCAGCGCATGTGGGCCTACATCAAACAACTGACCCCGGCCGCCGCACCGCTGTAACGGTCTAGTTGGCCCATAGTCCCAATTACGGGCGACACGGGTACGTCCATCATTGAATTTTAATTTCAACTTTACACCTAGGTTTACAGCTGTCTTGTCAGCTGTAAACCTAGGTGTCATACTAAAGCCCCAAGATTCGCCAAAAGAGAGGGGCCTTGATGGCACAGAGCGCGAACATGGATGCATCGGAGCTTGCACGCGATATCGCGGCCGGCCTAGCATCGGCAACGACGGCAACGGAGCGCGCGGCATTGGTGCCCGCAGAGCTCGTCGAGGCCATTCGGCAACTAAAAACCCAACGCGACGCGGTGATCTTGGCACACTATTACGTGGCGCCCGAGGTGCAGGCCGTAGCCGATTACGTCGGCGACAGCTTCTACCTGGCAAAGCTCGCCAAGAGCCTGCCGCAGCAGGCCATCGTGCTGTGCGGCGTGGAGTTTATGGGCGAGAGCGCCAAGCTGCTCAATCCCACTAAGACCGTGCTGCTGCCCGAGCCAGGCGCGGACTGCCCCATGGCTCACATGGTCAAGCGCGAGACGGTCGACGCCGCCCGCGCCGAGTATGGCGACGACCTGGCCGTGGTCTGCTACGTCAACTCGACGGTCGAGATCAAGAGCTGGAGCGACGTGTGCGTCACTAGCTCCAACGCCGTCAAGATCGTGTCCGAGCTGCCGCAGCAGCACGTCCTGTTTATCCCCGATCAAAACCTGGGCCGCTTTGTAGCCGAGCAGGTGCCGCAAAAGCACGTCATCCTCAACAACGGCTACTGCCCGCGCCACCATATCATCACCGTCGAGCAGATCGTCGATGCGCAAGAGGCGCATCCCGACGCGCTCGTGCTGGCGCACCCTGAGTGCAAGGCCGATGTCCTTGCCGAGGCCGACTACATTGGCTCCACCGCCGGCATCATCAAGTATGCCGAGGAGTCGGACGCGAGCGAATTCATTATCGTGACGGTCCGTGGCGTGCTCTACGAGCTCGAGCGCCGCTGCCAGGGCACCGGCAAGAAGTTCTACTTCCCCGCGGTGCAGCCCACCTGCGTCAACATGGATCTCATCACGCTCGAAAAGCTCGTGCGCTGCCTGGAGACGGGCGCGGGCGAGGTGCAGATCGGCGTGTCGGACGAGGCCGCCGAACAGGCCAAGCTCACGCTCGACCGCATGCTCGAGTACGCGGCGCGCTAGAAGAATGTGACATGAGGGACGGTCCCTTATGTCACATTCAAGGGAGAGGATTCCTGTGGAAACCAAGCAATACCCCGATATGGAGTGTGACGTCGTTATTGCCGGCTGTGGCGTAGCGGGCCTGTATGCGGCTCTCAACCTGCCGACGAGCATGCGCGTGATTATGCTCTCCAAGGGCGCTGTCGACGAGTGCGATTCGATGCTCGCACAGGGCGGCATCTGCGTGCTGCCCGAGGGCTCGGACTACGATGCCTTCTTTGAGGACACCATGCACGCCGGTCATTACGAGAACCGCCGCGAGAGCGTCGACATCATGATTCGCTCGAGCCGTTCGGTCATCAACGACCTGTTGGCCGTGGGCGTGGACTTTGAGCGCAAGGCCGACGGCAGCCTCGACTTTACCCGCGAGGGCGCGCACAGCCGCCCGCGCATCGCCTTCCATGCCGATATCACCGGTAAGGAGATTACGACCAAGCTGCTTCAGGCCGTTCGCAAGCTGGACAACGTGCAGATTCTGGAACACGTGGCCATGACCGACATCCTGACTGCCGATCGTGACGGCGCCACGGTGTGCACCGGCGTCATCGCCGTTCCCGTGGACGAGGACAATTCGGTTCGTCCCGCCGACGAGTTGACAAATGCCGCCGAGGGCGCGCATGCCGGCGAGCCGTTTAAGATCCATGCCAGCCATACGCTGTGGGCAACGGGCGGCATCGGCGGCGTATACGATCACTCGACCAACTATCCACAGCTCACGGGCGATGCTTGCTATATCGCTCAGGAGCATGGTATTAAGATGGAGCACCTGGACTACGTGCAGATCCACCCCACGGGGCTGTTCTCGCCGCAGCCGGGTCGCACCTTCCTGGTCAGCGAGAGCTGCCGTGGCGAGGGCGCGATTTTGCTCAACGCCGCCGGCGAGCGCTTTACCGACGAGTTGCAGCCGCGCGATGTGGTCGCCGCCGCTATTCGCGAGCAGATGAAGCTCGACGGTACCGAGCACGAGTGGCTGAGCTTTGCCCCCGTCGAGCGCGACGTGGTGACCGGGCACTTTGCCAACATCCGCGCGCGTTGTCTGGAGGACGGCCGCGACATCTTGGACGAGCCCATTCCCGTTACGCCCACGCAGCACTACTTTATGGGCGGCGTGTGGGTCGATAAGGACGGCCGCACCTCGATGCCCGAGCTCTATGCCGCGGGCGAGACAGCCTGCAACGGCGTTCACGGCAAGAATCGCCTGGCTTCAAACAGCCTGCTCGAGGCGCTGGTCTGGGGCCGCCGTGCCGCCTGGTACATGCGTACCGGCGAGTCGCTGGCCGTGGAGCAGGCGGGTGACCCCGCGCTCGATGGCCGCCATCGCGCTCTGAGCGCCGACACCCTGGCAATCGATGATTTGGCCCGTGCCGCCGGCACGCAGGCCGTGGAGGAGTAGACCATGAATCCCATTACCATGAAGCTCGTCGTCGATGATCTGATTCTGCAGGCTCTGCGCGAGGACATTACGTTTGAGGACGTGAGCACGGCGAGCGTGTGCCCCACAGCGCGTCCCGCTACCGTTGAGCTTATCGCCAAGGCCGACGGCATCATCGCCGGCTTGGATGTGTTTGCTCGTACCTTTGAACTGCTGGATTCGCAGAGCTCGGTGCTGTTTGATGTTGCCGACGGTGACGAGGTGCATGCCGGCGACCATGTGGGTCAGGTGCGCGGTGACGCGCGCGTGCTGCTTTCGGGCGAGCGCGTGGCGCTTAACTACCTGCAGCGCATGAGCGGCATCGCTACCTATACGCACCAGATGGCCGCGGTGCTCGAGGGCACCAAGACCGTTCTCGTCGACACGCGCAAGACCACGCCGGGCATGCGCGTGTTTGAGAAGGCCGCGGTCGAGATCGGCGGCGGCAGCAACCACCGCTACAACCTGTCGACGGCCGTCATGCTCAAGGACAACCATATCGACGCCGCCGGTGGCGTGGCACGCGCGATCGAGATGGCTCGTGCCCACGCGTCGTTTACCATGACGGTCGAGATTGAGTGCGAGAACCTGGACATGGTGCGCGAGGCCGTGGAGGCCGGTGCCGATATCATCATGCTCGACAACATGACCCACGATGACATGGCTGCCGCCATCGAGCTTATCGCCGGCCGCGCCAAGACCGAGTGCTCGGGCAACGTGGACGCGAGCAATATTCGCGCGCTTGCCGACCTGGGCGTCGACTTTATTAGCTCGGGAGCGCTGACGCACTCTGCGCCGATCCTCGACCTCTCGCTTAAGCACCTGCGTCTGCTGGACGGTAAATAATGGATGCCCGCGAGCGTCGCCGTGCCATTATGGGCGTGCTCGAGGGAGCCAAAGGCCCCGTTTCGGGCGGTGCGCTTGCTCGCGAGGTGGGTGTGAGCCGCCAGGTTGTCGTGCAGGACATCGCCCTGCTGCGTGCCGATGGGCACGACATCGTTGCCACCAATCGCGGCTACGTACTGCAGGAGGCTCCGAGCAGCCCAGCGGTGCCCACGCGCCTGGTCAAGGTGCACCATGGCGTGGAGCAGGCGGGTGACGAGCTCACGAGCATCGTCGACGCGGGCGGCGCCGTGCTCAACGTGATTGTCAACCACCGCGTGTATGGCAAGATCACGGCCGACCTGGACATTCGCAACCGTCGCGATATCGAGCGCTATCTGGAGGGCATTGCCAGCGGCAAGAGTTTCCCGCTGCTGACGGTGACGAGCGGCTACCACTTCCATCGCATCGCGGCGGAAGACGAGCAGACCCTCGACGAGATCGAGACTATGCTCAAGGAGAAAGGCTACCTCGCAGACCTTATGCCCTACGAGGGCGACCTATCGTAGCCGACGCTGCAAACGCCCCTAAGCGGCAATCTGACGTTCAATCGTCGGTCGCGTACCAAAGTACGCTTTCCTCCTCTTTCACGTCACCTTGCTCGCTTAGGGGCGTTTTCGCTGACTTATGCTCAACCTGCGGCGGTGCCAAATTAGTTATCCGCACAAACAAAATAAGGAGGCCTCCGCGGCGATGCGGAGGCCTCCTTTTTGTGCACGGTGTACTTTTGGGTGTGCAAGTGGGGGAGTTGTTACTCCTCGACGATCTCGGTGATCGCGCCAGCGGGGCAAGCGTCCTGGCAAGCGCCACAGGCGACGCAGGAGTCCTCGTCAGCGACGGTAGCGACGTCCTGGAGCTCCAGGACGCCAGCGGGGCAGGAGTCGACGCAAACGCCACAAGCGATGCACTCGTCGGCATCAATTACGGGATGAGCCATGGTAGTTTCCTCTCTGTTGACCGACGCTACAGGCGATGCGCGTCGGTTTGATTCGGGCAAAAACATACCACGGGAGCGACCGTTTGCAATACCCTCTGGCCGGCATCTTCATACCGTTCGCCGAGTATGCCAAGGTTTACTAAAAAACGCGCAGGTGGGGCCGTTGAGCTGCGCAAATGTTAGCTATAGGTGACTTGTAATATTGACCTATTGAGCGCGCCTGCGGAAAGGGCATCCCGTTATTTGGCCGAAAACCGGGTCGCAGTTTCCGGTTGGGCCCGCTAGCGGAAACTGCGAGCCGGCATCAGCTCTCAAAACGGGATACGGTTTCCGGTTGAGCCTTCAGACGGAAACTGCGACCCGGAATCCACGCTCAAACCGGGACGAGCTTTCCGCAAGGCAGCTCCAGACACCTTCGGACCCAAGCCTCAGCCATCTCTACATAGATCTCAATAGATTTGCCGAGAACTCAAACAGCGCTTCTACCTGCGATTTTGCGAACCTAAACTCTCGGAGATAAGAAATCTTATATGAATTGACTTAGATTTTGTATATTCCGGCCCATAAGGGGATACACTACATCCTGAAAGACAAGCCGAAGCACCGCGCGGCAGACCGCCGAGGCGGCGCAAACGCACAAGAGAGAGGGAATTTCTAATGGGCAAGATTCTTGGTATCGACCTTGGTACTACTAACTCCGCTATGGCCGTCCTCGAGGGCGGTTCTCCGACCATCATCGTGAACGCCGAGGGCGACCGCACTACCCCGTCCGTCGTGGGCTTCCGTGCCGACGGCGACCGCGTCGTGGGTAAGGCCGCTAAGAACCAGGCTGTCACCAACCCCAAGAACACCGTGTTCTCCATCAAGCGCTTCATGGGCCGTAAGTACTCCGAGTGCACCTCCGAGCTCAAGACCGTGCCGTATGAGGTTAAGGAGGGTCAGGGCGGCCGTGCCGTCGTCGACATCGAGGGCAAGGATTACACCGCCGAGCAGGTGAGCGCCATGGTGCTCGCAAAGATGAAGGCCGACGCCGAGAAGTATCTGGGCGAGACCGTCACCGACGCCGTCATCACCGTCCCGGCCTACTTCAATGACGCCCAGCGTCAGGCCACCAAGGACGCCGGTAAGATCGCCGGCCTCAACGTCAAGCGTATCGTTAACGAGCCGACCGCTGCTGCTCTGGCCTATGGCCTGGACAAGCAGGGTTCCGACCAGCGCATTCTGGTCTTCGACCTGGGCGGCGGCACCTTCGACGTCTCCATCCTCGACCTCGCCGACGGCGTGTTTGAGGTTCTGTCCACCTCGGGCGACAACCACCTGGGCGGCGACGACTGGGATCAGCGCGTCATCGACTGGATGGCCGACAAGTTCCAGCAGGAGAACGGTGTTGACCTGCGTCAGGACCCCATGGCCCTGCAGCGTCTGAAGGAGGCCGCTGAGAACGCCAAGAAGGAGCTCTCCGCCGCCCAGCAGTCTACCATCAACCTGCCGTTCATCACCATGAACCAGTCCGGTCCGCTGCACCTCAACTACACGCTGACCCGCGCCGAGTTCGAGAAGATCACCCGCGACCTGCTCGAGCGCTGCAAGCAGCCTGTCACCAACGCCCTGCGCGACGCTAAGCTCAAGCTCTCCGATCTGACCGAGGTCATCCTCGTCGGCGGCTCCACCCGTATGCCCGCCGTCCAGGAGCTCGTCAAGACCATGACCGGCAAGCAGCCCAACATGTCCGTGAACCCCGACGAGGTCGTTGCCGACGGCGCTGCCGTCCAGGGTGGCGTGCTCACCGGCGACGTCGAGGGCATCCTGCTGCTCGACGTTACCCCGCTGTCGCTGGGTGTCGAGACCATGGGCGGCATCATGACCAAGATGATCGACCGCAACACCACGATCCCGACCTCCAAGACCGAGGTCTACTCCACCGCTGCCGACAACCAGACCAGCGTCGAGATCAACGTGCTCCAGGGCGAGCGCGAGCTTGCCCGCGACAACAAGTCGCTTGGTAAGTTCCAGCTGACCGGTATCCCGGCCGCCCGCCGCGGCGTGCCGCAGATCGAGGTCACCTTCGACATCGACGCCAACGGCATCGTCAAGGTCTCCGCTAAGGACAAGGGCACCGGCAAGGAGCAGCAGATCACCATCTCCGGCTCTACCGCGCTTTCCGACGACGAAGTCGATCGTATGGTCAAGGACGCCGAGGCTCATGCCGAGGAGGACAAGAAGCAGAAGGAAGAGGTCGAGGTCCGCAACCAGACCGACAGCCTGTGCTACTCCACCGAGCAGACCCTCAACGAGCTGGGCGACAAGGTTTCCGCCGACGTGAAGTCCAAGGCCGAGGCCGCTATCGCCGACGCCAAGAAGGCGCTCGAGGGCTCTGACGTCGAGGCCATCAAGGCCGCTGGCGAGTCCCTGCAGTCCGTGGCCTACGAGCTGGCTCAGGTTGTCTACGCCGACGCTCAGCAGCAGACCGACGGTGCCGCCGGCGCCCAGACCGACGACGATGTGGTCGACGCCGACTACGAGGTTGTAGACGACGAGGACAAGTAATCATGTCCGCCCGTAAAGCTCGCACGGAGGCGGCTGCCGCCAGCGCCGCCCCCGTTGACTCTGAGGAGAAGGACGTGAAGATTCCCGTAGAGGCCGTAGACGATACCGAGGCCAACGAGGCCCCGGCCGCCGAGGCTGCCGAGAACCAGGTAGAGGATTCCAACAAGGAGGCGACGATGACCGAGGACGAGATGGTGGAAGCCGCTATCCGCGCCGGTGAGGAAGCCGCCGACAACGACTTTAAGCTCAAGTTCGAGCAGGCCCAGAAGGAGCTTGCCGACGTTCGTCATGAGCTCGATGCTGCGGCAGAGGCTCAGAAGGCCGCCGAGGACAAGGCAAAGGATGCCACCGAGCGCACCGCCCGTCTGCAGGCCGACTGGGAGAACTTCCGTCGTCGCACCGCCAACGAGCGCATCGCCGAGCGCGAGCGTGCGACCGAGAAGCTCGTCACCGCGCTGCTGCCGGTGGTCGACGATATCGAGCGTGCGATCGACCATGCCCGCAGCCAGGAGCTTGCCGACGACTTTAAGCAGTTCGTCGACGGCGTCGATGCGGTGCATGCCAAGCTGCTCGATGTGTTTGCGCACGAGGGCGTTGAGCCCATCGACCCTAAGGGCGAGGCGTTCGATCCGCTCGAGCACCAGGCCGTGGGTCGCGTCGAGGACGCGTCGCAGTACGACGAGACCGTCAACGACGTGTACCAGAAGGGCTACCGCATGGCGGATCGCATCCTGCGCTCCGCGATGGTGACGGTGACCTACGGTGGCGAGAAGCGCCCCGCACCGAAGCCCGAAGCGGCGCCCGAGGATGCTGCGGCCGACACGGCCGAGAGCACCGAGGAGTAATTGAGAAGGGCCCCGGGGCAACACCCGGGGCCCTTTCTGGCCTAGTGCCATATGACAGTATGAGCCGCCGCCCGTTGGACGGTGGATGAAACAGGAGAGGAGCTACGATGGCTGCAGGCAAAACCTTCTATGACATCCTGGGCGTATCCAAGAGCGCCTCCGACAAAGAGATCAAGAGCGCGTTTCGCAAGCTCGCGCAAAAATATCACCCCGATGCCGGCGGCGACGAGGCCAAGTTCAAGGAGATCAGCGAGGCCTACGAGACGCTTTCGGACGAGAAGAAGCGCAAAGAGTACGACCAGATGCTCATGTTCGGCGGCATGCCGGGCGCGGGCGGCGCGTATAGCGGTGGCTACGGCGCCGGTGCCGGCGCGAGCGGCTGGGGTGATATCTTCGACAGCATCTTTAGCGGTAACGGCGCCTGGGGCAGCGATTGGGGCTCGGGCTTTGCCGGGGCCGCGGGTAATGCCGGTGCCGGCGCGGGCCGCAGTCGCGCGCGCAAGGGCGGCGACCTGTCGCTGACTGTCGACGTAACGGCCGAGGACGCATTCCGCGGCGTGACGCACAAGGTCACCTACCGCATTCCCTCGACGGGCGAGCAGCAGACCATCACGGTCTCGGTGCCTGCGGGCGCCGTGGATGGCGGCAAGCTGCGCTACAAGCGTCGCGGCGAGTACGGCGTCGCCGGCGGCGAGCGCGGCGACCTGGTCGTGACCACGCACGTGGAGGAGCACCCGCTGTTTAAGCGCAAGGGCGCCGATGTGACCATGGAGGTGCCGATTTCGGTCTACGAGGCGGCACTCGGCTGCACGGTGGACGTGCCCACGCCCGGTGGCGCGACGGTTCGTCTGAAGGTGCCCGCGGGTACCCAGACGGGCAAGAAGTTCCGCTTTAAGGAAATGGGCGCGCCCGACGTTAAGCACCGCGGCCGCACGGGTGCGCTGCTCGTCGAGATCAGGGTGCAGGTTCCCACGAACCTATCCGATGACGAGCGCGACGCGATGACCAAACTGCGCGAGGCCGACACGCGCGACTATCGCGAGAAGGTCAACCGTTACAAGGCGACGTACTAGGGCGCCTGTGTGCCCGCCCGCGTCCGCGGGCTTATGATGTAGACGTGCGAAACGGAAAGGGGTCAGGTAGCATGGCCGAGGACAATAGGAACAAACCGCTGTACATGATCAGCGTGGCGGCCGAGCTGACCGGCATGCACCCGCAGACTCTGCGCGTCTACGAGTCCAAGGGCCTGGTGAACCCCCAGCGCTCGGGCGGCAACACGCGCCTGTATTCGCGTGCCGATATCGAGCGCTTGGAGCTCATCAACCAGCTGACCGATGAGGGCATCAACCTTGCCGGCGTGGTGCGCATTCTCGATATGAAGGAGCGTGCCGAGGAGCGCGAGCGCGAAAACGAGAAGCTCCGCGCCCGCGTGCGCCAGCTCGAGGACGAGCTGCACGAGTACAAGATGCAGAAGAAGATCACCGCACTGGCCCCGCGCGATGGCTCGGTCAACCCCGAGCAAGTCATGCGCAAGTTACTGGGCACGGGCGGCGACCTGTAGTTCCGCCGGCGCCGCCGGGCACTCATTGGGGACGTACTTAAATGAGTGCCCACAGAATGAGAGTGGATAATCTCCCGTTTTTGGCCTTTGTGCAGGCTCAAAGTGGGAGATTATCCACTCTCGCCATTTCGGCACTTGGGGACGTTCCTTTTCTGCCGGCACTTGGGGACATTCCGTGCGCCAAACCCGTCTTCCCGCCCCCCCGGCTCGCCTTATGCTTTACTGAGATAAAGTGAACGTGTAGATTCGTAACCCACTCGCAACCGTTCTATGGCACGATATTGAACGAATGTATGCTATGCGCTCAAATTTTTGGGCAGAGTGGGAGACAGTATGGTCAAGCTGTACGAGGACGGCATCTACCTGCGCGGCGGCAGCGAGGTCGTGCCTGCGGCCGAGGCTGCTGAGCGCGGTATTACGCAGACGCCCGAGGATGCCAAGCGTGGCACCATCGCGTATTCAATCCTTCAGGCACACAATACGTCCGGCAATCCCGAGGCGCTCAAGATTCGCTTCGACGCCATGGCGAGCCACGACATCACCTTCGTCGGCATCATCCAGACGGCGCGTGCCTCGGGCATGGAGCAGTTCCCGCTGCCCTACGTGCTTACCAACTGCCATAACTCGCTGTGCGCTGTGGGCGGCACCATCAACGAGGACGATCACGTCTTTGGCCTCTCTGCGGCCAAGAAGTACGGCGGCATCTTCGTCCCGCCGCACATCGCGGTCATCCACTCCTTTATGCGCGAGAACTTCGCCGGTTGTGGCAAGATGATTCTGGGTTCGGACTCGCACACCCGCTACGGCGCCCTGGGCACCATGGCCGTGGGCGAGGGCGGCGGCGAGCTGGCCAAGCAGCTGCTGCGCGACACCTACGACGTCGCTTATCCCGGTGTCGTTGCCATCTACCTCACGGGCGCCCCGCGCCCCGGCGTCGGCCCGCACGACGTGGCGCTTACCATCATCCGCGCCGTCTTTGCCAAGGGCTACGTCAAGAACAAGGTCATGGAGTTCGTGGGCCCCGGCATCGCGAGCATGACGACCGACTACCGTAACGGCGTCGACGTCATGACCACCGAGACCACCTGCCTTTCCTCCATCTGGGCAACCGACGAGGATACGCACGCGTTTTTGACCATGCACGGCCGTGGCGACGACTATCGCGAGCTCAAGCCCGCCGATGTCGCCTACTATGACGGCTGCGTCGAGGTCGACCTGTCGAGCATCAAGCCCATGATCGCCCTGCCGTTCCATCCTTCCAACGGCTTTGAGATCGACGAGCTCAACGAGAACCTCGAGGACATCCTTCACGAGGTGGAACTCGAGGCCGCCAAGATCGGCGAGGGCAAGACGCACTTTAGCCTGCTTGACAAGATCATCGACGGCAAACTGCACGTGCAGCAGGGCGTTATCGCCGGCTGCTCGGGTGGCAACTACGACTCCGTGGTGCAGGCTGCCCGCGTACTCAAGGGCGCCAATACCGGCTGCGGCGAGTTCTCGCTGTCGGTCTATCCCACAAGCCAGCCCGTGGCGCTCGAACTTACGCGCCGTGGCTATATCTACGACCTCATGGAGGCCGGCGCGATTGTGCGCACGGCGTTCTGCGGCCCGTGCTTCGGCGCCGGCGACACGCCTGCCAACAACGGGCTGTCCATCCGCCACACCACGCGCAACTTCCCCAACCGCGAGGGTTCCAAGCCGGGCAATGGCCAGCTGAGTGCCGTGGCCCTGATGGACGCCCGCTCCATTGCGGCGACCGCGGCCAACGGCGGCGTGCTCACCCCGGCGACCGATCTGCCCGAGGAGACTTGGGACGAGGCCTGCGAGTACACCTTCGACGACGCTCCCTACAAGAAGCGCGTATACTGGGGCTTTGGCAAGGCCGAGCCTGCAGATGAGCTGGTCGAAGGCCCCAACATCAAGCCGTGGCCCGCGATGGAGCCGCTCGGCGACGATATCCTGCTCAAGGTGTGCTGCAAGATCATGGACCCGGTCACCACGACCGACGAGCTCATTCCCTCGGGCGAGACGAGCTCCTTCCGCTCCAACCCGCTGGGCCTGGCCGAGTTTACGCTCAGCCGCCGCGACCCTGCCTACGTGGGCCGCTCCAAGGAGGTTGACGCTGTGGAGAAACGTCGCGTTGCCGGCGAGTCCGCGGGTGACCTGTCGGTGCTCGATGTCGAGCTTGCCGGTGTGTTTGAGGCGCTGGCCGGCGCGGGTGTCGCGGCCGATGCCAAGGCGACCGAGTTCGGTTCCATGATTTACGCCAAGAAGCCCGGCGACGGCAGCGCCCGCGAGCAGGCCGCGAGCTGCCAGCGCGTGATCGGCGGTCTGGCCAACATCGTCCACGAGTACGCCACCAAGCGCTATCGCTCCAACGTGATGAACTGGGGCATGGTGCCCTTCCAGATGGAGACGGAGCCCAACTTTGAGGTGGGCGACTACGTCTTTGTGCCGGGTATCCGCGCCGCGCTCGATGGCGACCTGAAGAACATCTCCGCCTACGTGGTGCGCGCCGACGGTGCGGTCGAGCAGATTGAGCTCTACATTGCCGATATGACGGCAGAGGAGCGCGCCATCATCAAGGCCGGCTGCCTGATCAACTACAACAAGTTCAAGGCCGCTGCCGAGTAACGTTGCTGTGCGCCCCGGACACACCTTTCCCTCGTGCTCACGCGCTTCGCGAGGGCCGCCCGAGGGAAAGGTGTGTCCGGGGCTACCGCGACGCTCTCGTTGGGTCTTGAGGGACGCTAATAAATAGACTTGCTTGATGCCGCCCCTGTTATCGGGGCGGCTTCTTTTTGTCGAAGCACCGCATTGGGGACGGGCGCCTTGGTGGTGTCCGAGGTTTATCTCAATCTGTAACAGGTGGACCTCTATTTGCCGAGTAGTTGTTACAGATTTAGATAAACGGGAGCTGCTGAACATTTCATCTCAATCTGTAACATCTGAGGTCCAAAACGGCAGCTAGATGTTATGGATCGAGACAGTTGAGCGCCAGAGTCGAAAACCACCACAAAAGGGCCTGTCCCTTTCGTGGTGGTGGGGAGTGGACGGTTTCTTTTGGTGATAGTGTTAGCTGGCGGTATCATTAGCGCACGTCGCAGGTTTGTATTGTGAGGTGTTTTGCCGTGAGCCGTTCAACCCGTATTGGATTGATTGTCTTGGCGCTTGCGATCGCCGTGGTTGGCGCGGGCGTTGTCGGCATGGCATTGCTACCTGCTGCGGTGACGGAACCGGTGGTTAAGCCTGTGATTCAATCTATCGAACTTCTGACCGGCGACGACAAGCCCGAGACCATTACTGTTGATTTTGATGAGCAACCGGCTGCGCTGGGAATTAGCAATTATCCGCGCATTCAGCTTGGGGCCATGCGCTATACCACGGATACAAGCCTGATCGATAGGGCGTCCGAGCTACTCAAGGGTAAAACCTTCAAGCGTTGGTATGGATATGCGTCCTATCGAGCAAAGGCGAACGACATGGTTGGCGGATACCGCTCGTCCATCGAGTTGGACACCACGAATGGCGCCAAGTTATGTGATGTTTCGTACGATCCGGGCTACGAGGGCAATGAGGGTCCGAGCATCTACATCATGGACGGCGATGTCGCCTATGTCATGGAGGGCGACCAGACCGAGCTCAACGATTTTATGGGCAAGTGTATCCAAGATGCCTATAAACAGACCTGCTTACCCGACCCGCAGACTGCACGCGATAGTGGATCTGCCCGTACATGGCTGTTCGAGGATGAGATGCCCTGGAACGCCGAATCGGGAAGCACGGGTTCGGCGAAAGAGTAGAGAGCGCGACCACCACAAAGGTGTCTGTTCCCTTCGTGGATGGTGATTGCATGCGGGGTACCATGGGAATATTTCATGATTCAACTTTGATGGCGGGAGAGCAATGGCTGGACAACTGACAAAGCGCGCGTTGGAAGATTCTCTTAAGCGACTACTGCTTCAAAAGCCACTGACTAAGATCACCATCGCGGACCTCACTGAGGACTGCGGGGTCAGCCGCATGACGTTCTACTATCACTTTCAGGACATCTACGACCTGGTTGAATGGGCATGTGAGGAAGACGCCGGCCGCGCGCTCGCCAACAACAAGACGGCCGATACCTGGCAGGTGGGCCTGGAAAACATCATGCTCGCGGTGCGCGACAACAAGCCCTTTATCATGAACGTCTATCACTGTGTGAGCGCCGAGCGCATCCAGCGTTTTCTGCAGCCCGTGACATTCGACCTGATCGAAGGCGTGGTCGAAGAGCACGCCGCGGGCAAGAACATCTCACAAGGCGACAAGGACTTTCTGTCCCGCTTTTTCGCACATGCATTTATAGGTGTAATGCTCGACTGGATTGCCGCAGGCATGGCCGAGGACCCGAGCACAGTAGCCGAGCGCGTTTCCAAAATATGCGAAGGCCAGATTGACGCAGCGCTGGCGAGATTTTGACTATTTCACGTTGGAGCGCAAAGCGACCAAGTGCGTCATGCCGGGCCGGGTTTCGGTTTGGGAAGTTAGCGAAGCCCACTTCCCAAACCGAAACCCGGCCCGGCATGACCTTGGGAGACCAAAGCCAAGCAGATTTGTACAATCCGCCCCCGTTGATTAAAAATCGTACAAGGTGACGATCTTGTATCGGCTAGGCTGCGTTGATCAGGGCAAAAGCTTGTTAACGAACTTCGTTAGCAAGGAGGAACCATGTACTATTCAAGTGGAAACTACGAAGCCTTTGCTCGTCCCAAGAAGCCTGCGGGCATCGACCACAAGAGCGCCTACATCATCGGCACCGGCCTGGGCGCGCTTACCGCAGCCTGCTATCTGGTGCGCGATGCGCAAATGCCCGGAAGCCACATCCATATCCTCGAAAAGGACCCCGTTGCGGGCGGCGCCTGCGATGGTGCCGACATCCCCGGCGTGGGCTATGTCATGCGCGGCGGCCGCGAGATGGACAACCACTTTGAGGTCATGTGGGATCTTTTCCGCTCCATTCCCTCGATTGAAGATCCGGACATCTCCGTGCTCGACGAGTACTACTGGCTCAATAAGGAGGATCCCAACTACTCGCTGTGCCGCTCGACTAAGAACCGTGGCCAAGACGGCGGCACCGATGGCAAGTTCGGCCTGTCGGACAAGGCAGCGACCGAGATCATGGATCTGTTCTTTACGCCCGACGAGGAGCTGGCGAACCGTCCCATCACCGATTTCTTTGACGACGAGGTGCTCAACTCGAATTTCTGGATGTACTGGCGCACCATGTTCGCCTTTGAGAACTGGCACTCGGCGCTCGAGATGAAGCTCTATATCCGCCGCTACATCCACCACATCGCGGGTCTGCCCGACTTTAGCGCCCTGCGCTTCACCCGCTACAACCAGTACGAGTCGATGATTCTGCCCATGCAGCGCTATCTCGAGGCGCACGGCGTGCAGTTCCACTTTGACACCAAGGTCGAAAACGTGGTGTTTGAGGTGGGCGGCGGCGAGGGTCCGCGCCGCGCCGTCACTGGCACCGGCCAGGACACGATTCAGCGCATCCAGCAGGCCGCCTTTGCGCGCAACCCCTACAGTACGAGCACCAAGAAGGTCGCGCGTCGCATCACCGTGACGCATGCAGGCGAGATTTCGAACATCGACCTCACTGAGGATGACCTGGTCTTTATCACCAACGGCGGCTGTGTGGAAAACTCGACGATCGGCGCGCAGGATAAGCCCGCCGCATGGGATCCGACGATTCGCCCCGGTGGCGGTTGGGACATGTGGCGTCGTATCGCAGCGCAAGATCCGAGCTTTGGTCATCCCGATAAGTTCTGCGGTGACCCCGAGAAGAGCAACTGGATGAGCGCCACGGTCACCACGCTCGACGGCGAGATTGTGCCCTATATCCAAAAGATCTGCCATCGCGATCCCTTTACCGGGCACGTCGTGACCGGTGGCATTGTGACCTGCGAGGATTCGGGCTGGCTTATGAGCTGGACGATCAACCGCCAACAGCAGTTCCGCGATCAGCCCAAAGACCAGCTTTGCGTGTGGGTGTATGGCCTGTTTACCGACAAGCCCGGCAACTACGTCAAGAAGGCCATGCGCGACTGCACCGGCGAGGAGATTTGCCAGGAATGGCTGTATCACCTGGGCGTTCCCGAGGATAAGATTGTTGAGCTGGCGGCAAATCACGCCAACACCGTGCCCGTCATGATGCCCTACATCACCGCCTTCTTTATGCCGCGTGAAGCAGGCGACCGCCCCGACGTGGTGCCCGATGGCGCCGTGAACTTCGCGTTCCTGGGCCAGTTTGCCGAGACGCCGCGTGACACGATCTTTACGACTGAGTACTCCATGCGCACCGGTATGGAAGCCGTCTACACGCTCTGCGATGTCGACCGCGGCGTACCCGAGGTCTGGGGTTCGGTCTTTGACGTGCGTGACCTCCTTATGAGCAGCGTTAAACTACGCGACGGTGAGCCCATCACCAGCATGAAGCTGCCCATGGTCGAGCGAATTGCACTCAAAGAAGTGCTCAAGAAGGTCGAGGGCACCGACATTGCCAAGCTCCTCAAAGAGTACGGCGCAATCTAGCGCACAAGAACCACCACATTGGGGAACCTTTGTGGTGGTTTCTGTTTGTCTCGATCTGTAACATCTTGGCCGCTAAAAGTGGGCCTGGTGTTACAGATTTAGATTTTCGATTCGGGTGTCTTCTGTTTGTCTCAATCTGTAACAGGTAGAGCTCTATTTGCCGAGTAGATGTTACAGATTGAGACAAACGGGTGCCGCTGGTCATTTCGTCTCAATCTGCAACATCTAGAGCCAGAAACAGCCGCTAGATGTTACAGATTGAGATAGTAAGGGGACGAGGCCGTAGCGGGTGAGCGTGCCTGCTCCCTATCTCTCAATCACTCAGAAAATCTTATATATAGAGACTTAGATTTGTGTATAAGATCGTACAAAGCTGGCAACAATACTTCTCGAACAACGTGAAGCCGCCCCGTAGGGCGGCCGCCCCAAGAGAGGTGATTCCATGAGAATCGATAAGCTAGCAATGACGTCGCGCGAGGCGTTGCAGACCGCCATGAGCACGGCTGCCGATGCGCAGGCCGGCGCGGTGGAGCCGATTCACCTGCTGTCCGCCCTGCTCGGTGCCGGTGAGCGCAATATCTCCGTGATCATCGAGCGCATCGGTGCCGACCCGGCTCAGCTCGCACACTCCACGCAGGATGCCATCGACCACGCGCCCAAGGTTTCGGGCGAGGGTCAGCAGATGGGCCTGTCCAACGAGCTCGTCCGCGTCATCGAAAAGGCCGAGAAGAAGGCCACCAAGATGGGTGACAGCTTTGTGGTGACCGAGCATCTGCTGATGGCGCTTGCCGAGGACAAGGGCGAGGCCGGCCGCGTTCTGCGCGACGCCGGCGTGACCAAGGGTCGCATCGAGCAAGTCTACGAGGAGCTGCGCGGCGATGACCGCGTGACGTCTGCCGAGGACAAGACCCAGTTTGAGGCGCTGGAGCAGTACGGTCGCAACATCTGCGACCTCGCCCGCGCCGGCAAGCTCGACCCGGTCATCGGCCGTGCTGACGAGATCCGCCGCACCATCCAGGTCCTGTCCCGTCGTACCAAGAACAACCCCGTGCTCATCGGCGAGCCGGGCGTCGGTAAAACTGCTATCGTCGAGGGGATCGCCCAGCGTATCGTGGCTGGCGACGTGCCGAGCACGCTGCGCGACCGCGACCTCATCGAGCTCGACATGAGCGCACTGGTCGCCGGCGCCAAGTACCGCGGCGAGTTCGAGGACCGCTTGAAGGCCGTGCTCAAGGAGGTACAGAAGTCCGAAGGCAAGGTCATCCTGTTCATCGATGAGCTCCACACCATCGTGGGCGCGGGTGCCACCGAGGGCTCTATGGACGCCGGCAACATCCTGAAGCCGGCGCTTGCCCGTGGCGACCTGCACGCGATCGGCGCGACCACGCTCGACGAATACCGCAAGTACATTGAGAAGGACGCGGCGCTCGCCCGTCGTTTCCAGACCGTGATGGTCAGCGAGCCTACCGTCGAGGACACCATCTCGATCCTGCGTGGCCTTAAGGAGAAGTATGAGATCTTCCACGGCGTGCACATCACCGATGGCGCGCTCGTGGCTGCCGCCGACCTTTCCGATCGCTACATCGCCGACCGCTTCCTGCCCGACAAGGCAATCGACCTGGTCGATGAGGCCGCAAGCCGCCTGCGCATGGAGCTCGACAGCATGCCGGTCGAGATCGACGCCACCACGCGTCAGCTCACCCAGCTGCAGATCGAGGAGCAGGCACTCATGAAGGAGACCGATGACGCCTCCAAGGAGCGTCTGGAGGCCCTGCGCCAGGAAATTGCCGAGGTCCAGGAAAAACTCAACGTGCAAAAGGCCGGCTGGCTCAACCAAAAGAACGCCATCGACCACGTGCAGGAGCTTAAGGGCCAGCTTGACGAAGCCAAGAGCGAGGAGGAGCGCGCGACGCGCAACGGCGATCTGGGCCGTGCGTCCGAGCTGCGCTACTCCGTGATCCCTGGCCTGCAGCAGCAGATTCAGGATTCCGAGGCTGCGCTCGAGGCACAAAAGCAGGCCGACGGCGAGGGCCTCAACGAGCAGGTGACCTCCGATGAGATCGCCGAGGTCGTGAGCGCTTGGACCGGCGTGCCCGTGTCCAAGATGATGCAGGGCGAGCTCGACAAGCTGAAGGGCTTGGAGGGCGAGCTGCATGAGCGCGTCATCGGCCAGGACGAGGCGGTCTCCGCCGTCGCCGCAGCTGTGCGCCGTAGTCGTGCGGGACTCTCCGATCCGGACAAGCCCATCGGCAGCTTCTTCTTCCTGGGCCCCACCGGCGTGGGCAAGACCGAGCTCGCCAAGGCGCTGGCCGAGTGCCTGTTCGATGACGAGCGCGCGCTTGTGCGTATCGACATGTCCGAGTACATGGAGAAGTTCAGCGTCCAGCGTCTGATCGGTGCGCCTCCGGGATACGTGGGCTACGACGAGGGCGGCCAGCTCACCGAGGCCGTGCGCCGTCGTCCGTACTCCGTGATCTTGCTCGACGAGATGGAGAAAGCTCACCCGGATGTCTTTAACGTGCTGCTGCAGGTGCTCGACGATGGCCGTCTAACCGATGGCCAGGGTCGCCAAGTGTCCTTCAAGAACACGATTATTATCATGACGTCTAACGTGGGCTCCAAGGCCATCGCCGAGCTTTCCGGCAAGGACGAGGAGGAGATGCGCCATCAGGTTGACGCCGCCATGGCTCAGACCTTCCGCCCCGAGTTCCTCAATCGTATCGACGATATCGTGGTGTTCCATCCGCTCGGCATGGCGCAGATCGAGAAGATCGTCGACATCCAGCTCGCCGACGTCCGCGCGCGTCTGGCCAAGGAGCGCATGACGCTTGCCATCACCCCGGCGGCCAAGCAGATGCTCGCCGTGGGCGGCCTGGACCCGGTCTTTGGCGCCCGTCCGCTCAAGCGTCTGGTTCAGCGCGAGGTCGTGGATGCCATCGCCGCCGCTATCATCGACGGCAGGGTGCGCGAGGGCGATCAGGTGACGGTCGATGCCGACAAGGACGGCGGCTTTACCGTCGTGTGCGACAGCACGCCGACGCCGATATACGAGGCGCCCGAGGAATAGCTGAGCTCAAGCAAAGGGGCGGCGGGATTTACCCGTCGCCCCTTTTTCATGCTGCGTCGAATGTGCCGGGCAGTCTAGGCGTAGATGATCTCCAAGTTGGGGGCAAGCTCGGCAAGTCGCTGCCTCGTGTCCGCATCGACACCGGTGTCGGTGATCAGGCAGTTAATCTCATTGAGGTCAAGGGCGTGAACCAAGCCGATGACGCCGATTTTCGATGAGTCCATGAGGGTTATGCGTCGGTCGGCAGCGTTCGCGATGGCGCTCACCATGTTCGCCTGCTCCAATCGATGCGCCATAAATCCTTTTGAAAACGAGAAGGTATTGGTTCCCATGAAAGCAGTGGGAACAAAGTACTCGTTAAGCAGCCGGATAGTCTCGTTGCCCTGTGTGTAGTGATAGCCAAATCTCAGTTGTCCGCCCAGGAGAATGACCTCGCTGTCCACCAGCAATTCTTCGGCAAGTATCGCGTGAGATAGGTCGTTCGTGAGAACCGTGAGATTCTTGCGGCCCTTGAGAGCGCGTAGCATGCAGCCCGTTGTTGTTCCCGATTGAAGAAAGAACGTGTCGCCGTCGCGCACCATTTTCGCCGCAGCGTAACCGATGCGGCGTTTTTCGTCTTGGGCCGTCGAAGAAGCGTCTTCAAACGAAAGTTCGCGAGAATTGGGGTTCGGTAAGATCGCGCCGCCATGGGTTCGCCTGAGAAGTCCTCTGCCTTCGAGAGCCCGCATATCCTTTCGAATGGTCGCTTCCGAAACACCGAAGCGCTCGCTGAGGTCAACAATGCGAACA
The DNA here is from genome assembly GCF_003474365.1 of Collinsella sp. AF38-3AC. NCBI lineage: Bacteria > Bacillati > Actinomycetota > Coriobacteriia > Coriobacteriales > Coriobacteriaceae > Collinsella > Collinsella sp. AF38-3AC. The sequence goes on from NZ_QROM01000001.1 coordinate 284,590, forward strand.
GTGCTGTTCGCATTGAGTAAGTCGAGTATTTCTTCCTGCCGTTCTTCCAGGTAATAGGGACGCGGTTCACTCATAAGAACTCCCAGGGCTTGTTGTGGGACAAGGCTTGTTACCTTCAGTTTTACCAGAACAACAATTCCTGAAATGAAATAAAACAACTCTAAACAAAACATATCGAACGTTCGGGGTAGGTTTTCGACCGTTCGCGGTAGCAGACGTCAATTCCGAAACAAAGCAAAACAAAACGCAATATAATGAACTCGCAAAATGTTGCGTTTGGAGAAAGCCAAACAGCGATGGTCTGCCTGAGGAAAGGAGAACAGATGCTCGTCAGTATGAGAGATATCTGCAACATCGCCGAACAGAACAATATGGCGGTCGCTGCAGTAAATTCCGCGAGTCTTGAGGCCGTCCGCGCCGCTGTGGACGTGGCGGAGGAAACAGGTTATCCGATTATCATCCAGCATGCCGAGGTTCACGAGTCGCTGGTGCCGATTGACGTGGTGGCTCCGCTGGTTACAGCACTGGCTGAGCGCTCGAGTGCGCATATCTGCCTGAATCTGGATCATTGTGAGAATCTATCCTATGCTCGTCGTGCGTTGGAGCTCGGTTTCACGGGCGTCATGTTCGACGGTTCTGCACTTTCCTACGAACGTAATGTTGAGCTTTCCCAGTACGCTGCCCAGATGTGCGCCGACTTTGGTGCAGGCCTTGAGTGCGAACTTGGTTCTATGGGGTCGCGTGAGGGTGGCGATCCTGATGCTGGGTCCACGGCGGAAGAGGCGGGCGCCATCTATACCGATCCTGACCAGGCGCGTGACTTCGTTGAGTCCACGGGGCTCGATATCCTGGCCTGCTCGTTCGGAACGGTGCACGGCCTGTATAAGGGCGAGCCCCATTTGAACATTGACGTTCTGACCGACATTCGCAGCTGTGTGAACGTGCCACTTGTCATGCACGGTGGCTCCGGTGTTTCCGACGAGGATTACGCTCGTGCCATCAATGCCGGCATCCGCAAGATTAACTACTACACGTATGGCGTTAAATATGCCGGCGATGCCGTGCGCGCCATGGTTGATGAAAAGACTGAGGGGCATCCGGATGCTCCGATCTATTGGCACGATATGACGGCAGTCGCGTTCGAGAGCCTGCGCAGCACATTCGAGCATGTCGTGCGAGTATTCGCCAATGGCGCGGCTCCTTTGGCTTAAGGGGTGTGCTATGAAGAAAATTTTAGTTGCAACCCACGGACGCCTAGCAAGTGGCGTCAAAAGTGTGGCTGAGGTGCTGCTTCATGAGGATAGCGCCATAACCGTCGTTGATTGCTATGTGGACGAATCGGATCCCAATGAGCAGATCGCAGCGTTTATCGATGGCGTGAGGCCAGAGGACGATGCGTTGATCGTTACCGATCTTTTGGGCGGGAGCGTCTGCAACATGGTTACGGCCATGCAGCCGGAAAAGCACGGCATCGTACATGTGACCGGTTTCAACATCGCGTTAATTCTCGAATGCCTGATTACGGGCGAGGCGTTCACGCCCGAGTATATCGACAGCGTAATCGCGCAGGCATCGACCTCCATGCGGCGTGTGGTCCTGCGGGCAGGCGGGGCGACAGATACCGATGACGATTTCTTTGGATAGGAAGTGGTCCGCTTTGGCGGGCGGAGCGAAGACGAAAGGAGAACGAAATGATCGTTCAGCTGCGAGTGGATGACCGCCTGGTTCACGGACAGGTCACGCTCATGTGGGGAAAGGAGCTGAGCACCAAGGGTATTTTAGTCGCGAATGACGCTGCGGCCCAAAATGAAACCCAGTCGTCGACGCTCAAGATGGCTTGCCCGAGTGGGCAGAAGCTTCTCATCCGTACAATAGACGACGCTATCAAGATTGCTAACGATCCGCGTGCGGGCGAGATGCGCATCTTCGCCCTTACTGGGAACATCGCCGATGCACTCAAACTAGTGAAAGGGGCTCCCGGTAGGATCGGCAGCGTGAACGTTGCGAATGTCGGCCGCTTCGATCGAAGCGACGATGCAGCCAAGGTGCTGCTGACAACGGGTGTAACGCTCAATCCAGACGAGGTGGCTGCAGCGCGCGAGCTGTGTGAGCAAGATCTGCCGGTGTTTCATCAGGTCGGCGTTACAGACGGTAAGGTCAAGGTTTCCGACCTGCTGGCAAAGCTCTAAGGAGGGATTGATATGCTGACGACTGCGCTCTTGGCATATTTGGCAGCTTTTATCTGTTATTTCGTCCAATGGACGTTTGGACAGCCCATGATTGACCAGCCCCTGGGCGTGGGTCTTGTGGCGGGCATTATCTTTGGCGATGTTACCGCAGGCATTATCATCGGTGCTGCGCTCCAGGCTATTTTCATCGGAAGCGTCAACGTGGGCGGTGCGACTTCGGCTGATACGGTGGCAGGAACGGTGCTCGCTGTGTGCTTCGTGGTCGTGTCTGGCATGGAGCAGGGCGTAGCGATTCCGCTCGCGGTGGCTGCGGCTATTTTTGCGAACATCATCTACTCGCTCGTTCTCAACGTGCTCATGTCTTTCTGGGCTCCTGTTATTGATTGGGCCGCGAACTCGGGTGACAGTAAGAAGCTCTTCATCTGCCATTTTGGCGGCGCCGTAGTCATGAACGGTCTATTCGCCATCCCGACGTTTTTGGCGGTGTGGGTCGGTGCCGAGCCGGCATCGCAGCTTATGAATATGGTGCCGCAGGCGGTCCTGAACGGGTTCAATGCTGCATCCGGCCTGCTTCCCGCCGTGGGCATGGCGCTACTTCTGCGCATGCTCTGGGATAACAAGATTGCAATTTATTTCCTGCTCGGCTTCGTGCTCTTCCAATATCTCAACATGCCCATGGTCGCAATTGCCGCCGTCGGTGCAGTGATCTTGGTCGTTACGGCCCTGCGTGACCTTGAAAATCTCGACCTGCGCAACCAGATTAAGGCCTTGCGCGAATCGGGCGTCGCAGCTGGTGCCCAGTCCGTCGCCGAGCTCGAAGAGGAGGATTTCTTCGCATGAGTACCACCGATACCGCAAGCGAGAAGATCAGCATCTCCACTAAGGATCTTTCCGCTGAAGACCGTAAGATGCTGCGCGGCATCTTCTTCCACTCGTTCAACGTCTTTGCCCATTACGGCGGCGGCGCTCGCGGAGGCGCTTCAGGCTTCATGTGGTCCATCTGGCCTGCCATCGAGCGTTTCTACCCGGATAAAGAACAGCGTCGCGATGCCCTGGTACGCCATTCGACCTGGTATAACATCACGTCAAATGTCGGTACGTTCTGCATGGGCCTTGTTGCCTCGATGGAGAAGGAGAACGCGGCCGAGCCTGATTTCGATACGCATTCGATCGACTCGGTCAAAGCTTCGCTCATGGGTCCCATGTCGGGCATCGGCGATGCAATCTTCTGGGGCGTTATCCGTGTTATCGCGGCCTCGGTCGGTATGGCGCTGTGCTCTCAGAACGGATCGCTTCTGGGTCCGATCGCGTTTCTGCTCATTTACAACATTCCGTCGTGGATTACGCGTTGGGTGCTGACGGTTCTTGGGTATCGCGTCGGTTCGAGCTTCATCACCAAGATCTACGAGAGCGGCTTGATGGGTATTGTAACCAAACTCTCAAGCACGCTCGGCCTGCTGATGATCGGCGCCATGGCTGCCTCGTTCGTTAAGTTCAACTGCGCGATCTCAATTCCGATGCCCGAGGGCGATCCGGTCATGATCCAGACGTATCTCGATACGATCTTCATCGGCCTGATTCCGCTGCTGTACACCCTGGGTTGTTTCAAGCTGCTCAAGAAGAACACCAACGTGAACTGGATCATTATCGGCACCATGATCATTGGCCTGGTGCTTGGCCTGACGGGGATTTGCTAGTTGCTGCAAGTTTCAAGACGATGTTTACCCGCCCGAGTGTGCCTAAGGTGCGCTCGGGCGGGCTTGCGTTGGGTTTAAAGCAATGTATACACTGTCTGCGCCGATACGCGTAGACGATTCGTAAGCACGTGTGCGCTCTGGATACCGCATCCCGCGGTATCCATGCATTACGATGGCCGTAATCGGTCATAGTGTAAGAATGGAATTCAAGCCACACGGAAAGGTGCATGCCATGGATAGCAAGGACGAGTGCAAGCAGCCCCTGCGCGAGAAGAGGGAGACGAAAAAGCCCACCGATCCCTACATTCGTGCCGAGAACGAGGACGACGACGGCTACGACCCTTATAGCGATCGCCGCCCCGAGCGCGAGCCCCTCTTCGAAGCCGACCCCTGGCGCTAGAGCAGCTCATTTGGGACGGGTGAGCGGCAACAGATAAACTTGCTTATCTGTTAATCAAGTTATACGCAATCTTGCTCTTTAGCTAATCAAAAATCGATATAATCTTGATTAGCAGATAAGCAAGATTGGAGAATCATGGCATTCAACGACTTGATCGCCCAGAAAATAAAGGACTTTGAACAGCAGGGGGTTCCGCAGGTCTTTGAGCGAGACCTTGATCTAGGAAACCCACAGGAGCCAAAGCGCGACAACATCGTAAATGTGATTGTTGGGGCCCGCCGTTGTGGAAAGACGTATCGCCTGTATCAGGAGATGCGGCGGCTTCAGAGCCGGGGCGTCGAGCTTGACCGGATGCTTTACTTCAATTTTGAGGATGAGCGCTTGCGCCCGTATGAGCCATCACTGCTGGCGGACGTGCTCGACACGTTCTATGCGCTGTATCCTGCTGCTCGAACCGAGGGCGCTTACATTTTCTTTGACGAGATCCAGGAAATTCCTGAATGGGGTGCGTTTCTGCGGCGTGTAGTCGATACGGAGAAAGCGACCGTCTGTGTGACGGGATCTTCTTCCAAGATGCTGTCCTCAGAACTTAAGAGCGAGTTCAGGGGTCGTTCTCTTATACGAGAGCTTTTTCCGTTGAGCTTTTCGGAATACGTTCGATATAAGACGGGGAGCGTTTTCGAGCCAGATGCGACCTTTTCCCCAAGCGATGCAGCGCTGCTTCGACATCATCTGATCGGATATCTTGAACGAGGGGGATTCATCGCGACGCTTGAGCAGACGCCCACAGACGCGATTCAGCTGCTACAGGAATATGCTTCGCGAACGGTCGCTATGGACGTCATTGAGCGTTACGACGTCAAGAACCCTCGCCTGGCATCGCTGTTCCTAACGCGGTGTATGGCATCTTCGGGACGAGAGCTGTCGGTGAACAAAGTGTACAACGAGTTCAAGAGCAGGCAAATACCCGTCAGTCGTAATTCGCTCAGCGACTTACTTGAGTATTATGAGGATGCCTACCTGCTGTTCTCCGTGCCGGAGTTCACGCGTTCACTGGCAAATAACATGCGGTCTGCGTCTAAGGTCTACGCTGTCGATCCCGCGATGTTTGGAGCATTCTCTCCCGCATCGGCATTGGACCAGGGCCAGAGGCTCGAGACCGCAGTGTTCAACGCGCTAAGAAGAAGGACTCCCGCGGTGAGGATCGGATCGGTCTGCCGCCTGCTGATCAAAGAGAAGAGCAAAAGCCATGAGGTGGACTTTGTGGCTGGGGACGCACTTCTCATGCGGGCTTATAGCCTGATCCAGGTTAGTGTGGATATGGCAAGTGAGAAAACGCGCGAGCGCGAAATTGCCGCGCTTGATGCCTCGATGGCCCAGTTCGATCTTGGTGAGTCGGCAATCGTTACCATGGATGAGCAGGCCGATATTCCATGCGAGCACGGTGTGGTACACGTTGTTCCCGCATGGAAGTGGCTCCTTGCCTAATCATCTACGGATCTGTGGGGCCAGGACCTCCTGGCCCCTTCATCACGGTTGGGGAGCACCATGATGCGCCCGGCTAGTCCTGGGCCTTGATGCTCGGCAGGAGAATCTGGGCGAGGTAGTCGGTCTCGAGTTTGGTCGCGGCGTCGGCCTTGCCGTCTTTGCCGACCAGCACGTTCTTAATCTGGCTGTAGGTGTAGCGGTTGCCGGTCGTGAGCTCGACAAGCTCAATGGCCGTGTCCATGGGGTAGGTCGACACGGGATTCTGCGTCCGCCCGTTGATGGTCTGGGGCACCACATACGGATAGACGGGGCCGCTGGCGTAGACCGTGTAGCCGTTACCAAGGTTTGCCGTGCCCAAAACCGTATCGCCCTCATCGGGCGTAAAGCTCTCGCCGTCGCGCACCGCGACGAGCGTCACAATCGGCGTATTGCTGTCGCCGGCAAGATAGATGCACAGCGTGCTGCCGTTTTGCCAAGTTGCGACTTTGCCGTACCACTCAACGGGAATATCGAGCTGGTAGAGGTCGGTTGCCTTGTGGCGAGCGTCAGCATCACGGGACGCCTGTGCCTTTTGCGCGCTCACGGCATTGACGGCGGCGTCGCGCCGCGCGGTTGCTGCCTGCTGGAGCACTTTGGCAGCCGCGGCGGAGCTCGCACCGCCCTCCTCGGCATACTTGGCGGCGGCATCGATCTGGTCGTCGGTTACCGTGTCGGCCGAAGGCACCTTGAGCTTAAAGGTAGCCTGGGCACTTAAATCCTGTTCATCGCTCTTAACGGTGACCTGCGTCTTGGTGGTCGGGACGGTATAGATGGTGCCGTCGGCCGCGATGGGGGAGGCAGCGATGGAGAGCGTGTAATCGCCAGGCAGCAGTTTGATGCCGCGGCCGTGCTCGTCAACATAGAGCGTTTCGCTCACGGAGGAGCCATCAGCGTCCTGACCACTCACCTGTACGGGAATCTTGGAGCCGGTAGAACAGTCGAGGCCCGCGGCATGCACGCCAATCTGCACTGACATCATCGTGTGGGCATTGGCGGCGACAGCGGCAGCCTGCTCTTGCTGATATCCGTTCCAGGCGGCATAGCCTGCGCCGCCGGCGACGAGCGCGACGGCCACGACACCGGCGACCATCAGATTGCGGCGCTTGGGCGACATCTTGCGATGGCGAACCTCGGCCTCGCGTGCTGAGGGAACGGACGGTAGGGGGATATCGCCCATGGCGATGGTCTCGTCCACGGCAGGCGCAGAGCCCAGGCCGGGAAGCTCGCGGGTCAGCGAATCTTCGGCCGGCAAGCTGTCGAGCAAGATGGTTTCCTCGCTCGTGTCGGATTCGGGCTGGTCGTCGGCCTCGCATTCGGTGTCTTCATGATCTGCCTCATCTTCGGCAGGCTCAACGTCGTCTGCGTCCTGATCATCGGACTGCGCCTCGGCTTCCGACTCATCCTGCACATCAACGCCCGAATCGTCAAACGCAATCTCATCGAGTGAAATCCGGTCTAAGCTCTCCAAGGCCTCAGCGCAAGCTTCTGCATCTTGAGCCGCATCCTCTTGGCCCATCGTCTCATCTTTCATATATCCCCCAAGCTCAATATCGGGACAACACTGTACCCAAAAATGGAGCCATATAAAGCGCGTGCGAAATATAAGATCCGATTTAACTCGAGCGCATCGTTCGGCCGCATCCTCGCGGCAGCAAAAGGCCCCCGGAACGCGAACGAATCACATTCCGGGGGCTCTGCAATACGTTGCATTGCGCGGAGTCGGCCAGGCGACTTCACATTCAAGCGGCGTTTGCGTCAGGCGCGCTACTCGGCGTGCGCGTAATCGACCTTGGCGCGGCGGGCGGTAGCCTTCTCCCAGTCGCTGGTGCCCTCAAAGACATCCTGCTTGTAGGGATTGCGGCCGAGCTTCTTGGCGCGGTAGGCGATGTAGATGATCGCGGCGATGTTGGCGATCAGCGCGACGACCGAGACCGCGGTGGCGACGCCTGCGTCGAGCGTGGAGTGGGTCACAAAGATGGACTCCTCCTGGAAGTAGGGGAACACCTGGGCAAACATGCACCAAATAGCCAGCGTAAAGGCGCGGTTCTGAATCCAGCCACCCTTGTTCCAGATAAAGGCGGCGACGGTGGGCGCCAGCAGCAGCGCAAAGCCGCAGAACCAGGAGTGGGTGGGCAGGCAGTTGTAGGTGTAGCAGAAGTTCCAGATATCGTAGGCGATGATGTAGACCCAGGTCATGTCGGGCCACAGCATGTCGGTCTGGTCCTCGGAGGCGTAGACGCTCCACCAGCCGGTCATGCAGAAGATGTTGATGATGCCGGCGATGCCGTTGAACACGTTGTTCCAGCCGGCCAGCTGCGTGGCACCTTCGGAGGTGACCCAGGTGGACTCGCCCAGGACAAAGAAGTGATAGGCGCTCTCAAAGTCGGACACGACGGCGATCATGATGTTGATGGCGACAATCACAAACGGCCATGCGCGGAACCAGTGCGCCTTGCCGATCTTGCCCCACTGGTACTTAATGGCAATGAAGCCCCAGCAGCCGGCGAGCGCTGCGTACACCTTGGCGTAGTGGAACCAGCTGTTCTGGTACACATGAGTGGGGTTGGTGAGCGCCCACTCGGCACCCTGCGAAACGCCGATGGCGATGGCGACGCAGTAGATGGTCATGGCCAGCGGAGCCACGCCAAAGATGATGGCCGCGCCGAGCTTGGTGCGGCGGCCGACCTCGTTGAGCACGATGAGGCCAATAAAGACCATGGCCCAGCCGGCCCAGTGGATAAGGGTATTGCTACCCCAAACATCGAACAGCATGCTGCTCTCCTTTCACACGCCCGCGGCCCCTCTTCTGATCGCGGGCAGTTTGGCCAAATGTCGTCAGTTCTGGGGCTTGCGCTCCGGATACTTGGCGGTATAGCCCTCGATATGGAGTGTCGAGGCGATGATTTCCTTGACCGTCTCGTCGGGCACATCGGGGTGCGTGCGGATATACATCAACAACCCCATGATGAGGGTGTAGAACGTCTCGTAGACATGGTCAATGCGGAGCTCATGATGGGCGACAAAATCCACCACGGTGGTGTCGCAGATGTATTGCGCCACGCGCTGGACCACGTTGTGCAGAAAGCCGCCGTAGAGCGCGCCGCTGCTGGAGGTCAGGGTGCTCGGCAACTCGTGGCCGCTCACGACCAGGCGTTTAAAGAGCGGAGCGACGGTGTCGAGTGCGCCTTCGATGTCGCCAACCGTGCGGCTGGCGTTCCACTTTTCGAGCTCGGCGATAAAGCCGTCGATTGCCTCGTCCATAACGGCGGTGACGGCGGCGTCCATATCGGCAAAGTAGTGGTAGAACAGTGAGCGCGTGCAGCCAGCCCGCTTGGTCACGGCCGATACCGAAAGATGGGACACGCCCAGCTCAGCGCTCACGGCGCTCACGGCGGCGAGAATCTCGCGTCGGCGCTCGTCACCCGTCAGGCGCTTTGCCGTGCTGTCGGACGCGAGGACGGCATCAGCGACAGAGATGTTTGCCGTGTTATCGCTCATACGTTTGCCGCCTTTCATCCGTTTGGGCCCGACCGTTCGCCTAACAGTCTTGATTATTGTTGACGGTTCGTCAATACTGTTTTTGACACAATGTCAACAATAGCGGGTGAACGGCATGGGGGCATGTCGAGCCCGTACAAAGAGGGGCGCCGCGGTCTCGCCGGGCTGTGGCAAGAGAAGGGACGACTATGATTCTCAACGGACCGGGGATTAGCTATACCGAGCCCGATATCGGAGCGGAGTTTGTGCCGCCGCTGCCGGAGCATCCGCGCGAGGCTATCGTCAAACTGTGCGAGCACTGCACCAACCGCCTGTTGCACCGCGACGAGCTGCTGGGCTACGAGTACTGGTCGTTTGCCGAGGCCGCAACCGACGAGCAGGCCGAAGTGCTCTGCAAGATGAAGATGCGCCGTCCCTATACGCTGCCCGAGATGGTCAAGCTCACCGGCATGCCCGAAGCCGATATCGAGAAGATGCTCGACGACATGAGCTACACGGGTCTGCTCGAGTACAACTGGGAAAATCCCGAGCGCGCCAAGCAGTGGGTGCTGCCCATGCTGGTGCCGGGTTCTGCCGAGTTCCTCAACATGCGCATGGGCCAGCTCGAGGAGCATCCGGTCTATGCCAAGTTCTTTGAGCAGGCGTCCAAGGGTCCGCTGTCCCGTGCTACGCCGATGGTGCCGCCCGGAGGCGCCGGCATCGGCATGCACGTGATTCCCGTCGAGAAGGCCATCGACGCCACGAGCACCTCGGTGCCGATTGAGCATATCGAGCACTGGCTCGATAAATACAACGGCAAGTATGCCGCGAGCACCTGCAGCTGCCGCGCGAGCCGTCGCGTGATGGGCGAGGGCTGCGCCGACGATCCGCGCGACTGGTGCATTGCCGTGGGCGATATGGCCGACTACGTGGTCGAGACCGACCGCGGCCACTATGTGACGCGCGAGGAGGTCTACGACATCCTGCGCCAGGCCGAGGACAACGGCTTTGTGCACCAGATCACCAACATCGACGGCGAGAACAAGATCTTCGCCATCTGCAACTGCAACGTTAACGTGTGCTACGCCCTGCGCACCTCGCAGCTGTTCAACACGCCCAACCTGTCGCGCTCTGCCTATGTCGCCAAGGTCGAGAAAGACAAGTGCGTGGCCTGCGGTCGCTGCGTCGAGGTATGCCCGGCCGGGGCCGCCAAGCTCGGCCAGAAGCTCTGCAGCAAAAAGGCGGGCGGACAGGTGCCCGAGTATCCGCGCCAGGAGCTGCCCGATGCCACCAAGTGGGACCACACCAAGTGGTCGCCCAACTACCGCAACGACAACCGCATCGAGACGCATGAGTCCGGCACGGCGCCCTGCAAGACGGCCTGCCCCGCGCATGTCGCTGTTCAGGGCTATCTGAAGCTTGCAGCGCAGGGTCGCTATGACGAGGCGCTGGCGCTCATCAAGCGCGAGAACCCGCTGCCCGCAATCTGCGGCCGCGTGTGCAACCGCCGCTGCGAGGACGCCTGCACCCGTGGCCGCGTGGATGCCGCCGTGGCGATCGACGAGGTCAAGAAGTTTATCGCCCAGCGCGACTTGGATGCCGCGACCCGTTATGTCCCGCCCGTGGTGACGCCGACGCGCGCCGGCGGCTTCGATCAGAAGATCGCCATCATCGGTGCCGGTCCGGCCGGTCTGTCCTGCGCCTTCTATCTGGCCGAGAAGGGCTACAAGCCCGTCGTGTTCGAGAAGAACGAGCGCCCGGGTGGCATGCTCACCTACGGTATTCCCAGCTTTAAGCTGGAGAAGGACGTTATCGAGGCCGAGGTCGAGGTTATTCGCCTGATGGGTGCCGAGTTCCGCTATGGCGTGGAGGTCGGTCGCGATGTGACGCTCGACGAGTTGCGCGAGCAAGGCTTTAAGGCCTTTTATGTGGCCATCGGCTGCCAGGGCGGCCGCCTAGCCGGTATTCCGGGCGAGGACGCCGAGGATGTGACGGTGGCCGTCGACTTTTTGCGCGAGGTCAACAGTGGCAAGATCGACGCACTACTCGGTCGCACCATCGTGGTGGGCGGCGGTAACGTGGCCATCGATGTCGCGCGCAACGCCTGCCGTCTGGGATCCGAGCATGTTGAGATGTTCTGCCTGGAGAGCGAGGCTCAGATGCCCGCCAGCGAGGAGGAGCGTCGCGAAGCCATCGAGGATGGTGCTCACATCAGCTGCGGCTGGGGTCCCAAGGAGGTTCACCTGGACGATGCGGGTCGTGTGTGCGGCATCACCTTCAAGCGCTGCACGCGCGTCTTTGACGACGAGGGCCGTTTTGCGCCCGAGTACGACGAGAACGACCTGCGCCGCGTCGATGCCGACCGCGTCGTCATGTCGATTGGCCAGTCCATTGTGTGGGGCGACCTGCTGGCTGGCTCCAAGGTGGAGCTTGGCCGCGGCCAGGGTGCTCTTGCCGATCCGCAGACGTACCAGACCGCTGAGCCCGACATCTTTGTGGGCGGCGACGTCTACACCGGCCCCAGCTTTGCCATCGACGCCATCGCCGCCGGTCACGAGGCCGCTGTGTCCATCCATCGCTTTGTGCAGCCGGGCTCCACGCTCACCATCGGCCGCAACCAGCGCCGCTACACCGCGCTCGACCGCGACGATGTTGTGATTGAGAGCTATGACAACGCGAGCCGCGAGGTGGCACGTGTCGACCGCGAGCGCGAGAAGGCTGCGCCCTTTAGCGAGTACGTCGAGACCTTTACCGAGGAGCAGGTGCGCGCCGAGACCGCTCGCTGCCTGGGTTGCGGTGCCTCGATCGTCGACCCCAATAAGTGCATCGGCTGTGGTCTGTGCACCACCAAGTGCGCGTTCGATGCCATCCATCTGGATCGCGACCGCCCCGAGTGCTCCACGATGGTCAAATACGAGCAAAAGCTCCCCAGCCTCGGCAAGTACGCTTTGAAACGCGCGATCAAGATTAAATTTGGGAAGAAGTAAAAGAAACTAACAAGTTAGCGAGCGGCGCGGAGCGTCGCTCACTGACGTTTAGTTGACATCGCATCAACCGTTGTTGAAAGGTTTCTACCTTGCACGAATTGGGAATCGTTTATCACATCATTCGCGATGTCGAGAATGTGGCGCGCGCCAATGGCGTGAGTCGCGTTTCGAGCGTGACGCTGCTCCTGGGCGAGGTCTCGGGCGTCGTTCCCGATCTGCTGCTTGACGCTTGGCGTTGGGCGGCAGATAAAAAGCCCATCGCGCAGGGCGCGGAGCTTATCGTGGAGCCCGTCGAGGCCGTGACGCATTGCGACGCGTGCGGCTGCGACTACGCGACGGTCGAGCACGGCAAGACCTGCCCCCATTGCGGTAGCGGCGAGACCTATCTGCTGCAGGGCCAGGAGGTCATGATCAAGCAGATCGAGACCCCCGACGAGGACCCAACAGACGCTGCCCCCGACGGCCTCTCCGATGCCCCCGATGCCGTCGACGCCGCCAACCCCCTTCACATCGCCTAACTTAGTCGTTGGGGACGTTCTTAAACGACTAGTCATTAAAGAACGTCCCCAACGACTACTTTGCTAAAGCATATTTCTTACCATTAGTCAAGCACCATCTGTTTAAACGAAATGGCCTCAACCCGAGCACATTTGTGTCTGTTTAAAACCGGCAATAATGAACAGCGTGCTCAATTCGGTCATGTAAATAGATCAGCTATCAATCCTCAGCAGCAAATCAGTCAAAATACTGGAATGTAATCAGCTTGTAACAAAACAAGACGTTTAAACAAATAATGCTAGCTTTTGCAGTTTTTCATATAATTCTGCTGTATTTGCAGCTATACTCTTTTTTGTCGTGTAGGAATTACGTAGACAAAAAGGAGGTTATGTGATGGTAAGTATTGTTCTTGCTAGCCATGGTGACTTGGCGGCTGGAATCAAGCAGACGGGCTCGATGGTCTTTGGCGATCAGCCGTCTGTAGCCGTGGTCTCGCTCGAGCCGAGCATGGGCCCCGACGACTTCCGCGCCAAGGTCGAGGAGGCAATCGCTTCCTTCGAGGACCAGGAGCAGGTGCTCTTCCTCGTCGATCTGTGGGGCGGCACGCCCTTCAACCAGATCAGCGGGCTCATCGAGGGCCACGATTCCTGGGCTATCGTCACCGGTGTCAACCTGCCTATGCTCATCGAGGCATATTCGCAGCGCTTTGACGCAAAGAACACTGCACATGCGATCGCAAAACATCTCGTGATTGAGGCTAAGGCCGGCGTGCGCGTCAAGCCCGAGTCTCTGGAGCCCGAGGAGAAGAAGCCGGCTGCGGCCGCTGCTGCTCCTGCAGGCGCCATCCCTCCGGGAACGGTCATCGGCGACGGGCACATCAAGATCGCCCACGTCCGTATCGACACCCGTCTGCTTCATGGTCAGGTGGCCACCACGTGGACCAAGCAGATCAACCCCAACCGCATCATCGTGGTTTCCGACGGCGTTGCTCACGACGAGCTCCGAAAGACCATGATCGAGCAGGCTGCCCCTCCGGGAGTCCATGCCAACGTCGTGCCCATTAAGAAGATGGCCGAGGTCGTCAAGGACACGCGCTTTGGTGACACCAAGGCCATGCTGCTCTTTGAGAACCCGCAGGATCTGCTCAAGGCCATCGAGGCCGGCGTCGATATCAAGGAAGTCAACATCGGTTCTATGGCTCACTCCAAGGGCAAGGTCGTCGTCACCAACGCTGTCGCTATGGGCGATGACGATGTCAAGACCATCGAGGCTCTCAAGGCCAAGGGCGTCAAGTTCGAGGTCCGCAAGGTTCCTTCGGATTCCTCCGAGGATCTCGACGCCATGTTGAAGAAAGCTAAGGCCGAACTGGCCGCTCAAGCATAGTAAAGGAGGGTCCGATACATGTCCGCGCTTACTATTGTTCTAATCGCGATTATCGCGCTGCTTGCCGGTATGGAAGGCGTTCTGGATCAGTTCCAGTTCCATCAGCCGCTCGTTGCGTGCACGCTTATCGGTCTCGTAACCGGTCACCTTCAGGAGGGCATCCTCCTGGGCGGTTCGCTTCAGATGATGGCCCTTGGTTGGGCTAACGTCGGCGCCGCCGTCGCACCTGACGCCGCCCTGGCTTCTGTCGCATCTGCCATCATCATGACACTTGCCCTCAACGGCGGTGTTACTGATTCCGGCAAGGCCGTTACCGCCGCCATCGCCGTCGCCGTGCCTCTGTCCGTCGCCGGCCTGTTCCTGACCATGATCTGCCGTACCCTGGCCACCGCTATGGTCCACGGCATGGACGCCTGCGCCGAGAAGGGCGACTTCGCCGGTATCGAGCGTTGGCAGTACGCTGGCATCCTCATGCAGGGTGTTCGTATCGCCATCCCGGCAGTGCTTTTGTGCATCATCCCGGCCGAGGCCGTTACCAACGCGCTTAACGCTATGCCCGACTGGCTGTCCGGCGGCATGGCTGTCGGCGGCGGCATGGTCGCTTCCGTCGGTTACGCCATGGTCATCAACATGATGGCCACCAAGGAGACCTGGCCGTTCTTCATCCTCGGTTTCGTCCTGGCTGCCATCCCTCAGCTCACGCTGATCGCCCTGGGCCTCATCGGCATCTCCCTCGCCCTCATCTACCTTGGCCTTAAGGACCTGGCCAAGCAGGGTGGCGGCATGGGCGGTGGCTCCGGCGACCCGCTCGGCGACATTCTGAATGACTACGAGTAGGAAGGGAGTGATACATATGGCAGAGAACAAGATTCAGCTTTCTAAGTCCGATCGTCAGAAGGTTTGCTTCCGTCATCAGTTCCTTCAGGGTTCGTGGAACTACGAGCGTATGCAGAACGGTGGCTGGTGCTACTCGATGATCCCTGCGATCAAGAAGCTCTACACCAGCAAGGACGACCAGATTGCCGCGCTTAAGCGCCATCTGGAGTTCTATAACACTCACCCCTATGTTTCCGCCCCCGTCATTGGCGTTACCCTCGCCCTCGAGGAGGAGCGCGCCAACGGTGCTCCGATCGACGACGTCGCCATCCAGGGCGTCAAGGTCGGTATGATGGGCCCGCTCGCCGGCGTCGGCGACCCCGCCTTCTGGTTCACCCTTCGCCCGATTCTGGGCGCTCTGGGCGCTTCCCTGGCCCTGTCCGGCAGCATCGCCGGTCCGCTGCTGTTCTTCTTCGCGTGGAACATCATTCGTTACGCCTTCCTGTGGTACACGCAGGAGTTTGGCTACAAGGTCGGCTCTTCCATCGCCAAGGATCTCTCCGGCGGTCTGATGGGCAAGGTCACCGAGGGTGCTTCCATCCTGGGTATGTTCATCATCGGCGCCCTGGTCGAGCGCTGGGTGTCCATCTCCTTCACCCCGGTCGTCTCCAAGGTCACGCAGTCTGCTGGCGCCTTTATCGACTGGGCTAACCTGCCCTCCGGTTCTGAGGGTGTCAAGGAAGCACTGACGATGTATAACTCCATCGGTGCTAACGCCCTTGATCAGGTGAAGGTCACCACGCTTCAGGCTAACCTCGATCAGCTCATCCCCGGCCTTGCTGCCGTGTGCCTGACCCTTTTTGTCTGCAAGCTCCTCAAGAAGAAGGTCAGCCCGATCATCATCATCCTGGCTCTCTTCGCCGTCGGCATCATCGGTCGCGTCTGCGGCTTCATGTAAGCACGCTTCGGCTTAAGACCGAGAGTTGCTAGGCAAGGGCTTTTAAGCCATTGAAACGGACCGCACCCGGTGGGTACACTGGATGCGGTCCGATTGTTTTATTTGGAGGGCGAGGCGCGCATGGCGCAATCTCAGAACAGCACGGTCGATCTAGCAACGCCGGCAACCTGCCTGATGGGTCTTACCAGTCACGGTAACGTAATGGTGGGCAATAAGGCGTTTGAGTACTATAACGAGCGCAATCCCGAGGACTTTATTCAGATCCCGTGGGACGAGATCGACTATATCGCCGCCGAGGTTTTGCGCGGCACCAAGAAGATCACGCGTTTTGCGATCTTTACCAAAGAGAACGGCCACTTTACGTTTTCGACGCGCAATGACAAGGAAACGCTACGCGCGGTGCGTAAGTACATTGACGAGGACAAGCTCGTTCGTTCGCCCGATTTTATCGACGTGACCGCTAAAGGCGCCAAGAGCATCCCCTCCGTCATCAAAAACCTCTTCCACAAAGGCAACTAGTCGCTGGGTAGTCGTCTGCGACGTTCTTAAACGACTAGTCATTAAAGAACGTCGCAGATGACTATCTCGAAGAGCGGCTATGCGCTGCATGGTAGTGGCGCAAATCTGCTACACTAGTACAACATGCCTCCGTAGCTCAGGGGATAGAGCACCGCTCTCCTAAAGCGGGTGTCGACGGTTCGAATCCGCCCGGGGGCACCAGAAGTAAATGCAGGTCAGACGGTATAAATCGTCTGACCTGCTTTCTTATATAAGGGCATCGTTAACGTCAGTTGGGTAGAATTTGGGTAGAAAGTTTTTTTGTGAAGGGCTATGCCCAAAGTCCGGTTTCCAACCCTTCCCACAGCCTACGGGCTTATAAGAAGCCCTTCGGCCATGGAAAGCGTTGAAAACCTAGGATGACGTTGCTGTGAGATGGGCGAGTTTCCAACAGCCCCCGGCGTCTTCGGGTTTCGCCTGGGACCCTGCGACACCGTGGACCGTCGAAAACTCGCCCTTCCGCTTGGAAGAGGGCTTTTACCCCTTAAAATTGTCCGAAAGTGACAACGACGCAGGAGGTCCGGTATGCCTGCCAGCAAGAAAGAGGCAAAAGAGTTCGTCAAGCGGTGGCAGAAGCGCCTTGCCGCCATCCCCGCGGGCTCCAACAACGAGCAGCAGGACACGCAAAAGTTCTGGGTCGACCTGCTCATCAACGTCCTGGGCATCCCGTCCAACACCATAGACAGCTTCGTTGACTTCGAGCGGAAGGTGAGAGGCTGTCGCATCGACGTGTTCGTCTCTGACCACAACTTTCTCTGCGAGCAGAAGTCGTGGGGCATCGACCTCGATAAGCCCGAACCCAGGAACGGCGGCATGGAGACGCCGCTCCAGCAGGCCATGTGGTACGCGCGGCACCTGCCGTACTCCGAGCGCCCCCGCTGGGTGATGACATGCAACTTCGAGACCTTCCGTCTCTACGACCTCGACAACGAGAGGCCCGAGGACACCGTGCAAGAGTTTTCCCTCGAAGAGCTCCAGGACAGTCTGTATCTCTTGTCCTTCCTGACCTCCAACGAGACGAGCCGCCTGCACAAGGAGCAGCAGCTCTCCATCGAGGCCGGGGCCTACGTCTCCAGGCTCTACGATGCCCTCGCCAAGCAGTACCACCACATCGAGGAGAAGGACGAGCGCGCGCAGGAGGAGCAGCGCTCGCTCAACGTGCTCATCACCCGAATCATCTTCTTGCTCTACGCCGAGGACGCCGACCTCCTGCAATCGCACCAGGCGTTCGGTAGGTAC
Source organism: Collinsella sp. AF38-3AC (assembly GCF_003474365.1). NCBI lineage: Bacteria > Bacillati > Actinomycetota > Coriobacteriia > Coriobacteriales > Coriobacteriaceae > Collinsella > Collinsella sp. AF38-3AC. Next base: position 302,319 of record NZ_QROM01000001.1, read on the forward strand.
TGCGAGGGTGACCCTGCCAAGCTCCGCCGCAAGCTGGTGGACCTGTTCGAGGCGATCGACACGCCCCTGGATAAGCGGGACGAGTACATGGACGAGGACCTCGCGGCCTTCCCGTACGTGAACGGCGGTCTGTTCGCCGACTCCTCCATCATCGTCCCGCAGATGACCCCGGAGATCCTCGAGGCCATCACCGACGCGTCCCAGGACTTCGACTGGCGCGAGATCTCGGGCGTAATCTTCGGCGGCGTGTTCGAGGGAACGCTGAACCCCGAGACCCGCCATGCCGGGGGCATGCACTACACGAGCGTGGAGAACATCGAGCGCTGCCTCAGGCCGCTCTTCCTCGACGAGCTGTGGGATGAGCTGCACGAGGCCGAGGGCGAGAGGACGGCGGCGAAACGCAAGCAGGCCCTGGCGAGGCTGCACGACAAGGTTGCCTCCATCACCATCGGCGACCCCGCGTGCGGCTCGGGCAACTTCCTTACCGAGGCGTACCGGCAACTGCGCACCATCGAGAACCGAATCATCGAGGACGAGCTCAGCGAGGAGACCGGCAACGCGGGGCAGACGTCCCTCGTCATTGCGCAGGACAGCCCTGTCCGCGTGTCCCTGGACCAGCTGTACGGCATCGAGATAAACGACTTCGCCGTCTCGGTCGCTAAGACCGCCCTTTGGATCACCGAGGAGCAGATGCTCCGAAAGACGCAGGAGATATACGTCGACTATGACTTCGACTTCCTGCCGCTCAGGAGCCTCAGCAACCTTCATGAGGGCAACGCCCTCAAGACCGATTGGTCCGAGGTGTTTCCCGATGACCTCACGTACCTCGTGGGCAATCCGCCCTTCCTTGGGGCCCGTAACCAGTCCAAGGAGCAGAAGGCAGAGCTCCTTGAGGTCTTCGATGGTGCGAAGAACGCAGGCAACATCGACTACTGCGGGGCCTGGTACATGAAGGCTGCGAGGTTCACGCAGGGAAAGCGCACGCGCTGCGCCCTGGTTTCTACCAACTCGATATGTCAGGGCGAGCAGGTCGCCAACCTCTGGAAACCCCTGCACGACCTGGGTATCCACATCGACTTCGCGCACAACACCTTCCGCTGGGACAACGAGGCAGCAGACAAGGCACACGTGTTCTGCGTCATCGTGGGCTTCTCGCGCGAGGTTGGGGCCAAGACGCTCTTCTATCACGCAACGCCCGATTCTGACGAAGAGCAGATTTCCGTGGCCCGAATCAATGCTTATCTTAAAGACGCTCCGGACGTTTTTGTCTACAGCAGAAGTAAGCCATTATCAGATGTTCCAGAAATGGGAATAGGCTCCCAGCCTATAGACGACGGCAATTACCTTTTCACTGATGAGCAGAAAATCGAATTCTTGCAAATTGAACCTGGTGCAGAGAAATTCTTTCACAAGTGGCTTGGATCACAAGAATTTATCCGTGGCAAAAGCCGTTGGTGTTTATGGCTTGGGAACGCAAATTGGGATGAGCTAAAGAATCTGCCTAAATGCAGGGAAAGGGTTGAAGCGGTGCGCTGGTATCGGCTCAAGAGCAAGAGAAGTCAGACCGTTAAGGCTGCAGAGTGCCCTGCCCATTTTGGAACTGAAATCCTGTCGGATACAGATTCAATCTTGATACCAGAGGTTTCATCAAGCCGAAGGCGATACATCCCAATGGGGTTCGTCGATGCTGAGGTCTTTTGTAGCAATAAAGTTCGTCTTATCCCAAATGCAACTCTCTATCAATATGGGGTGTTGCAGTCCCAATTTCATAATGCATGGGTTAGGGTCGTGACCGGAAGACTGAAAGATGATTATCAGTACTCGGCTGGTATTGACTACAACAACTTCGTCTGGCCCGAGCCCACGGAATCCCAACGCGAAGAAGTTGAGCGTTGCGCCCAAGCCGTGCTCGACGCCCGGGATGCCCAAGAAGGTGCGACGCTCGCGGACATGTACGATCCCAAGAACGAAACGTTCTTCCCCGAGCTGATGTCTGCGCATAAGGCGCTCGACGCTGCTGTCGAAGCTGCCTATGGCGTCGACTTCGGTGGGGATGAGGAGAAGATAGTCGCCCATCTTTTCAGCCTGTACGCCAAGAAGGTCGGTGAACTATAGTGCCAAATTCCATCTATAACCCCATATCGCTGGAGGTTGGTAACATCCTGAAGGACGTTCAGACGGGCAAGATCGGTCTGCCCGACCTGCAACGACCCTTCGTGTGGGGCAACGAAAAGGTCCGCGACCTGCTTGATTCCATGCTCCGCGGATACCCTATCGGCTATGTGATGCTGTGGGACTCTCCGAGCGACAACGCGGGCAAGAAGTCTGCCATAGGCTCGAACCAAAAGGTGTATGCCGTCCCCAAGTCCCTTGTCATCGACGGACAGCAGAGACTCACCGCTCTCCTGAGCTCGCTGTACGGCGTGTCCGTGCGAGACAAGAACTTCAGGGAGCGTACGGTGAAGGTCGCCTACGACCCCATCGCACGCTCATTCAAGAATGCCGACGCCTCGACCGAGAAGGATTCGCGCTATGTGCCGGACGTATCCGAGGCCTTCGCGGCGAACCACGACAACAAGCTGAGCGCCTATCGCAGGGCGTTCATCAAGCGCCTTAACGAGGCGAATGCCAAAAAGGGAGAATCCGAACTCGACGATGACGGCGAGGATGCCGTCGAGAGCGGGCTCAACGCATTACTCGGGCTTGAGCGTTATCTTCTGCCGACGCTGGAGATTTCCGAATCGGCTGACGAGGAGACCGTATCGGACATCTTCGTGCGTGTGAACTCGCAAGGGCAGGCGCTTAAGCAGGATGACTTCATCATGACCCTGCTTTCGGTCTACGAACCTGCCATGAGGGAGCGTATAGAGGAGTTCTGCGCCATGAGCCATGCGCCCGCAAAGGGCACCTCGTACAACCCGCTCATGACCGTCTCGCCGACGCATATCATTCGCGCCACGGTGGGCGTGGGGTTCAAGAGGGGTCGCCTGCGTTATGCCTACCAGATTCTTCGCGGGCGAGATCTCAAGACAAAGGAAACGACGCCCGAGACGCGGGCCGAGAACTTTGCCACGTTTGGTCGCGCCCTCGATCTCGTGCTCGACTTGAACAACTGGCATGCCTTCATCAACACGCTGGCGGAGGCGGGCTACGTCTGCTCTGACCAGGTGGGGTCGGGCAACGCGCTCATGTTCTGCTATGCGTTCTACCTTATCGGGCGCTATGAGTTCGACATGGAGCCACTGGCTGTGCGCGGGCTCGTGCGGCGCTGGTATTTCGCCGCAGCTATAACGGGGCTCTATGTGGGGTCCTTCGAATCCGAGTTCGAGCAGCAGCTTAACGACGTCTCGCGCCTTGAGACCGCCGATGAGTTCCGGGCGTACTTCGACCGTAGACTCGCTGCCATCATGACGGACGATTATTTCTCCATCACGCTGCCCAGCTCCCTCGACGCAAACGAGGCGACGGGCCCGACCTGGTGGGGCTTCGTCGCGGCTCAGGTCGTGCTCGGTGCCAAGGCGCTGTTCAGCACGGCCCCTCTTTCTCAACTGCTGCTTACCGGCTCATCAGGTTCCAAAAAGGCTCTGGACAAGCATCATCTGTTCCCAGATAACTACCTGAAGGCCAAGGGCTACCTTTCACAGCGCAGCAACCGAGGCAACTTCACCCTTGTTGACTACCAGAACAACATCTACATCTCGGATGATGCCCCGAATGAGTACGTCAGGAGGTACCGTGAAGCCCTGGGCGAGGACGAATACCGCCGCAACTGCGAGGAACACGCCCTGCCCCTCGGATTCGAAGAGCTTGATTACGAGGACTTCCTCGGTCAGCGCAGGAGGCTAATGGGTGAGCTCGTGAAGAGGGCATATGAGCGACTGTAGATTTCGGACTAGTCTTTGGGGGTCATGTTGACTAAGGTTTTCATATCCTACGCATGGGAAAGCGAAGAACACCGCGAATGGGTAAAGGCGCTGGCCGACCGCCTTCTGTCGGACGGGATCGATGCAGTCCTGGACCAATATGATCTCGAGCTGGGTGACAGGTTGCCGCAGTTCATGGAGCAGTCGGTCAGGTCGTCGGACTATGTTCTTATCGTCTGCACCCCAGCATATAAGCAGAAGGCCGATGCGAGAATCGGCGGGGTTGGGTACGAGGGCCATATCATCAGCGGAGAACTGTTCTCTGGGCATAATGAGAGGAAGTTTATCCCGGTAATAAAGGAAGGGGGCGTTGAGGAAAGCCTCCCGACCTTCCTCAAGGGGAAATTGGCGGTCGACTTGGGCGATGGGGTCGAGTCTCGTGGCTATAACGATTTGCTTGCGACTCTTTATGGGGTCAAGAAGAAGCCGTCGGTTGCGCCCAAGCGCCGCATCGCTCAGACGTCTTCGAAAAAACGCGAAGAAGAGGGCGAGGGCTCTGAGCCCATCAGAATCGTCGGTATTGTGGTCGATGAGGTGGGAGAACCGAGGAACGACGGAACGAGGGGGAGTGCCCTGTACGAAGTGCCGTTCCGATTGTCGAGACGCCCCAGCTCTCTGTGGTGCGAGCTCTTCTTGAAGTCCTGGGACTTGCCGCCAAGATTTACCACCATGCATAGGCCACATATCGCATCGGTTGCCGGTGACGAAATAGTCCTCAACGGGACCACCATCGAAGAGGTGAGGGACTACCACCGCGACACCCTCATCCTGTGCGTGGAAGAAGCCAACAGGCTTGAGGCCGAATACCTTGAGAGGGAACAAAAGCGTCGAGCGCGTGAAGATGCCTCCCGGGCAGCCTATAGGAAGAACGTTGAGAACGTCGCCGGGACGATTGATTTCTAGCTCGGCCGCTTGCGCGAGGGCGTAGCCATCGGCCTCGCGGCCGATGGGTCCCGCTTATGGGCGGCCCCTGCGACGCGCGGAATCGCTCTCGTTGCGGCTCTCTGTAACGCTCCCATGGGTCGCATTTCGTCTAGCTCCGCTCGCGCCACCCTTCCCGTCGCCCGCATCATCAGGGCTGCATCGGTTAGAATCGTGTGTGCGACGCATTCCGTGCGCGGGCGGCCGAAGACTTGATCGGAGGTCCCCAATTGCTGAAATTCCTTAACGCGCTCGCCGCCCTTGCGACGGTCGGCACGTTCATCATTGCGTTTCTTGATTCGTATGAGGTTCGGTTTAAGGTCCGTAGGCGCACGCGCGGTGCGGACGGTTCTCGGCGTTTGCGCCGCAAGCGCAAATAAAAACGGCCGGGGTTGCAGCCCGGCCGTTTAACACGTTAGAAAACTAGGCCGCCCGCGCTCCTTAACACTTACGCGGGATGCGTCGTTTTCTAAAAACATTCTACCCGTCCGGCTGCGGGTCCGTCTACATTTTCCAAATCAAATCACCAGATGCCTACTGAGAAACGCAAAGCGCCCGCTTGCTGGAGGAGCAAGCGGGCGCCTGTGAGCGAATATGTTTGCGGCGAGAGCCGTAATGAGCGGTTGGGTGGCGACTAGTTGGTCGTACCGGAATCGTCGCCCGTGCTCGTGCCCGAACCCGAGCCCGAGCCAGAAAGTGCAACCGTCAGCGTAATCGTGCTGTCGGTGGACTGCTTGCCGGTGGGGGAGACGCCCGTAACGGTGGCATCCTCGTTACCGCTCACGGGATTGCCGTTCTGGTCACAGAAGCCAATGTTATAGAAACCGGCGTTGTTGAGCGCGGTGACGGCGGCAGAGATGCTCTTGCCGTACAGGTTGCCCGGAACGCTGGCCTTGCCGGACTTCTTGGCAATGACGACGGTAATCGTGGCACCGGGCTTCTGCTTGCCGCTGGGGTTCCAGCTGATCACGGTGCCCTCGGTAACCGAGTCGTTCTCCTGGTAGCTCACGTCGACGCCAAAGCCTGCCATATCGAGGGCGTTGCGCGCCTGGGCCTCGGTCATGTCGGTCAGGTCGGGGACGGACGTGGTATCCGGGCCGCTCGAGACCTTGTACGAGATGGTCGTGCCCTTCTCGACTTCCTTACCGGCTTCGGTGCCCTGCTCAAAGACCTGGCCCTCATCGGCCTCGTTGGCCTCTTCGGAGGCGTTGCCCTTTAGGCCAACGCTTGCCAGTGCCGCCTCTGCCTGGTCCTTGGTTAGACCGACAAGCTGGGGAACCTCAACCTTCTCGGAGGGCTTGGGGCCCTTGGAGATCACCAGGTTCACCTTGGTGCCTTTGGGCTTCTTGGTGTTGCCGTTGGGGGTCTGCTCGGCAACCTTGCCCTCGTCGACATCGTCGTTATAGCTCTGGTCGATGGTGCCGACCTCAAGGCCTTCCTCCTTGATCAGCTCGACGGCAGTCTGCTGGTCTTTGCCCAGCACGTCGGGCACGGTGACCTGCTCGCCGCCAAAGAGCCCAGTAGCAAAGGCCACCACGATGCCGATGACGGCAACAGCTGCCACCACGGCGGCGATGATCTTGTTTTTGTTGGACTTGGGCTTTTCGACCTCGTAGGAGCCGGTGGAGCCCGAAACCGAGCTACGGGCGGCATTCTGGCCGCTCACGCCCGAGACGGGACGCACCATGGCGCGCGTCTGATCGGAAAGCTCGCGAGTCTTGGTGGCGCCCAGCTCACCGGGGGCACCGATGATGCGCGTGGGCTCTGAAATGTTGACGGCACGACCGGACAGGTAGCTGTTGAGCACCTGACGCAGCTCGTCGGCGGTCTGGAAGCGGTTTGCCGGGTCCTTCTCCATGCACTTAAGGATGATGCGCTCAAGGTCGGCGTCGACACCGGAGTTGATCTGGCTCGGCGGAATAGGCAGCTCGTTGACCTGCTTGAGTGCGACCGAGATAGCGTCGTCACCGTCAAAGGGAACGCGGCCGGTGGCGCACTCGTACATCACGACGCCCAGCGAGTAGATATCCGAGGTGGGGCCGAGGTCCTGACCGCGGGTCTGCTCGGGGCTGACGTAGTGGGCGGTTCCCAGCACGTTGTTGTCTTGCGTGAGGTGGCTGTTCTTGGCGCGCGCGATGCCAAAGTCCATGACCTTGATGTTGCCGTCGGGCAGCACCATGATGTTCTGCGGCTTGATGTCGCGGTGGATGATCTCGTGCTTGTGGGCGACCGAGAGTGCAGAGCTGATCTGCGATCCGATCTGGGCGACCTTCTTGGGGTCGAGGGCACCGTGGCTCTTGATTCCGCTCTTAAGGTCGGTACCGCGCAGGTACTCCATGACGATGTAATAGGTGTCGCCGTCCTTGCCCCAATCGTAGACGCCAACGATATAGGGGGAGGAGAGACCGGCTGCTGCCTGGGCCTCCTGCTTAAAGCGTGCGGCGAAGGTTGCGTCGCCAGCATACTGTGGCAGCATGATCTTGACGGCTACCGTGCGGTCGAGGACCTGGTCCTGTGCACGGTAGACGGTCGCCATACCGCCTGTCCCCACCTTATCCTTGAGGAGGTATCTTCCCCCGAGGACCCTCTGTTCCATTCCTGCTCCTAACATAACTATTCGCTCAACGATGTGTGTAGTACCTACGATGTGGCCGCTGGGGCCGTGTGGCGCGTTGCCGCTAACTCTTCGGCCGCGGTGCGCCTCGGGTGTCCGATTCGATCATGGGCATCACGCTCCCTGTGCGGCGAGCGCCGCGGTCAGGACGATGCCGGCAATCTTGGCCGCCTTGACGTCGTGTTTGTCGTAATCCTCCAAGGCCACCGAGATGGCGACCGTGGGTGAATCGTAAGGTGCAAAGCCAACGAACATCGAGTTGACGTTGGTGCCGCCGATCTCGGCCGAGCCGGTCTTGCCGGCGACCTTGACGCCGGGGATCTGGGCATCGGTGCCGCTACCGGACTGGACGACGGCGAGCATGGCCTGCTTGACCTGGTCGGCCGTGGCAGAGCTGACAGCCTGGCCCAGCGAGCGGGACTGCGTGGTCTTAACCACGGTTCCGTCCGGGGCGAGTACCTGGGCTACAAAGTACGGGTCCATGACCACGCCACTGTTAGCGATGGCAGCGGCAATCACGGCGTTTTGCATGACGGTGGTCTGCGGGCCGGGCGTGTGGTCCATGCCGACAGGCTGGCCGGCGCCGGCCCAGGCGGTCTCCCACTCGGTCATGAGCGATGGGTCGGCCATGATGGAGGCCGTGGAGGTCAGGTCCTGGCCGAGCTCTTGGCCGTAGCCAAAGGCGTTGGTAAACTGCACGAGCGTGTTTGCACCAACTTCGTTTGCCACCTGGCCAAAGACGACGTTGGAGGACACGGCAAAGGCCTGCTGCAGGCTGATGGTGCCGTAGCTCTCGTTGGCATAGTTGATGACCGGTGCGTTGCCGATGTCCATGGAGCCGGGCGCCTGGTAGGTGCTGGTAAGGCTGGCGGTACCGGTCTCGAGTGCTGCGGAAAGCGTAACGACCTTAAACGTGGAGCCCGGCGTGTACAGCGCGTCCATGGCGCGATTGTACATGGAGCCGTCCTCGCCGCCGCCCGCCTGCAGCAGGGCGTCGATGTTGGTGTTGTCGTAGGTGGGCGAGCTGGCACATGCGAGTACCGCGCCGGTACGCGGGTCGATGACCACTACAGCGCCCTTAAAGCCCTTGAGTGCCTGCTCGGCAGCTGTCTGGATACGCGAGTCGATGGTGAGCTTGGCGGTGTTGCCCGGCTGGGTCTGGCCCGCGAGCGACGCGATGGCGTTGTTCCAGCTGGAGTAATCCTTGGAGCCGGTGAGCGTGTCGTTCATGACACTCTCGATGGCGGTGGTGCCAAACTGCTGGCTCACGTAGCCAACCACGTGCGCTGCCAGGTTGCCGTTGGGGTAGGAGCGTACGTAGGTGCCGTCCTCCTGCTGCAGCGACTCGGCCAGCGTCACGCCGTCGGACGTGATGATGGAGCCGCGCTGGATGTACTTGGAGCGGGCGATGGTGTGGTTGTTGGTCGGCATATCCTGATAGTCCTTGGCCTTGATGACCTGGACATAGGTGAGGTTGCCGATAAGGATGGCAAACAGCGCCGTAAAGGCTAGCACCGCACGGGTTAGACGGTTGGCGAGCGCAACGCGGCCGAGCACACCGGATTCAGGCGTGTCGAGCAGGCGGCGGCGCATGCGCGAGCCGACGGAATGGCTGCCACTGCCGTAGGAAGACGAGGTGGCAAAGCGCGTGCCCGTCGGGGCGGCGGCAGATGCGACCTGATCATCGGTGATGGCGGCCATGGTGCCGGTGCCGGTAAGCTCGGCCTCGCGTCCGGTTGCCTCGTCACCGGCGCGCAGCAGAAGCGCGACGATGATAAAGCTCGCCAGCAGCGAGGAGCCGCCCTGGCTCATAAAAGGCAGGGTGACGCCGGTCAGCGGGATCAGGCGGGTTACGCCGCCAACGATCAAGAAGGCCTGGAAGCTGATGGCGGCCGTAAGGCCCGTGGCACTAAAGGCTGCGAGGTCGGATTTAGCGCGGGCAGCCGTGGTGAGGCCACGCACGGCAAAGAGCATAAACAGGATGAGCACGGCGCCGCCGCCCAAAAGGCCCATCTCCTCGCCGATAGCCGAGAAGATAAAGTCGGACTCGACGACGGGGATGTTGTTGGCCATGCCGTTGCCGATGCCAACACCGACCAGACCGCCATCGGCAAGCGAGAAGAGCGACTGGACGATCTGGTAGCCCTGGCCCTGGGCGTCCTTAAAAGGATCGACCCAAACCTGGAAACGTACCTGAACGTGAGACAGGAACTTGTAGGCGCCCACGGCTCCAACGGCTAAGAGCGCGAGGCCGATAACGACATACGAGAATCGTCCCGTGGCAACGTAGAGCATCAGCAAGAAGATGGTGTAGAACAGCACGGCCGAACCCAGGTCGCGTTCGAAGACGACGACGAGCAGGCACACACCCCACACGGCAAACAGCGGCAGCAGCAGTCGCAGGCGAGGGATCTTAAAGCCCAGGATCTTGCGGTTGGAGATGGAGAGCAGCTCGCGGTTCTCGGCCAAGTAGCCGGCCAGGAACAGCACGATAAAGACCTTGGCGAACTCGCCGGGCTGGATGGTAAAGCCCGCGATGCGAATCCACAGCTTGGAGCCCGAGATCGTGGTGCCGATAAAGATGGGCAGCATCAGCAGAATGATGCCGATAATGCCAAAGGTGTACTTGTAGCGCATGACCACGTCGAGGTTTCTGACCAGTGCAAGCGTTCCCACCATGAGCGCCACCGAGACAAACAGGATGATGAGCTGTGAGATGGCGAGAGCGGGGGCGAGGCGTGTCACGAACGTGATGCCGATGCCCGAAAGTATAAATACGATGGGCAGGATGGCGGGGTCGGCGCCAGGCGCCAAGATGCGCACGGCGATATGTGCTGCGGCGAAGGCGGCGAAGAGGCCGATCGGTACGGCGAGCGTCTCAAAGGAGATGGCAGCGCCCGCGGTGAGGACGTACATCGCATACAGCAGGATGACGGGGAACGCCGAGGCGATGAGCAAGAGCAGTTCGGTGTTGCGGCGACTCATAAGCGGCACTCCCTTTCTAATTCTTATCGGAGGCTTCGGCCTCGGCGGACTGTTCGGCGGTTTTCTCGGAATCTGATTCGGAGGTCGATCCCTGGTCGGTGTTGTCGCGAATCGTTTGCGCGTCGATCACCTGGCGGGTCTGCTCCTCGTCGATCTGGTGGCGGTACTTGGATATCGTGTCCTGCGCATCGTCGACACTTGTTTGCGGAATGCCCGCCTTGAGGCGGTTTTGCGTGTCTTCGGGCAGGTCGGACAGCTTGATACTGGTTTCGCTTTCGAGCCAGTGGAGCTTGAGTCCGAGTGGCTTGCCGGGCAGGCCGCGCCAGACGGCGACATTGCCCTGGTAGGTACCCAGGTAGTACGAGCCGGTGACACCCGTGTAGGCCCAGATGGCAGCTGCCAGCACCAAGACGAGACCTAAGACGACGCCGATGGTGACGTTGCGGCGACGCACGCGTTGCGCCTCGCGCATAACGCCATCGTCAACCAGGTCAACGACTACTACGGTCACGTTGTCGTGGCCGCCGGCGGCAAGCGCCGCGTCCACTAGGTTGTCGACGCAGATTTGCGCGGTTGAGGACTGCGTGGCGATGTTCTCGATATCGCTATCGGGAATCATGCTCGAAAGGCCGTCAGAGCACAGGATCAGGCGGTCGCCTTCCTCGATATGCAGAGTGAAGTGGTCGGCATACATGGCGGGGTCTGAGCCCAGCGCACGGGTGATGACCGAACGGTTGGGGTGGACGCGAGCCTCGTCTGCCGTGATCTCGCCGGCGTCCACGAGCTCCTCCACGTAGGAGTGATCGCGGGTCACGCGGATGAGCGTGCCCTCGTGGAGCAGGTAGGCGCGAGAGTCACCCACGTGGGCGATGGCGAGCGTGTCGTTTTCGATATAGGCGCAAGTGGCTGTGCAGCCCATGCCGGGCTTGCCTAGGCCGTTCAGGGCCGCCTCGATTACGGCGGCGTTGGCTGCCTCGACGGCTGCGGCCAGGCGTGCTGCGTCGGCGGACTGCGGGGCCGTCTTGGCAATAGTCTCGACGGCGATAGAAGAGGCTACCTCGCCGGCGGCGTGACCGCCCATGCCGTCGCATACGCAAAAGAGCGGCGACTGCACCAGGTAGGAATCCTCATTGTGCGGGCGCACACAGCCAACGTCGGAGCGGGCACCCCACATGAGTTGCGTGGTGGTGCCGGCATCATAGGTCGAGTCGGTCTCGATGCGCTCCTCGGTCAGGGGCTCAAAGCTCATGGTCGAGCCGGGGTCTTTGAGCTTGGCTTCAACGGCGGCTACGTCGATCTCGGCTGTGTCACCGGGAGAGACGGTGTCGGTCTCGGCGTTTGATTCGGAATCGCCGGTGTCCGGAGAGTCGGGCTCCTCGGGCACGCGGGCGGTCGACTCGTCGTCTTGCGGGCTGACGTCTATAGGCTCGGGTGTCGCAAAGTGCGACGGCGCGGGCGTGCTTTGCGACTGGGCGGCGGGCTCGGCCACGGCATCGGACTCGCTTGCGGGCGCAGGCTGCGGGGTCTTGGGCGCAGGGCCGTCCTCGGGGGATGGCCCTGCCTCGGGCGCCGGCGTAGACGCGGGCGCAACCTCGGATGACGGGGCTATGGGAAACGCCGGCGCGGCGGGCTCGGGTGCCGCAAACACCGCAGCGCTCTCGTTGATTGCCGCGGCGACGGGCTCTGCAAAGTGAGCTGGCGTCGGGGTTGCTTCTGGCGCTGTGGGCTGATCCGCAGCATGTGCGCCGATGGGCGCCGCTACGGCATTCTCTTCGTCCTCGTTATCGGCGAGATCCGAAATATCATGCGTTACATGCGAAAGAGGCAGGGAGAACACGGTGTCCTCGGGTTCCACGGGTGCGGAGCCCGCCGGAGCGGCGTGGGCCGGTGCAGCTGTGGCGGCAGCCGGTGCCTCGGTCATAGTTGTGGACTTGTTCTCCTCGTCGATCATCGACGGTTCACCTTCATGACCACATCGCCAATCTGGACTTCGTCGCCCTCGCGCAGCGTGGCAGGCTCCACAAGCTGGCGGCCGTTGACGAGCGTGCCGTTAAGCGAGTTGAGGTCCTCGATGATGAGCGCCGGGCCCTGCAGCGAAAAGCGCGCATGCGAGGCCGAGACGAACGGTTCGTTGATGCAGATGTCCGAAGATGGCGAGCGACCGACGATGACGGGGCCGAGCATGTCTACGTGGATGCCACGGATGCCGCGCGGGCCCTTGTCCACATCGATCGTCCAGATAGCCGAGTCGCGGCGCTGTCCGCGCACAAGTCCCACGCCGGTCTTCATGACGGCGAACAGGAAGATATAGAGCAGGGCGACCAGGACGATGCGGCCTGCAAAAAGGACGATATCGATGTTCATAAGCGACTATCCCCTAAATTCAAAGGTGCTCAGGCCAAACGTCAGCAGATCGCCGTTGCGCAGCGGGCAGCGCGTAATGCGGCGGTTGTTGACGAGCGTGCCGTTGGTGGAATTGAGGTCCTCGATCGACCAATCCGAGCCCGTAAAGGTGAGCTGGGCGTGGCGGCGCGACACGTTGGGGTCGCGCAGGGCAATATCGGAAACTGAGCGCTCGCGACCGATAGTCACCTGTGCGGAGGTGATGCTATGGCTCTCGCCGCTCACGACGTCGACGAGCTGGGCGAGCGGGCGCTGCGGGGCGCGAGTGCTCGCCATGTTGGAGGCGATGCCGGCTGCGGTGCCTAGGCCCACGGCGGCACCGGTCGCGGCGGCTCCGCCCATGCCGGCAAGCGCGTCGCGCGAGACGGTCTGCGGCACCGGGATAGGAGCGGCGGGGTCGGGGACGCTAGGCGCGAAGGGATCTGCTACGGCAAGCGGGTCGGGAGCGGCGGCGCGAGGCGTCGGCTGCTGCTGGGGCATGGCGGCGGGGCGCTGCTGCTGCGGGGCAGCAAACTGCTGCTGACCGGCGCGCGGGGCGCTGGCGGCACGGCTTGCCGCGGAGTTGTTTTGGCCCAGACCGTTTTGATAGGCGCGCTCTTCTTCGTACAGGCGGCCGAGCGTGGGGGCATCGACGTTCTCGGCAAAGACCGAGAACTTGCCGGCACGCAGCTGCGGATCGATCATAAAGCGCACGAGGGGCTCGCCGACAAAGACATAACGGCGCTTTTCGGCCTGCGCCTTCACGAACTCGCGGACCTCACGCGAAAGCTCGGGGTAGAACGGGGCGAGCATGGGGTCGTCGTCGGCGGCGATCAGGATGGTATAGAGTGCCGGCGCCGTGTTGACGCCATTGATCACCAGAGTCTGATCCTCCATGTCGCGAGCGGCCTGCTTGGCAAGCTTCTTAAAGGAGAACGGGGCACGGGTGGCACCGAAGATGCCGGCCACGTGGTCCTCGAAGATGTTCAGGAAGTTCACGAAAGATCACTCTCCGTATAGGTTCTTTGGTATCCGAGCATATATAGGCATATCCCAACGATTATAGAGGATAGGGTTCCCGCAACCGCCGCCTTGGCGACGACCGCGGCTGCAAGGCTGGCAATTTCCATATGGTGTGCAAGACAGGACGCCGCTGCGCAGCCGATGCCGGTGAAAGCGATAGCGGCGATTGCGGCAAGGTTTGAGCCCTGATCGGCACGCTTGGCATGGGCATTGAGCAGCGCAGATGACGCTGCGGCAGTTGCCGCGACCAGCACAAAGGCAGCCCAAAGGAGCGGGTCTCCCAGCGCTGCGGCAACGTTACCGAGCCCCAGCACGCCTCCGGCTGAAAGCGCGACCGTGGCCAGACGGGCAAAAAGCGCGCCCATGCCCGTTGCCGCGGCGGCGCTTGCCGGGCCGAGCCAAAATGACGCGACGCCGGCGGCGACCCCAGCTGCCAGGAAGGTGTTGCCGGTCAGACAGCCAAGCGCGAGTGCACAGGTGAGCGCGGCGCTCGCGGCAGTCTCGGTGCGACCCCAGGCGATCCACCAACCGGACATGGCGGCGGCAAAGATCACCGCGACGGGCAACATCGACAGGATGCCCTGTGCCTGCATGGTGGCGTTGGCCATGAGCACCAAAAAGCCCACGGCCGAGATGGCCGAGCCAATCTGGGGGGCCAGGCCGGCCGCCGCTCCGATCGCGATAGCCGCAATGACCAGGCCGGGAAGCGCCGCGACCCCAGCCGTTTGCATCAGCAAAAAGCTAAAGGTGCCGCACGCTAGCGCCGAGATAGCGCGCATGGTGTAGTCGCGCGCATGGCTCCAGCGCGTGCCCGCCCAGCCGAGTGCGGGGTCGACCTCGATGGCGTCGTCCTCGTAGTACGACGGCTCGATATCGTCGAGCTCCTGCTCGTCATCCGAAAGCTCGCCAACCATTTGCTCCAAGCTGCGACGGCCCTCGCGTACGCTGCCCAGACCGGCAAGGAGCTGGTCGCAAAATGCCTCGATGCTGCTGGGGCGGTCCTGCGGCATGGGGGAGAGCGCGCTCATGAGCGCGCTCTCGGCTCCCGGGGGGAAGTGTGGTATCAGCTCGCTGGGATAGGTGGCGCCGCCGATGATACGGTCGAGCGAGTCGGCGGGCGTGGCCGCCATAAAGGGAGCGCTGCCGCACAAGCCCTCATAGATAACGCAGGCAAGGGCAAAGACATCAGCGCGTTCGTCGACCGTGCCGGTCTCGATATCGAGCTGCTCGGGCGGCATGTAGCCGATGGTGCCGCCGCGCGAGCCGCCAAAGCCACCGGCGGACGACAGCCGCGCCATGCCAAAGTCGGTGAGCTTTACATTGCCCGAGTGGTCGATGAGCACGTTGGCGGGCTTAATGTCCAGGTGGAGTACGCCATTACTATGGGCGAAGGTGAGCGCCTGGCCCAGGGCATCGGCAATGGCCGCGGCCTCGTCAAAGGTAAGTGAGTGGCCGTCCACGCGATGCAAAAACTCGGCTAGCGACATGCCATCGACATATTCCATAACCAGGTAGGCATAGGCGGTGTCGTGCGTAAAGTCGATAACCTGCACGATATTGGGATGTTGAAGCATAGCGGCAGTGTGCGCCTCGCGCAGGACATCCATGATGTCGCTGGCGGGCATGCCGGAACCGTTGATAAGGGGGATGCGCTTAATGGCGACGCGGCGGCGCAGGTGCGTGTCGCGGCAGATCTCGATGGAGCCAAAACCGCCGGTCGCAAGCGTCTCGAGCGGCTGGTACCGCTTGAGCAGCTCGCGAGAGCTGGTGCCCTCCAAAGGAACGTCCGGCGAGAACCGGGCGGTATGTTGCGAGAAAAGCGGCATGGCCAACCCTCGTGCGTTTAAAGTTCGTTTGCGAGCGGCGGGCGCGGGGCCAAGCCGTTCGCGGTGGCATAGATGCTGCTAGTGTAGCACGCTCGGGCAGATGGCGAGGAAACGGGGATGAGGTGGCCCGATCGGTTCGGGTCGTTTCGGCTCGTTCGGAAAGTGGGGGACCGGTTTTCAACCAAATAATGGGATGCGCTTTCCAAAGGGGGCAGCTTGCGGAAGCTGCATCCCAGAATAATGGCCTGGAACGGGACGGACTTTCCGAACCGGCGCTCAAAAGGAAACCGCATCCCATTTTGGAGCGGGGACTGCGGACAAAAGCTGGACCGTGATCTGGCTCGGATTGGAGTTCGCCTGAATCGTTGATGCTGGCTGGTGTGGGAACAGAGATAAACGAGCGGCTCGAGCGATATAATGACACGCTATGGAGGCCATATGCTTTTTTCCCGCCGTTCTGCTACATCTGCCTGCGCCATTGCGCTTGTCGTAATGGCGGTCACCCCTTATCACCGGTTTTCATCTTCAATCGGCCTGGCGTCAGGTGCAATGACCTGGCTCGTTATCCTGGGCGCATGCCTCGCGGCGTTTGTTCATGGTGCTGCGCTATGCAAGGGGGGAATGAGACGGCCGAGGCATCTCGGTGCTATCGGTGTTTTCCTTGGTGTTATTGCAACGGTTCCCGAGTGGGTTGACTTGGCCTTCTATGCTCGCGGAGATTCTATTCCATTCGTGTTTGCACCGATCTGGCTGTTGCATGGCGTTTCGTGCGTCTCGTGCTTTGCTGGGGCGTTGCTCCTCTCATATGTTATTTGGGACACGGCGGGCTCTCCTTTGACGCAGGGGGCGACGCCGACCGACGAAAGAGAGAATCGTCGCCTGCAGAACGCGATTTTTACAGAAACAATAGCCGTCCTGTCTTGCCTGCTGTTTTGCTGTCGAGTTTCATGGAGAATTGTCCCCGAGCCATGGGGGATACCCTCTGTTTCGGCCGCATCAATTGGCCTTGCGCTTTTAATTCCGTTGGTCTATCTCGCATTGGCTGTGGCCCCGCTGTTTCGCTGCTCCCGCGCCTTTGGTCGGGGGCAGAGCGACGTGTTTGCCCGTTCTGTGCTCGTGGCAGTCCCTATTGGCCTTGTTCCGGCTGTTGAGGCGGCATACTTCGCAAGCGATGCCGCGATCATTGCATTGCTTGCGATGGGGTCTGCTATCGCCGCTGCCTTCGTATGCATGTTACTAAGGAGAAAACGGGACAACAATTCGGATATCGCCCACGCGTCTGACCCATTCGATGCGGAGGCGTTTTCCCCTGCCCTGTCGCCTAGAGAAGAGCAGTTTGTTCGACTGCTGCTCAAAGGGAAAACGCCGGCGGAAATTGCCAAGGAGACGGATACGAAGCCATCGACGGTGCGAACAACGCTTCACCGAGCATACGGGAAGGCGTCAGTTGCGGGCTCACGCGAGCTCGTGGCGTTGTTTGCGGGTGAGGGTGATACTGTAGGGCCTGAGCTGCCGCAGCGGCATGCTGACGATATGTTGGCATCAGCTCGAACGCGCCGGCTGTTTCGATACCTGCTCACATTATTTTTTATCCTCTTTGCGGCTGGACCGTTGGTAATGGCGGATAGCGATTGGGGATCCGGTGTTTCGTGGGCTGTCGCTTTTTCTCTCTCAAGCTATGCATTGGGTCTCGGACTGCTTCTGTCGCTACGCTACGCGGGTGGAAAACCGAATCGTGAAGCTGCGCTGGATAGAGCAGGTGAGGCGATTGAGCTCGGAGGTCCGTGCATGTGGGCGATACTGTCTGCTGCGGAATGGTCTTTTATCTATATCTCGACATGGAGGTGCATACGCGTTCCGTTGATGGCTGTGCCGGTCCTGTTTTGCGGCGTGGCGTCTACAGCTTCGCTCGCTGTTGGGCTGCGTCCGTTTAAGGTGCATGCCCGTGCTCGGGCTATCGTGCCATTGGTGTCAATAGGTGTCGCTGCTTCAATCTATGCGGCCAGTAGGGGGCGAATTCATGGGTTCGTGGTGCTGGCGGGGATGCTGCTCACATATGTAGTGCTGCGAAGCTGTCCGCAGCGCAAAATGCTTGGGGTATGGATGCTTTGCTTTGGGGCGACGGCTCCTGTCTGGGTCGTCTTGCTCAACATGGCGCAGGATCTGATGGTTTTCGAGCCGCTGTTCCTTGCGTCGCTGTTGGGGTATAGTTCGGCTGTCAATGTCGTCGTGGCAACGGTGGTCGTCTGCTGGTCTGTGCCCATGTTCGTCACGCACATCGCGCTCGCCCACTCGGTTGAGAACGAGAGGGCCGTCTTGGAGTACCGTGCGAATGGGTTCACCGAAACGGCTCGCGTGCGCCAGCTGGCTTTGCTTACATCGCGCTCCCTTTCTGATGTTCAGTCGCAAATTTTGCTGATGACGGCAGAGGGCGCAACGACAAAGACCATTGCGGAGGACGTAGGTTATGCTGCATCTACGGTGCAAGCGTTGCGATCCGCATCTTATCGCCAGTTGAAGATCAAGAACAAAGCGGAGCTTATTTCATTGTTATCGCAGGTGGATAACGTGTAAACGCCTGGATTATCAACTCAATAGCGAGTGTTTACAGACATCTTTCTCCATTCATGCAAAGGTTGCCGTGCGTCGACGCATTGTTAACCGCTTTTGATTGGAGAAGGTCATGATTAAGTTAAAGAACGCCATTGGCCGCATCGGAGTGAGCCTTGCGATTATTGCGGGGCTTTCCCTGGGGGCTCCTATCGTATCGTTTGCTCAGGAGGAGTTTGACACTTCTCAGGTTTCAAGCGTTACGCAGAATGCCGACAGCGGAATAGCGACTTGTGTTAACAACGCGGATACGGGATTTAGTTTCCAATGTTCCGGGACAAGCGCGACGGGCTATCGCCGGAAAGACAATTCTTCCTCGCTCTATATCAACATCTTGGGGTATTCGGGCAAGCCACTTCGTTTGTATGTGGATGGAGCTTACAACACAAACGGTAGCGGTGGCGCAAATTGCACCGAGGGCGTATATCGTTCCAACCATTATGGAAAGTGGGAGATGTACAACCAGGTTCGCGAGAGCGGGCGTTCAGCGGCTCGTCTGACGGCTTGGGCTGAGTCTGGCTATGGCACCGTTAATGGAGTCTGGAGTCCTGATTGCGTTGGGCGCTTCTCGAAGTTGCCGGCGTAGTTTGAATGGATACCCGCCCGGGCCAGCGGGCCTGGGCGGGAAGGAGGATTCATGATTAACAATAAGGGAGTCCTGCGGCACGAGCTGCACAAGACGTTCCGCTGCCCGCTGTTTGCTGCCTCCCTCGTCATGGGCGTTTTGATCGCGTTGGCGGCTGCTGTTGAGTCGTGGTGTTACCTGAATCAAGAGCGGAATAATCTACTCTCTTTCGGTTATGGGCTTGGCCTGCAAGCGCAGCACTATCTTGGACAAACGCGCGAGAGTAGTTTCGGCAACTGGATAGTCGTGAGCGCAAATGCGCCACTATCGGCGACTATTTTTTTCTACATCTTGCCGCTGCTCGCTCTCTTGGCGGGATCCTGGTCATGTCTGGCTGAGCGGTTGAACGGTTACGACGCCCAACTATGTACGCGCGTGTCGAGGAGGCTTTATATCAACGTGAAGCTCATCTCGTCATTCCTCTCGGCATTTGTTGTAACTGCCGTACCGCTCGCCGTTAATTTTCTCATCGTATCGATGTTGTTTCCCGCGTATATGCCCCGGGTCGATGAAACGACATACGTTGGCCTTTACTTGCACAGCTATTTTTCTCTTCTTTTTTATACTCAGCCCTTGCTCTACGTATTGGTTTATACGCTGTTCGATGCAGTGACGCTGGGGGTTTTATCCATGGCCGTGACCGGTCTGTCGGTTGTGTTTCGCAGCAGAGTCAAGGCTGTGATCGTTCCGTATCTACTCATGGTTGCGTGGCACTTTGTTAATGACTGGATTTTTAGCGTCTTGCAGTGTATTGGATTCAACTGCAACATTCTCAACAGCATTAGATCGGAATCGCTCAATAACTGGCCCGACATTCGAGCGGGGATTGTAGAGATCGTAGCCCTGCTTATTGTTTCGCTGTTTTTTGCGAAGGTGTTGGAGAGGCGCGAGGTGATTTGATGTTGTTTCGATTGCTCGCGGCGGATTTGAGAACCGTATTGAAGAGGAATGCTGTTGCTTTTATTGCAATGGCGGTCATGTCGATTGCGAACTTGGTCTATGCGTATGGACTGTCCGTGATATATGGTACTAAAACGGAAATATTGGGGTTTGCAGATAATTTCGCGCTGGTTTTTGCCGGGTCGACTCCGTTTGAGTTTAGGCCGGGGGCCATGTTCGTTCCTCCACTTGGCTGGCTGTTTCTCACCCTGCTCATTCTCTATACAACCCTCGATTATTCAGTCGAATCATTGCGGGGGTTCGGCTTGCAGACGCTTGTCCGGTGCCGTACGAGGTGGCTGTGGTGGGCGTCGCGGTTTGTTTTGGTTACGGTGGTAACGACAATCTCACTGCTCGTGGTGGTCTGCTCTGTTGTGCTTTGGAGTTTGGCAACGGGCGCCTCTTTTAGCACGGTTATACATAGCGAGTCGCTTCAACTTGTAAGCTTAGGCAAGGATTTTCTTACATCGAGCGAAGCGGATGGACTGCCGTTTTTCGCGGGTCTATTTCTTGCTTTTGAATCGCTTGCCTTTATGCAGCTTGCAGTTGGATTTGCATTTGGGCCATCGGTCGCGTTTGTGACGCTCGTGAGTTATTTGATTTGCTCGGCATATACAAGTCATTGCGCGTTGTTGGGAAACGCATTGATGCTTCTGCGCTGGGACGGAATGGTGAAAGGGGGCGTCTCGGTGGCTTCGAGTGCGCTGGTCTCACTTGCGATCATGGCGGCTTGTTTATTGATGGGCGGATTTTGGTTTTGGCGAGCCGATTTTATAGAAAGGAAGGGCACGGTATGGCTGTAAACGTTAAAAACGTATCGAAGCGAATCGGTAAAATTGACGTTTTGCGCAATGTGTCTATCGAGATAAATCCGGGCACCGTTGTCGGGCTTCAGGGCATTAACGGCTCGGGCAAAACCATGCTCATGCGAGCGGTTTGTGGACTAATTAAGCCAACTAAAGGCGAGATTATTATCGATGGACAAAGGCTTGGAATGGATATTTCGTTTCCGCCAAGTCTGGGAATGCTGATCGAAGCGCCTTCTTTTATGGGCTACCTATCCGGCTATGACAACTTGGAGCTCATCGCCAAGATCAAAGGTGTTGCTGCCGATGAGGATATCCGTTCTGCTCTGCGACTTGTGGGGCTTGATGCTGACGAGAAGAAGAAGTTCCGGACTTACTCGCTCGGCATGAAACAACGTCTGGGGATAGCTGCGGCAATTATGGAAAAGCCGAAGCTGCTTGTTCTCGATGAGCCAACGAATGCCCTCGATGAAGCGGGCGTTGAAATGCTCAAGCGCGTCGTCTCGCTGGCAGCTTCAGCGGGCCGTGAGGTTCTTTTGTCTAGCCATGACGGGGAAGTGCTCGCGGAACTTGCCGATAGGGTTTATTGCATGCGCGATGGCGCCATCGCCGAAGTGCGGGAAAGGCTGTGAGTGAGATGGAATCGGCTCTTTTGACGAGGAGATCCGCGCTCGCGCTCTGCGGTTGCGCTGTAATTGGTGCGGTTGGTGCAAGGATAAGCGCTGTTAACGCCAATAGAACGGTGATTCCTGAGAAGTATTATCCTGCGGGGAAATGGCTTTCGATGGACGGTGCATACTTTGGTTCGAAGGACAGCCCAACTTCGGGATATTCATTCTGCGTGGATGATGCGGCGTTGATGACGCCACGGGAATATCTTAGACGGTCTCATGACGACTATTCAAAATACGGAGACGTGAATGTTGAGACGAGCCTGAAGGACGCTAATTGTAAGTGCGTCATTGCGGTTAAAATGCGCGTGCGGAACAGGGATAACGAAGACGGTGGAATCAAAACGTACCTTTGGCATCTTGTGCCAGAGTCTTCTCCAAATTACGACTTTGTGGTCAATACGGATTTAATTTGTCAGGCGATGCCGGTTTTAGGCGGGTCTCCAGCATTTGCCGTGCAGGTGGGGGCAGAAAACGAGTTGCTCGTCCCATTTATGATGCAAAACACCAACGACTATTTCGAAGATTACGAAACCGTCCGTTTTGAGAAAGCATTTCCCGGGACTTACACGATGAAGATGACCGATCTGCCGGAGCGAAGGCTCTTAAGGTTTGAAGTGAAATAGCTCGAGAGTTAGGCAAAACGGGTCCATCGGCAGTACGCGCGCCCGATTTCAGGCGCCCCGACCCGGAATCGGGCGCGAGACGAGGCACCTTCGGTGTCGGCCAGCCTAGCGCCTCTTCTTGCTCTTCTTCTGCTTGCGCTGCTTGCCCTTGTCGCCCTGGGGTTTGTCGGCCTTGTCGCCCTGCTTGGCCTCGGCGGCAGCCTTCTCGGCCTTCATTTTCTTCTTCTTGGTCTCGATGCGGAGTTTTTTGTTGATGCGCGCCTTAAGGAAGGCGCCAAACTGCTCGGCATCGCCGCGAACAAAGGTGTCCTTGGGGATCGTCACGCCCTGGTCGGCGAACATGGCCACAAAGATGCGCTCGCCGTCGAGTACGTGGTCGAGCTTCTCAAACGGGAAGAACTGCGACTTGCCGCTCTTGCCCCAGACCATCAGGCCGTCTTCGTTGGCGGCGACGCGGCGATAGCGGCCGCCCATGGACTCGTCGGCCTCGACGGCATCGATAAAGTCGCGGGCGAGCGTGTGGTGCAGGTTTTTGCTCCACCAGGCCAAAAAGGTGCCGAACACGATCAGGACGACGCCAAACTTGATCCAGTTGCCGCCGGCCACCAGCATGCCAACGCCCAGCAGCGCGGCAATTGCCGCGGCGACATACAGCGAGCCGCGACGCCTGGGCGAGGCGACCAGACGGGCGAAGTCGGTGACGAGGTCGTTTTCGTACTGGTACTCGTTGAGGTACAGGATGCCGTCATCGGCTGCTGCCTGCTCCTCGAGCGCGACCTCGATCTGGTCGGCTGCTTCGGAGGGAACGAGGTTACTCTCTGCGTCTGCCATGCTCTTTGGACTCCTATCGCGGCGGGCTCGCCGTACGGGTTATTATGAATGCAGTATGCCGTGCGACCGCATGGCCGTCGCGGCAACAAGACTCAGTATACCCGGGGGAGCACCCATGGAATCGTTGTACCGAAAGTATCGCCCGCTCACCTTCGACTCCGTGGTGGGCCAGCAGCATATCGTCTCGACGCTCGAGCACGCCATCACCGAGGGGCGCCTGTCCCACGCCTACCTGTTCTGCGGTCCGCGCGGCACGGGCAAGACCACCATGGCGCGCATTCTGGCCAAGGCGCTGCTGTGCCGCAATGCCGAGGTGGCGCGCGCCGAGGGTGCAAGCGGCTGCATGCCCGACGGTACCTGTGAGGAGTGCGAGCTCATTGCCGAGGGCAACCACCCGGATGTCTACGAGCTCGATGCCGCAAGCCGTACCGGCGTGGACAACGTGCGCGAGGAGATCATCAACTCCGTCAACTTTGCCCCGGTGCGCGGCAAGTACAAGATCTATATCATCGACGAGGTCCACATGCTCACGACGGCGGCGTTCAACGCGCTGCTCAAGACGCTCGAGGAGCCGCCGGCACACGTGATCTTTGTGCTGTGCACCACCGACCCGCAAAAGATTCTGGAGACCATCCTCTCGCGCTGCCAGCGTTTCGATTTCCATCGCATCGGCAACGAGGATATTGAGCATCGCCTGGCATACGTGTGCGAGCAGGAGGGCTTCGATTACGACGACGAGGCGCTCGCTATCGTGGCGCGCCATGCCAAGGGTGGCATGCGCGACGCATTGTCCACGCTGGAGCAGCTGAGCGTCTTTGGTAACGGTTCTGTGCATGCGGACGACGCCCGCTCGCTTTTAGGCGAGGTTTCGGACCAGATTCTGGGCGAGTTTTCCCGCGCCATTGCCGATCGCGATGTTGCCGAGCTCTATGGACTGATTCGTGCGCAGGTCGAGGAAGGAAACGACCTGCTGGAGCTGACGCGCGACCTGGTGGCGCATGTGCGTGACGTGTACGTTGCCTGCGTTGCCGGTGCCCGCGCCGAGCTGTTTGAGGGCGGCTCCGAGCAGGCCGAGGCGCTTGCTGCCGAGGCCGCTGCCTTTGGCGAGCATCCTGCCGACCGCCTGGCCCGTGTGCTGACAGTGCTCGACGATGCCGCACTGGAGATGAGGGGCGCGAGCGACGTGCGTCTGGTGCTCGAGATTGCCTGCACGCGTCTGGCACGTCCCGAGGCTGATTTAACG
Source organism: Collinsella sp. AF38-3AC (assembly GCF_003474365.1). Lineage (NCBI taxonomy): Bacteria > Bacillati > Actinomycetota > Coriobacteriia > Coriobacteriales > Coriobacteriaceae > Collinsella > Collinsella sp. AF38-3AC. The sequence goes on from NZ_QROM01000001.1 coordinate 326,344, forward strand.
ATTGAGGCATTGGCCGAGCGCGTGGCACGTCTGGAGGCCATGGTTGCCAACGGCGCCGTACCGGCGAGTGTGGCCGCTGCTCAGGCCGCCGCGCCTGCAGCATCCGTACCCGCAGCTGCCCAGCAGCCGACGCTCATTTCGGGCGCCCGTGCTGCCGCTCCGGCGACATCCGCTGCCCCCGCTGGTACGTCCGCGCGCCAGGGCGGTATGCCTTGGGACCGTGGTGCTGCCGCTTCGGCGGCTCAGCCTGCGCCCGTGTCAGCTTCCAGGCCTGCAGCGCCTGCACCTCAGCCTGCGCCGACTCCGACGCCTCAGCCCGTTGCGGCCCCCGCGCCTGCCACCGCTCCGGCACCTAAGCCCCAGTCCAACAATGCCGCCCAGGTTGCCGCCGCCGGTACTGCCGAGACGCCCGCGGTCGATGATGCCGGAGAGCTGCAGCGCAAATGGGCCGAGGTTGTCGAGCGTGTCAAGGCGCGTCAGGCTTCCTACGCAGGGCTTTTGCTCAACGCTCGCGCCACGGCCGACGACGGCTCCAAGCTCACGGTCTCGTTCCCCGCGGGTTCGACTTTTGCCATTAAGATGCTCGGTCGCGCCGATACGCAGTCGGTGGTCCTGCCGACGGTTTGCGCGGTCTTCGGTCGTCGTACCGTCGACTATGTCCTGGATGGGGGTGGCACGCCGGCTCCTCAACATGAGGAGCATTCTCCATCTGCACGGGCTGCGGTATCTGCGGACCCGCAACTCGTGTCCTCGGCGGCCCCTGCATCCTCGAGCGCCAGCGCGACGCAGCCAAAAGCGGCACCGGTAGCGGCACCGACCCTGTCGGCGCCTAAGCCCGTCACGGCCAAACCGGCTGTTCCGACACCCGCGCCCAAGCCCGCCTCGCCCGCGCCCAAGTCGTCTGACCTGGGCAAAGCCCCCTGGCTACGCTCCGACAACCCCGCCGGCGCTCCTGCCACGGGTAAGCTCCCGACTGAGCCCGCGCCCCGTGCGCCCGAGCGCTCTGCCGCTCCCAAATCTCAGCCTGCCGCGCAGTCTGCACCGTGGGAATCCGAGCAGGTGCCCTACGACGACGCCATGGTTGCTGGTTTTGCTGCCGATGCTGGTGGGAACGATCTGCCTCCGTTCGACGTGCCGGGTGCGGCGTCCGCGCCCAAGTCCGCTGCAACTGCCCCCAAAGAGGAGGACGCTCCTGCAGCTCCCTGGGAGTCCAACCCCGGCGCCGGCAGTCCCTTCGGCCATCAGGGCGCAGCCCCGAGCATCCCGCAGACCGAGGACGAGGCCAAAGCCCTCATCCGCAGCGTCTTCGGCCAGTCCACCATCTTCAAGCCGGTGGAGTAGCTGCGCAGGCGGGTATACTGCTCAAGAAGAGAACCCCTTGCCCGGGCGCATCTGTATTTCGGACATGTGTAGTGTGGTGCCGCTTATATCGCATTCGAGCAGACAGGTACGCGACGGTCGTCCTAGGGTGCTGAGGTCGACACGATACGTCGCACGACTGTCTGTGTACTCGACTTGCATGTCGTTGGCAACTGCTCCGATTGTCAAAAAAGAGCCTGGCTCGGCATCAACAATCTTGGAATCTTTTATCTTGACCTTGAGCTCTTGGTAAAGGGACGGGCTGTTGTAGTAAACGGTCCGGGTCCCGTCGGTGCACTCATCGGTCGCTTCCCATTTGACGACGGGCTGGTCCGAGCTGGCTATCAGCAGTTCTGCTCCAAAGGCTATAGCATGGGTGATGACAACCAGTAATGCCCAGCCGACAAAGAGATAGAGAACCACATATGCAACGGGGTGTTTTGAGCGGATGTTTTGGAGCGCGTCGGGGGCATTCATGGGGGCACCTCCAAATTGCTGTCTGTGACAATCAAATTATACCCTGCCATCATGAGCGCCGCCTCGAGCGGCGGTTCGGCATTTAGCCATTTAGTGGTACGCAGAAAATGTCGGATTCCGGCTCTACAAGATTTAGCTTTCAATATTATGCAGATGCGAATTATTCAACTTCGCATAATCTTTGGGTGCGGCTTGCACTCCAGGACATGTATATCGACTGAGGTAACACGTCCGCCCCGCTCTCTCGCCGCGCGCCGTGGTACGATTTTTGAGTTTGAAAGTCCCGCCGTGCTCCGGCTGCCCTTGCAGCTCGGCGTGCGGCCGCACGTAAAGGAGCCATCATGGCCGGTATGAACATGCAGCAGATGATGAAGCAGGCTCGCAAGATGCAGGAGCAGCTTGCCGCCGCGCAGGAAAACCTTAAGTCCCAGACCGTTGACGCCTCTGCCGGCGGCGGCATGGTCAAGGTGACCGTTAACGGCGAAATGGAGCTCGTCAACCTCACCATCGATCCCGATGCGCTCGATCCCGAGGACGTCGATATGCTGCAGGATATGATCATGGCTGCCGTCAACGAGGCCGTTCGCGGCGTCAACGAGCTCGCCAACAAGCAGATGGGCGCCATCACCGGCGGTCTCAACATCCCGGGCATGCCGTTCTAAGACGCGCATATATATGAGTGCCAACCATAGCCTGCAAAAATTGCTCGATGAGCTGGGTCGCCTGCCGGGCATTGGCCCCAAGTCGGCTCAGCGCATCGCCTATTACCTGCTCGAGGCCGATGCCGAGGAGGCGCGCCGCCTGGCCGAGGCCATCCTGGAGGTTAAGCAGGAGGTTCATTTTTGCAGCCGCTGCTTTAACTACGCCACGGCCGACGAGTGCTCCATCTGCCAGGATTCGATGCGCGATACCACTCGCATTTGCGTGGTGGGCGAGCCGCGCGATGTCCAGGCGATTGAGCGCACGGGCAGCTACCATGGTCTCTACCACGTATTGGGCGGCGTGATCAGTCCCATGGACAAGATCGGCCCCGAGCAGCTGCACATTCGTGAGCTGCTGGCACGCTTGGGCCACGAGGACATCCACGAGGTCATCATCGCCACCAACCCCAATATTGAGGGCGAGACCACGGCGAGCTACCTGGCCCGCACTATCAAGCCGCTGGGCGTCGAGGTGTCGCGTCTGGCAAGCGGCCTTCCCGTGGGCGGCGACCTGGAGTATGCCGACGAGCTTACGCTTGGGCGCGCCATTGAGGCCCGTCGCACGATTTAGGTGACGAGCCTGCTCCTGCCGTATGTTATCCTCGCGACGCACGGGGTAGCCATAATTTCCCCGTGCGACTGTAAGTTTGTTGTGCAACAAAGATGCTTTGTATCCGCTTATCGCATGGATGCTTTCATTCGCATCCTTAATTTGCCCATTCGTTTCGCAACCTTTTGGGTTCGCTGATACACTCAAATATGGATTCGAATGAATGCGCCGCTCCCGAGCGGCGTGTTTTTGTTGGAGGAGAACGCATGCGGCCCGGTGGCACTCAGACAAAGCGCGGCGCCGCGGTGCGCATGCGACGCCGACTGGGCTTGGCGCCGCGGGCGTACGCACTGCTGTCTTGCTCGCTGGCGCTGGTCGTAGCTGGCGTTTCTGTCTATGGCATGACCGTGCCGTCCATGATGCAGGCGCATGCCGCACGCGAACCGCGCGTGGGGCATGAGGTCAAAAGTGACCTGGGCACCACGACTGGATATGCTTGGGCAAGTGTGGTCGCGCATATTGTGTTTGGCACCGACGACGCGAACGGCGCCGAGGCCCCAGACAACGAAGTCACGCTTGCCAATGGCAAAACCATCGTGCTCACCAACACCAAGATCATCGATCGGTTGTCCAACAATAGCGTGGCGGCAACGGTGAGTAAGGTCGAGCAGCAGAAGGAGCAGGACGCCCAGCAGTCCGGAAAGCCCGGTAGCTCGGATACTTCTGGCTCCGGCTCGGATTCGTCGAGTTCGGGCGGCGGCTCAGGATCGGGTTCCTCTGCCGGAGGGTCTGGAAACGGCGGCTCGACGGGCGGCAACACTGACAACGATGCAAACTCCGGTGGCCTTTCCGCTGCTGAGGAAGAGAGCATTCACAGTTGGCTTGTGACCAAGTACAACATGCTCGACGGCTATGTTTCTCGTGCCAATGACGTGGTCTCGACCTATAACTCTACGGGAGATCCCAGGCCGTGCGACAGCCTGGTCGGGGAGATGTTTGTCATTCGAGCCGAGTTCGGTCGTCAGACATTCTCGCCCCGGTCAAAGTGGTATCAGCAGTACGCCAATCTGTGGGGCTGTTACACCAACCTATGTCAATGGGTCGGCCATTACGGCGATGATGACGTCGCGCTCGGTAACTTCAACAATAACGTGGCGGCGCTTGCCCTATGATGACCGATCTTGCATCCACCACACCACAATCGCTCGGTCGCGATTCCATGGTCGGCCTGCGCCTGGCGCGTGTCGACGGGTTTGAGCCGGCCATTGCGCTCGGTCAGGACGAACTGCCTACCTATCTGCGTCGTTTTACGATGCTGTTTGCCGACGATGCCACCATACGCCGTGGCGGTATCGGCCGCGTGACGCGTGCCGTCAACGCCCAAGGCGAGGCCGTGGCGCTCAAGCAGCTCATCTTGCCGACGCGCGATGAGTTTGACGACGATGCAACTCACGAGGCGCTGGTCGCCAAGTTCAAGGCGGCGTTTCGCGAGGAATATGAATGCCATCGCGCCCTTTCGGGCCTTAAGGGCTTTCCCCGCCTCTATGGCTGGGGCGAGGTCGACGGTGTGCCTGCAATTGTCATGGAATGGGTCGAGGGCGAGACGCTCGCCCGCTTGCGTTCGCGGCTCGCCGTGGACGATGCCGGACGCCTGTCGCCGCTTGTGGCGGCGCGTTTGGGTCGCGACCTGTTCGATCTGCTCTGCCGTATGAGCCTGGTGGGTGAGGGCTTTGTCCATCGCGATATCTCGCCCGCTAATATTATGGTGCGTACGGCGCGTCTACCGCTTGACCGGCAGCTTGCCGAGGGCACCTTTGACCTGTGCCTGATCGACTTTGGCTCGTCGCTGGCGCTTGAGCCTGCGTCGGCCGTGGCTGGTACCGGCGGCAAGGCATCCTTTACCGAGCGCTATGCCACGCTGCGTCGCGCGACGGTTGCCTATGCCCCGCCCGAGATGCTCACCGACGATATTCCCGACCTGCGCGCTTTGCGTATGTCGCCGGCGATCGACGTCTATGCCGCGGCAAGCACGGTTTACGAGCTCATTGCCGGCGTCGCGCCATACGAAGCCGTGCCGAGCATTTCGGGCGCCTCGGGTTCGCGCAAAAAGACGCGCGACATCGCCAGCCCCTACCGTCTCAAGATGGACACGCGGCCCGACTATCCCATTGGTGCCCATGCGCCCGGTTGCGATTTGACTCAGTTGCTTCGTCGTGAGCCCGATGTGGCGCTCGCCGCGGCCGAGCAGGCCCAGCAGCTGGGGCTTGAGCCGGATTCCGAGGAGCTACGCGATGCGCTGGCGTTTGTCGATGCCCAGCTGTTCGACGTGGTGATGGCCTGTCTGTCCAGCTCTCAAAAAGATCGTCCCGAGCCGGCGGCGGTCGAGGCGGCGCTCTCGGCGTTTTGTGACCACTATGCGCAAAATGTCGGTCGTTCGCTCCGTGGCGAGCCGCTCACGCCGTGCCCCATGGATGCGTCCGGCCGCGCGGTTCGTCGCGCGCTGATGGTCGGCGCGGCGGTCGTCTGCGGCGTGGTTTGGGCTGTGGTCGTGGTTTCGGCCGCGCTGCTGGCATCGGGCGCTCGCGTGACGGCGACTTTGGGATCGCTCGTGTGGTCTGGGTCGCTACCGGGTATTATTGCCGCACTGGCGTTGGCGCTGCCAGGCATAGCCGGCGTTGCCGCGGGGGCACTTGCGCGCGATCGGCGCTCGGGGTTCCTGCAGGGTGTGCTTGCGCTTTCTGCCTGCGAGGTTCCGGTATTGGCTGTGGCTGCATGTAGCGTATTTTCTCAACGCGCCGTGATGGGCGGCCTTGTTGCCGCTCTGATTGCAACCTATACGCTTACGTGGTTTTTGCTTGCGATGGGCTTTGCCTTTGAGCTTCCCGTTTCGGCACCGCGACGCACAAAAGCCCAGATGGCGACTCCGCTTGCTGGTGGCGCCGCAGCTGCCCGCACTTTTGGCGGACCTGTCGAAGTATCGTCCGATTCTATTTCTACGACCAAGGAGGCCTAGGTCATGGCATCTCAAGTTGAGCTCACCCCATGCGGCGCCATGTTTGATATCTTTAAGCGCGCGGCGCATCTGAGCCATATCGAGCTGTGTGGCTTGGTGCTTTCGTCCCGTCCGCTCGCCGACGGCCGCAGCCCGCAGAGCCGAGCCGCCGATCGCTCTTGGGTTTCCCGCTTTATCGTTCGCGCGCCGGTCGGCACGCTTCAGCAGCGCTACTTTGCCGAATACGGTACCTCGGCTGCGCGTATTATGTCGCAACTGGCCCTGCGCCAGCGCAATCCCATGGACTCCACGGCTGTAATCAATATGGTCTGCGGTCCTGCAGGTGAACCGATGGTACGCGCGCTCGAAGAGTGCCACCAGGACACGAATCTCTATCGCAACGCGCTCGATCGCCTGTCCCAGGCGGCGGAACTCATGCCCGCCGAGCGCGCCGAGGCCGTGCTGGTGCTGTTTGTCGCCGTCGGTTGTTCGGCGGATGTGCGGTCCTCGGTGAACTATGCCATCGACTACGCGCACGCGACCTGTGGCGGAGGCACATCCACGCCGCGTTCGCTTGGCATGTCGATGACCGCGGGCGAACGCGAACCCGCCCCGGCGCACCCTTTGGGCTTGCTGCGCATACAAAACAGTTTTGTCGTGAGCGCCCCGCGCTGGATTCAGCCGAGTGAGCAGGGTGTTGAGATTGGCGCGCTGGCCACTGGTGAGGGCGATATTACCGACGTCGGCGACGATGTCTCGGCCCGCCATGCCCATATCTGGTGCGATGCTCAAAATATCTGGCACGTCGAGGACTTGTCGTCCACCAACGGAACCGTGGTGGTAAACGGGGCCACGCGTGTCTGCATTCAGGTCGAGCCCGGTCGTTCCGCCCAACTCAATCCCGGCGACGAGCTCAAGCTCGGCGAATCCACTACCTACGCCATCCTCTTCGGTGCCCTCTAGCCGGCAGATAGGGACGCTCCTTTTCTGCCGGCACTTGGGGACACTCCTTGTCGCGCCAGAGCCAGTCGCCCGGGGATGGAGGGGCCATTTTGGCCCTTGGCGGTCACCCAAGGTAAACCTTTACCGCCCACCTATTACCGCCCACCTATATTTGACGAAATATAGCTTGGCGGCGGGGTACAATAAACCCGCATGCGGATTTCCGTTGCGGGCGCTTCCCATCGCCGGGGCGTGCCCGGGAGCATCCGGCATGCGGCCTTTGCGGCGCTCGGTCATGTGCAAGACGGGCGGTCGAGTCTGTGGGGTGCATCAGCTGCCCCTCGCCTCGGCATGCCTTCTCTCCACGCCATGTACCTGCTGCTCAGTCTGCCTGCCAGATGATGGAAGCAACAGCGAAAATCCCATCACGCCAACATCCCGGCGATCGCCGGGGCCTGTATACCTATATGAGAGGAGAGGGGTATATGGCGCGTAAGTTTAAGTCTATGGACGGCAACGAGGCGGCCGCATATGTTTCGTATGCGTACACCGAGGTAGCGGGAATCTATCCCATTACGCCGTCCAGCCCGATGGCCGACCATGTCGACCAGTGGGCGGCCCAGGGTCGCAAGAACATCTTCGGCACCCCGGTCAAGGTCGTCGAGATGGAGTCCGAGGCAGGTGCAGCCGGTACCGTTCACGGTTCGCTGGGTGCCGGTGCTCTGACCACCACCTACACGGCTTCTCAGGGTCTGCTCCTGATGATCCCGAACATGTACAAGATCGCGGGCGAGCAGCTCCCGGGCGTCTTCCACGTCTCCGCGCGTTGCGTCGCTTCCCACGCCCTGAACATTTTTGGCGATCACTCCGACGTCATGGCCTGTCGTCAGACCGGTTTCGCCATGCTCGCCGAGGGCAACGTCCAGGAGGTCATGGACCTCTCGCCGGTGGCTCACCTTGCCGCCATCGAGGGTAAGACCCCGTTCCTTAACTTCTTTGACGGCTTTCGCACCAGCCACGAGATCCAGAAGGTCGCCATGTGGGACTACAAGGATCTGGCCGAGATGTGCGACATGGACGCCGTCCAGGCTTTCCGCGACCACGCGCTCAACCCTGAGCACCCGCACACCCGCGGCAGCCACGAGAACGGCGATGTCTTCTTCCAGAACCGCGAGGCCTGCAACAAGGTCTACGACGAGCTCCCTGCCGTCGTCGAGGGCTACATGAAGAAGATCAACGAGAAGCTCGGCACCGATTACGGCCTGTTCAACTACTACGGCGCTCCCGATGCTGACCGCGTCGTCGTCTGCATGGGCTCCTTCTGCGACGTGCTCGAGGAAGTCATCGACTACCTCAACGCTCACGGCGAGAAGGTTGGCCTGGTCAAGGTTCGCCTGTTCCGTCCGTTCTCCATCAAGCACTTCGTTGACGTTCTCCCCGAGACCGTCCAGAAGATCGCCGTCATGGACCGCACCAAGGAGCCGGGTTCCATCGGCGAGCCGCTCTACCAGGACGTCGTCTCCGCTCTCTACGAGGCTGGCAAGACGGGTATCAAGGTCGTCGGCGGCCGTTACGGCCTGGGCAGCAAGGACACGCCTCCCGCGTCCGCATTTGCTGTCTTTGAGGAGCTCAAGAAGGACGAGCCCAAGCGCGAGTTCACCATCGGCATTGTCGACGACGTGACCAACCTGAGCCTGCCTGAGGCCGAGGATGCGCCCAACACCGCAGCCCCTGGCACCATCGAGTGCAAGTTCTGGGGTCTGGGTGGCGACGGTACCGTCGGCGCCAACAAGAACTCGATCAAGATCATCGGCGACCACACCGACAAGTACGTCCAGGCCTACTTCCAGTACGACTCCAAGAAGACCGGCGGCGTCACCGTCTCGCACCTGCGCTTTGGTGATTCCCCGATCCGTTCGCCGTACTACGTGACCAAGGCCGACTTTGTCGCCTGCCATAACCCCAGCTACATCGTCAAGGGCTTCAAGATGGTCCGCGACGTCAAGCCGGGTGGAACCTTCCTGGTCAACTGCCAGTGGAGCGACGAGGAGTTCGCCGAGCACATGCCCGCCGTGGCCAAGCGCTACATCGCGAACAACAACGTCAACGTCTACCTGATCGACGCCATCGACCTGGCGGCCAAGGTCGGTATGGGCAAGCGCACCAACACGGTGCTCCAGTCCGCCTTCTTCGCGCTGGCCAAGGTCCTGCCCGCCGAGGACGCCCTGCAGTACATGAAGGACGCGGCTACCAAGTCCTACATGAAGAAGGGCCAGGCCATCGTCGACGCCAACCATAAGGCCATCGATGCTGGCGCTACCGCCTTCCGTAAGTTCGAGGTTCCGGCCGACTGGGCTACCGCCGAGGATGCCGCTCCCGTCGAGCTCTCCGAGGAGACCAAGTCCGCCATCGCTCAGCAGGTCAAGAACCTGCTCGAGCCCATCGATCGCATGGATGGCGACAGCCTGCCCGTTTCCGCCTTTGTCGATTGCGCCGACGGCCAGTTTGAGCTGGGCGCCTCCGCATACGAGAAGCGCGGCGTCGCCGTGGTCGTTCCCCACTGGGACGAGACCAAGTGCATCCAGTGCAACCAGTGCGCCTATGTGTGCCCGCATGCCACCATCCGTCCGTTCGCGATGACCGAGGACGAGGCTGCCGCCGCGCCCGAGGCTACCCGCACGCTCGACGCTATGGGCCCCAAGGCCAAGGGCATGAAGTTCACCATGGCCGTGTCCCCGCTCGACTGCATGGGCTGCACCAACTGCGTCAAGGTCTGCCCCAAGGGCGCCCTCGAGATGGTTCCCACCGAGCAGGAGATGGACCAGCAGCCCGTTTGGGACTACATGGTCGAGAACGTCTCCGAGAAGAAGGAGCTCATCGCGGCCAACGTCAAGGGCAGCCAGTTTAAGCAGCCTTACCTGGAGTTCTCCGGCTCCTGCGCCGGCTGCGCCGAGACCGCCTATGCACGTCTGGTGACCCAGGTCGCCGGCGACCGCATGTTCATCTCCAACGCCACCGGCTGCTCCTCCATTTGGGGCAACCCCGCTGCCACCGCTCCTTACTGCAAGGACAAGGACGGTCACGGCCCGGCGTGGAACAACTCCCTGTTCGAGGACAATGCCGAGCACGGTCTGGGCATGGCCGTGGGTTACGAGGCCGTCCAGAACAAGCTGATCGCCGCCACCCAGGACATCATCGCCGCTGACGGTCCGTCCGACGAGCTCAAGGCCGCCGGTCAGGCTTGGATCGACTCCGTCAACGACGCCGAGGCCTCCAAGACCGCTGCTGCCGCCTACGTTGCCGAGCTCGAGAAGTGCGGCTGCGACGCTTCCAAGGCGATCCTCGCCGACAAGGCTTACCTCACCAAGAAGTCCTTCTGGATCTTCGGTGGCGACGGTTGGGCCTACGACATCGGCTTCGGTGGCCTGGACCACGTCCTGGCTTCCGGCCACAACGTCAACGTCTTCGTCTTCGATACCGAGGTCTACTCCAACACCGGTGGTCAGGCCTCCAAGGCCTCGAACCTGGGCCAGGTCGCTCAGTTCGCCGCTGCCGGCAAGGTGACCAAGAAGAAGTCCCTGGCCGAGATTGCCATGAGCTACGGCTACGTCTACGTGGCACAGGTTGCCATGGGCGCCAACCCGGCTCAGACCCTCAAGGCCATCCATGAGGCCGAGGCCTACGACGGCCCGTCCCTCATCATCGGCTACAGCCCCTGCGAGATGCACTCCATCAAGAAGGGCGGCATGCAGAACTGCCAGGCCGAGATGAAGAAGGCTGTCGAGTGCGGTTACTGGAACCTCTTCCGCTTCAACCCCGAGGCTGCTGCCGGCAAGAAGTTCTCGCTCGATTCCAAGGAGCCCGCGGGCGGTTATCAGGAGTTCCTGATGAACGAGGCCCGTTACGCTTCGCTGACGCGTTCCTTCCCCGAGCGCGCCGAGGAGCTCTTCAAGGAGAACGAGCAGGCCGCCATGGATCGCTACCAGCACCTGCTGAAGCTCAAGACGGTGTACAACGAGGCCTAGGTCTCTCACCGCAGGATCTGAGGGCTGACCTTCGCGGACGTCCTCGGACATGAAAGAACCCCCGCTGCGCACTTCGTGCGGCGGGGGTTCTTTCGTCCTGCGGAATGTCCGCGAAGGTCAGCCCTCAGATCCTGCTACGACTACGTCCTCGGATTGTGGGGCTGAACGGGGGGCGTGGTTGGCAGGGCCTTTTGTCCCGGTTGCTGTTTCGCGGCATTGCCGCGAAACCACGCGCTTCTCTGGGTATAGAGGGGGAGCTGATAACAAGCAACGCCTTATTGGAGTTGTTTTGCCAGTTCAAAAGCCCATCAATGATCTTACTAGGTGGCATTAAAACTCCTAAATGACAAAAATTGGTAGATAGGATTGCCCCTATAAGTACAAAAATTGGCAGTTAGAAATGACCCAAATCATACAGAAATTGGCAGATAGCGAAGATTCGCTTAGGTCTCAAAGCCATCGAACCGGCGCGGTACCATGCAAAAAGGCTGGGGACGCTGTTGCTTGCGTCTCCAGCCTCTTGATTACTACTTTGGGCCCCGTGATGGGGTGTGGTTGGTGCTGCTAGTCCGGTTTACCTTGTCTCGCCGGTTTCGGTGCGCAGACGGTAGCCGTGGACCAGGTCGCTGATGGCCGGCCAGGGAATCTGGCGATCGACCCAAAATTGCAGCTGGACCAGATAGCGCTCGGTGGCGCGGGTGAGGGCGGCAAACTGCTCATGGGTCTCGACCTGGGCGTAGAGGTCGCGGCTGCGGGCGAGGACGGCGGTCGTATCGTCCATCTTGCCGGTGACGTCAAAGGCGCCCGAGAACCAGTCGCACAGGCGCGCGGCGCTGTTGTTGAGGGTGGCCAAGTCGGCGGTGTTACCGTTGACGTTCTCGGCTGCCTGGGCGCGCAGGAGCGAAAGGGCATCGGCAGCGTTCATGCAGTAGCCGACGGTAAAGTTCCATACTGCGAACTCGCGGCCAGTGTCGAGCTTGCGGCGACGCATATAGTCGATATCGCGCGGCTCCTCAAGCATCATTTGGTCGGCAAGGGCTTCTAGCGAAGTGGTGTACTCTGCAAGGTCGAGTACAAGCAGGGTGTCGATACTCATCATCTTTAGGCCTCCGCTTCGATCTCGACGATTTCGTTTTTGATGTACATGCCCTGATTGTCCCAAATGTTGCGACAAGCGGTGGCAAAGCGCTCGCGGTCGGCCTCGCAGATGCGGGCAAACATGTCGCAGGTGCCAAAAGGCTCGCAAACATCAAAGAAGATACAGACCGAAGACCAGCCGCCGTACCAGCTCACCGCACCCGCCGGCTCGTTAAAGACGGGATTCTCGATGTGTTCGTAGTTGGCGATGGGGCCCGATACGGGATAGGTCACCTCGGTATCGCAAATCTTTGCCGAGAAGATGCGCGACTCGACCGGACAGGACGCTTCGAACAATCTGCATGCTTCGGGCGCTTTGTCCCAGAGCATGTCGGCGAGAAACGTCTCACCATTCAGCGTAATCTTGAGCATTTTTGTCATAGTAAGGACCTCCTCAATCCGTCGCTCAAGGGGCTCGCTGGCGGATAAAGGAGAAGACAGCCACGGGGTCGCCGAACCCAAACTTCACGACAGATGCCTGCCGCCCCAGCCCGTGCTGTACTTGGCTAAAGTATCACGCCTTGGGAGCCGAAGCAATATCCCTGTTTAGATTTTTTTGGACGCTTGGGCACAGCGCAACTTGTTCACAGTCGCTTACCGCAGGGTGAAGCACGATCGACTATCCTTTTTGTTGGATGAAAAGCCCCATGTTTTTGCAGGGATGCATACTCGTCCTATAAGTGCATAGAATCTCGTATAGTGCGAGTAAGATATTATGCTGCCCGTTTTGTGTTTAGCAGAGATATAGTTTGTATAATCCAACATAATCCTTGCTGTATTCAAATAAAGTCGCACGTAAATGGCGTAGATATGTCTGAGCTGGGGTTCTGTACGCTGAGCGGATAAAAACGACCGTTCACCGCTCCACTATTTTCAAAATGAATAAAATGAGCGATAAAGAGAATATAAACCTTAATAAACTCGCGTATCGCACGGACGCGGGTTATTAATGGGTTGTAGGCCTTTTACAGAAAGGATTCCAGCAATGTCTAAGCCTCTTGGCAAGCCCGATCGTATTGTCGTCGCCCTCGGCGGCAACGCCCTCGGCAACAACCCCGTCGAGCAGATCGAGGCCGTGAGCAACACCGCCCACGCTCTCCTCGGTCTTATCGAGCAGGGCAACGAGATCATCATCACCCACGGCAACGGCCCGCAGGTCGGCATGATCCAGAACGCCTTCGCCGCTGCCCACGACGCCATCGGCACCCCCGAGATGCCGCTGCCCGAGTGCGGCGCCATGTCCCAGGGCTACATCGGCTACCACCTGCAGCAGGGCATCGGCCGCGAGATGCACAAGCGCTACAAGCGTTGGCACGCCGCCACCGTCGTCACCCAGATCGAGTGCGATCCGGATGATCCCGCGTTCAAGAACCCGACCAAGCCGATCGGCCCCTTCTACACCGAGGAGCAGGCCAAGGAGTTCATGGCCGAGGACCCCTCCAAGGTCTTCGTCGAGGATTCCGGCCGCGGCTGGCGTCGCGTCGTCGCCTCCCCCGATCCCAAGAAGATCGTCGAGGCTGACTCCATCCTCAACCTGCTCGACAATGAGTTCATCGTCATCGCCTGCGGTGGCGGCGGCATCCCCGTCGTCCGCGACTACGAGAACAAGGGCTGCTACAAGGGCGTTCCCGCCGTCATCGACAAGGACCTGGGCGGCGAGCTGCTGGCCGAGGACTGCGACGCCGACGTCCTGTTCCTGCTGACCGCCGTCGAGCATGTCGCCATCAACTTCGGCAAGCCCAACCAGGAGGAGCTCGAGGACCTCACCGCCGACGAGGCCGAGCGCCTGGCCGACGAGGGCCAGTTCGGCAAGGGTTCCATGGAGCCCAAGGTCCGCGCCGCCATCAAGTTCGCCCGTTCCCGCAAGGGCCGCACCTGCATCATCGGCGCCCTGGACAAGGCCGCCGAGACCATGGCCGGCCTCTCCGGTACCCGCATCCACGAGTAGTCTCTACTCCGTTGCCTCTCTCGTGGGCGCCAGGCAAAGCGCCCACAAACTACCTCTCTTCATGAGCCCCGCAGTCCGCTCCGACTGCGGGGCTTTTGCTATTGAGTTGTGAGCATATGGGGGAGGTAAACAAGATCAA